>NZ_JBXYJG010000012.1:0-106773 GCF_057396255.1 Psychrobacter sp. CX21 | reverse complement strand
GAGACTTTCCCAAACTTTGTGTAACTGCTTATAATCCATAGTAAAGGAGAATAAGCAATGACAAAACAAACAGAACTAAAAAAACTAGCCGAACAAATGGCCAAACACGTTGGCAGCTTTGAAGACATCAAAGCATTTCAAAAAGAGCTCATGCAGTCATTTATTGACACTGCATTAGAAGCCGAGATGGAAGAGCATCTAGGCTATCCTAAGCATGAAAAGGCGGATACCCCAAACAAGCGCAACGGTCACACCAAAAAGACAGTGCGCAGTGACACAGGTGAGATTGAAGTATCTACACCCAGAGACCGTGAAGGAAGCTTTGATCCTGTATTGGTTGCAAAGCATCAAACTCGTATCACTGGGCTCGATGATAAAATCATCATGTTTTACGCCAAAGGCCAGACAACCACTGAGATTGTTGAGAGTATCAAAGATATCTATGACGTTGATATCTCAACCAGTCTCGTATCAAGGGTTACTGACAACATCATAGATGACATCACAGCATGGCAGAATCGTCCACTAAGTAGCTTATATCCTATCGTATATTTAGACTGCATTGTCGTTAAAGTACGTCAAGACAAGCAAATCATTAATAAAGCCATCTATCTGGCCTTAGGCGTCAATCTTGAGGGCAAAAAGGAGCTACTGGGTATGTGGCTATCGGAGAATGAAGGCGCTAAGTTCTGGCTAGGTATTCTCACTGAACTACAAAACCGTGGGGTTCAAGATATTCTTATTGCCTGTGTGGATGGTTTAAAAGGCTTTAGCGAGGCAATTAATACGGTATATCCAAACACACAGGTTCAGCTATGTATTGTGCATATGGTACGTTACTCTATGAAGTTTGTACCATGGAAAGATAGAAAAAAAGTAGCGGCTGGTTTAAAGGCGGTTTATGGTGCTGATACGCTTGAGCTGGCAGAGGCTAGCCTTGAGCAGTTTAATGAGATCTGGGGCGATAAATACCCGCATGTGGTTACCTCTTGGCGCAATAATTGGGAGGGCTTAACCGTGTTCTTTGATTACCCGAAAGACATTAGAAAAGCCATTTATACGACCAATGCTATCGAGTCATTAAATAGCGTGATTCGTACCGCTGTGAATAAGCGTAAGATATTCCCATCTGATCAAGCGGCGTTAAAGGTTGTTTATCTAGCGACTCAGCAGGCGTCTAAAAAGTGGTCGATGCCCATCCGTAACTGGACGTCTGCTCTTAATCGATTTATGATTATGTTCGATGAGCGTGTTAGTAAGCATTTAATCTAAATTGCAGTTACACAGAATTCAGGATGGGCTCGGTTTTTTTTATTTAACTTAACGCTTTTTTTAGATTTCGGCTAATCAAGGTACCCACCCCTTCATTAGTAAAGATTTCAAGTAAGGTGGCATTCGGAACCCGACCATCCACAATAACCGCACTTTTTACGCCTCCACGTACCGCATCCAGCGCACATTGTATTTTCGGAATCATACCGCCAGAAATGGTGCCGTCTTCTATAAGCGTATCGACTTTTTTAGGCGTAAGTCCGGTCATAACCTGACCGCTTTTGTCCATAACACCTTTGATGTTAGTCAGCAGCATTAGTTTTTCAGCCCCTATAAACTCAGCGACTTTTCCCGCAACCAAATCTGCATTGATGTTGTAACTGTCCCCAGCTTCATCAACCCCAATGGGCGCTATAACAGGAATAAAATTGGATCTAATGAGCATCATAATGACATCTTTATTGACACTAACGACATCCCCAACATACCCTAAATCAATGTCTTGATTGACACCCTTTTCATCAGCTTTACTCATAAATAGCTTTTTTGCCAGAATTAGGTTGGCATCTTTACCGGTAAGTCCGATGGCGCGGCCGCCATGCTGATTTATGAGGCTGACAATTGACTTGTTAACACTACCGCCTAAGACCATTTCAACCACATCCATCGTCGCTTTATCAGTGACGCGCATACCATCAATACGATCTGACTGACGACCCAACTCTTTTAGCAAACTATCTACTTGAGGCCCGCCGCCATGCACGACGACTGGATGTAAGCCAACTGTTTTAAGCAGTACAATATCTCGCGCAAATGAGCTTTCAAGAACAGGGTCTGTCATGGCGTTACCCCCATATTTTACAACTATAATTTTGTCTTCAAAACGTTGAATGTAAGGTAACGCAGTGGTTAACACTTCAGCGGTGGTTTTGGCTTCAGCTAAATTTAATGACATAGAGGGCTCTTTTGAAGAAAGTTGATTCATTGCGAAAAAATTCTTAATTAAATTGTCTTATTAAGATGATATTAATACATACACTATATTATAAGGTAAAGCCTTCATAAATTTGATGTTTTTATAGTTAGCTATTTTAAAATTGGTTTTTTAAAATTAGCTACTTTATTTGATTATCAAATGGAGTGGTTTGCAGCGCTAAGATAGATTAAAAAGGGTTAAATCATGAGGCATAACCAATTATGTTTCAAATTTATCCATTCGAAGATAATATTGATACTGAGACCCTGCACACTTTACGCAGAAATATGGGCGACTTCTTTGGCAAGCTCTAAGTCGATACGTTGGCACAATTCAACGAAATACGCTTTAATTTCATTAAGGTCAGTATGCGAATCAGCAGCAAAGCGAACGGTCAAACTATTGCTAGTATTAGACGGCCGAATAATGCCAAACCCATGTTCGAAATCAAGTCTTAATCCGTCAATACAGGTTAACGTAATGCCTTGAGATTTAAAATAGTTTTGAGTTTTAAGGGTATCACAAAGAGTAGAGAGTTTTTTGACTATAGGTGCAGACGCGGTTGTCCGTTTATGGGTTGTCTCATTTGTGGTTATGGGGCTGTTAGCGATGTTAGCATGATTATAGCGATGTAGTGGTAAGTAAACATCTGATGTACTGACCATAGTAGGAAGCGCGTCGACTATTTCAGTTAGACTATCAGGAAGACCGAGCTGTGATTGATATCGTAACCAGTTTATTAAACGTAAAGCGGCATACATCGCATCGTCATGAAGTAGGAAATGACCGTCGTTAAACAGGAAGTGGCCTGATAATTCCCCAGCGAATAACACGCAGGGTGTTGTTTCGATTTTTGAAGGTTTATGCTGGTTATTTTGCTTATGCGGCTTATGTTGTAAGGCGCGGCGTAAAATACTGCTTCCTGTCTTACTCATTTGCGGTATGGCACCGATTTGCTCAATAAGTCTTGGTAAATGATGGGAGCATTTGACATCGAATATTACGCTGGGATTAGTAGCTTGATGTGCGTTATCTTCTATTGATACTCGTGCCAAAAGATACAGTAAATGATCAGGTAGTAAGGGTTTGCCGTTACTGTCTAATACCATGAGCCGGTCACCATCGCCATCAAAAGCCAGTCCCAAGTCCGCCTGGTGATGAATTACTGAACGGCTGAGTTCTTCAAGGCGATGAGCTTCCATCGGGTCTGGATTACCTTTGGGAAAATCCCCATTAGTATCTTGGTTTAAAACAATTACCTCGGAAAATAAATCAACATGTTGGGAGAAGAAGTTTTTTGAAAAAAGTCCTGTGGCACCATTTAAGCAATCAATAACGATTTTAAAACCTTTAGGCTTCGAAGATGTACTTTCTTTAGACCTTGTTTGAGCATTTGAACTTAAAGAATTGTAATTAAAATAAGGTTGTAAAGGTTTATGCGCTGAGACCTTATCGCTTAAGGGTAGAGGATTAGGTAGGCGGGTAGCCTCAAGATGAGGTATAGGATGATAAATGGGTTTTGCAGGTATGTGACTGTGCAAAGCACAATGCTTGGGAGCGCGGATAGCGTTAATGGACTCTATTGCCGCAACGGCGCTATCAATATAGGTTTGAGCAACTTGGGACGCAACTAGCTTTTTAACATATGAAGTAGTGATATGGCTAGTAGTGACGTTTTGCTGATTCTCTATTAAATCGGTAACGTATGGAGCAGCTGTATTTAGTAAACTATTAACAGTGCTGCATTTATTTTTAGCAGCGTACTTATTGATCTGATGAGTTTGTAATCGCTCGTATATATCCTGAATGCACTGCTCATCAGGAGACTCGCTAGCGATAAGCCACTTTAATCCACATATGTGTTTTTCTGAATGGCTAGCAGTCGCAATTATGCCATGCCCTTCATATTTGTTAGCCCAAAAGGCCATAATCGGTGTGGTAACAAGACCAAGCCATATAACTTCTAGATTCCAATTGGTGCAGTGCTTAGCCATACATTCAGCGATTCTTTGACTGGCGTGACGCACGTCATAACCCACAACTATGGTGTTCGCTTTTGCAGTTAGGGCATAATATCTAGCGAAGTCATGACTTAAAGCCTCGATATAAGCTTGGGTGAATAACGTTTCATCACCACGAATGTCGTAAGCTTTAAATAAACCATGCTGCGCTTTAAATGGGTGCATCAGCTTTATATGACTCCAATATAAGATAAATTATAATCTTACATTTTTATTACAAATACAATTATTGTTAAGTTAATAGATTATCAAGCCAAAAATATCAAATTAATAAGTTATTCAAAAACGCCTAATTAACAACATATTAAAATCTTAACGTTCTGACAATTACGCCTAGAGTGATTTATACATAACGTTTTAGAACGAAAATTAAGCTTAATAATAAAAATAACTTAATATTTAATTAAATTAAATAGTTTATTAATACAAACCATACATAATTTGTATATACAATAATTGATAATATCTGATGATATTTGATTATTCTCGCCCTGAATGACCAAACCCACCTTCACCACGTGTACTGGTTTCAGTAAATGAAGCCACTATTTCAAATGAGGGGCGTACTACGGGTACAACCATATATTGAGCCATACGTTCAGCTGGCTTTAGAATAAAATCCTCTTCGCTGCGGTTCCAAATACTGACCATGAGCTCACCTTGATAGTCTGCATCGATTAACCCAACAAGATTACCCAGTACGATTCCATGCTTATGACCTAACCCAGAGCGTGGCAAAATTATACCAGCATAATTTGGATCTTGGATGTAGATTGCCATACCTGTCCCAATGAGTTTGGTTTCACCCGCTTTAATTGTGATAGCCTCATCAATACAAGCCCGCAAATCAATGCCTGCTGAACCATCTGTCGCACGGGTTGGCATCGGAAACTTAGGGTCATTACCAATCTTTGAGTTTAGAATTTTTACTTGTACAGAATTCATGAGTGTTCCAGTCGTTAAGTATTAAATAGATTTATAGTATCAAAACGCTTGCTAGTCCTAAGAAGGACATAAAGCCTACAATATCTGTTACCGTTGTCAAAATAACAGAAGCAGATAGTGCAGGGTCAATATTCATACGTTTAAGCATGAGTGGGATGCTAATACCCGCCACGTTCGCTGCGGTCATATTTATGGCAATGGCACAACCTATAACAATACTAATAAGTGGGTCATTAAACCATAGCTGTGCTATCGCCGACATGATAACTGCCCAAATAATACCATTTATCGCCCCGACCCAAAGCTCTTTGTTTAACAGCCACAATCGGTTGGAACCAGCGATTTGACCCATTGCTAATCCGCGTATAACCACGGTTAAGGTTTGGCTGCCGGATATACCGCCCATACTCGCGACGACAGGCATTAATATTGCCAGTGACACAACTTGTGCCAATACTGCCTCAAATTGACCAATTACAACAGCTGCCAACAGCGCTGTTAACAGATTAATGCCTAGCCATACGCTGCGGCTTTTAGCACTTCGTAATACAGGCGCAAATAACTCTTCATCATCACTCACACCTGCTAAGTGCTTCATTGTACTATCGACATCATCTTGTATGATTTCCATAATATCATCAGCATTGAGCTGACCGACCAGCTCACCAAATCCATTAACTACAGGGGCATAGCGAATATCTGTTGCCCTAAATATGGCGGCCGCGTCTTGAATATCCATACGATCGTTAATGGTTATAGCAGGGTCGATCCAACGTTCAACCAGCGTATGCTGCGGGTACTTGATCAGATCTACCAAGCTTAACAGTCCCAATAATTGATGACTGGCGTCTACAACAATTAACTCTTGGTCTTCATCGTCTAGCAAATCTTGATCTTGACGCAAGAATTCCTGTACTTGGGTCAGGGTAATATTGCCTTGAATCTGAATGGTTTCGGGATCCATATAATCACCGACTTCATTCTCATCATAGGTATTTAACTTAGTAACTTGTAGCCGAACGTCATTGTTAAGGCTTGACATGACCTCTGTACGGACGTCTTCTTCAACCGTATCTAAAATCTCAGCAATATCCTGTGCGTCCAAATCTTCTGCAAGCGTTTCAATCTCGCCCGCCTGCATGTTTTTCATCAGTGAGGGGCGGATATCATCATCAACTTCAGCCAACACCTCGCCTTTAAGCTCAATAGGCACTTGACGCCAAATTATACGCCGATGATCGCTTGGGAAAGATTCTAGAAGATTAGCAATCTCATACTCCGTTTGATCTTCTAAAAACTCCGACATCGAATCGCGGTCTTTATCAGCAACGAGTCCTTGCAAATAAATCAGTTTGCCTTCTGCACTGTCGTAGCTATCTGACAGGGTCTCATATTTGGACTTGTGCTCAGTATGTATGGTCATGGACGCCCTCAGAGTAGAGATGTAAAGATCAATAGGCACGAATACGAAAGAATAAATAATATAAATAAAAACGACAGGATTGCTTCCTGCCATTAAAGGTGTATTTTACAATATTCTTAATTTTTTTTTGAATATATAGGGTAATTCTTGCTCAAATAGGGACACGTCCTAATCATTTCTTCTTTAATAAAGCTTTAATGTTCGCCATATATTCATTCGCAACAAGCTGAGGATCACGCTCGGCTTTTTTCTTTTTTGCATTTGCAGGCCAATCAAGATGTTCTTCTGGCATCTCTTCTAAAAAGCGGCTTTGGGTTGTGGTTCGCATTTGGCCACCCCCTCTACGCTGAGCTGCAAGCGTTAGTGTAAGCTCGCGGCGTGCCCTCGTTATACCCACATACATGAGTCGGCGTTCTTCATCTATCGACTCTCCTATAATTGAGTTACGGTGTGGTAATAATTCTTCTTCAAGGCCCATAATATAAACATAGTCAAACTCAAGTCCTTTTGCAGCATGTAGGGTCATTAAATTTACTTTGTTGGTATTTTCTTCTTCTTGTTGCTGTTCAAGCATATCGAGCAAGACCAGTTTGCGTATGACGGCATCAATCGTTTTATCATCATCGTCATCTGCACGATTGATAAGCGCTTGTATACTAGTATAAAGAACCTCAATGTTATCCAAACGGTTCTTTTCTTGTTGGGGTGTCTTAGCATCACTACGCACAAAATCAATATAACCGGTCTCATCAATCATCTGACGCACTAACGGCACAGGGTCAGGGTGCTGATCAAGCTCACGGGTGTAATGCTCAATAAAATCTCCAAAATCTTTTAACGTACTATAGGCTTTTGTAGGCAGTACATGCGGTAGACCACCGTGGGTACAAGCTGCCAAAAGCGAAATGCTGTGTTCTTGAGCGAATAATCCTAGTTTTTCAAGCGTGGCAGGACCAAGTCCCCGTTTAGGTGTGTTTACAATTCGCAAAAAAGCGCTGTCATCTTCAGGGTTTAATATGAGGCGTAAGTAACCCATGACATCTTTAATTTCACTGCGCGAAAAGAAGGATTGACCCCCTGATAGCTGATACGGTACTTGGAACTGACGTAACTGAGCTTCCAGCATACGCGCTTGAAAGTTACTGCGGTATAAAACCGCATATTGTTCCCACTCATTACCATTACGCAGTTTGTGCGCGACAATCTCTTTAGCGACGCGCTCAGCTTCATCATCATCATTACGACAGTTGATGATACGTATTTTTTCACCCTGTCCTTTATCTGACCATAAGGCTTTATCAAACAAATGCTCATTGTTCATAATGACCGTATTGGCTGCGTTCAAGATACGGTTGGTTGAGCGATAATTTTGCTCAAGCTTAATGACTTTAAGCTTTGGAAAATCCTCTTTTAATAACGCCATATTCTCGGGACGAGCGCCGCGCCACGCATAAATGGATTGATCGTCATCACCAACCACCGTAAATTTGCCCGTCGTACCTACAATGAGTTTAATGAGCTCATACTGAGCGGTATTGGTATCTTGGTATTCATCCACCAGTAAATAGCGGATGCGGTTTTGCCACTTATCACGTAGCTGCTGATTTTCACGCAATATTTTGGCCGGCAAGACAATCAAATCATCAAAATCTACGGCATTATAAGCTCTTAAATTTCGCTCATATAGGGCGTACAAATTAGCGAATATGGTGTCTTCAGGGTCATCCAATGTTTCTAGCGCTTTATCAGGTTCAATCAAATCATTTTTCCAATCTGATATAAACTTGATGGCTTTGGCAACCAGTTCACGGCTTTCTGCACCTGATAAGTTATCACGCATCATAAGCTCCATAAGTAGGCGCTTACTGTCATCGGCATCCATGATCGAGAAGTTGCCTTTTAATGGAGTATGTAGCAACTCGTATCGTAAGAATTGTAAACCGAACTGATGGAAAGTTGAGACGGTTAAGCCGCGCATTTTATCTTTTGGCAGTAGCGTGGAGACACGCGCTTTCATCTCACGAGCAGCCTTATTGGTAAACGTTACGGCAGTGATTCGCTCGGCGGGTATATTGCCTTGTTCAATAAGGTAGGCGATTTTTTGAGTAATTACGGAAGTTTTCCCAGAGCCTGCACCTGCTAATACGAGAAGGGGGCCTGATACATACGTCATCGCCTCTTGTTGTTTTGGATTAAGCTTACTCATGGCACACCTTTATCTTCACGCATTAAAATAGAATCGGTTAACAAACCAATCCATAATTACAATAAATTGCTAAAGTTCTTCAATTTTTACCGAGTGGTTATTATAGGGGTTCAATATGAAATCACAACTAACTTAACTAAAATGATTGAGATTATAAGCTAAGACATAATCAATAAACTATAGTCGGCGAACTTATAAAGAGTCACGGTGTTAACCTCGTTAAGCTTACCCTAGTAGTACTTGCACTTGGTTGCCTTGTGACTACTTTAAAGTTCTTTGACTATACGATTGGCATAGATGACAGCCAGATTGTTGTTTTTTAATAAAAAATCCCCAATCTTCAATAGATTAGGGAAGGGGTCTACACAAGTTCAGTTAAAGTACTGAATAAGAATTATCTTATAGCATTCAACTGTTTAGCAGCTTCTAAGGCAAAATAAGTTAAGATGCCGTCTGCACCTGCACGGCGAAATCCAATAAGAGACTCGAGTATAACAGCATCGGTTAGCCATCCATTTTCAATCGCAGCCTTATGCATCGCATATTCACCAGATACTTGGTAGGCAAAAGTTGGCACACCAAAGGTGTTTTTAATCTCACGTATGAGGTCTAAATATGGCTGACCGGGTTTAATCATGACCATATCAGCACCTTCATTTATATCCATAGCGACTTCATGTAACGCTTCTGCTCGATTTCCAAAGTCCATTTGATATTGTTTTTTATGACCGCCTTTTAAGTTACCTGCACTACCGACAGCATCGCGAAAAGGGCCATAGTATGCCGAAGCATATTTAGCAGAATATGCCATCAATGCCGTATTCGCAAAACCTTCTGTTTCTAGTGCTTCTCGCATAGCCAAAATACGTCCATCCATCATATCACTCGGGGAGATGATGTCTGCCCCAGCACGCGCATGTGCCAGTGCTTGCTCCACTAAAACATCAACTGTTTCATCGTTAATAACATAGCCTGAGTTATCTATTAACCCATCTTGACCATGTGTGGTATAAGGATCCAATGCCACATCTGTCATAACAACCATCTCGGGCACATGTTCTTTTAGCGCACGGACCGCACGACACGTCAATCCATCAGGATTATAAGCTTCACGGCCATCTTCAGTTTTCAAACTGCTATCGATTACAGGGAAAATATCAACTGTGGTTACACCCTCAGCAAGTAGCTCTTTGGCGTATTCTATTAATAGATCAATTGATAACCGTTCGACACCTGGCATGCTAGCCACGGCCTCACGCTGATTTTCACCTTCTAATACAAAGACAGGAGCAATAAAGTGTTTAGGATGTAGCTCAACTTCACGTATCATTGAGCGAACATTATCGTGAACTCTTAAACGACGTAAACGGGTATGAGGATAGGTACGATTGAATGTATAACTCATAATAATTCCTATAATAATGATATTAAAATGATATTAAAATGACCCTAAATACAATTAAAGTCATTAAAGTTAATATTAAGATTTAAACAGTGACTAGGAACATGGACTAGAATAACTTATGTTTTTTTGTTCCAATATTATAACGTAGACAACAGTAGGTTTTGGGTTTTAGATATGATACAAGATATATCTAATTCATTGATTTGAGGTGAGTATGAGTGATTCGCAACACTCTATAGAGCTTAATACAACAAGTTTAGACCGTAGACGATTTCTAAAGCTAACCGCGTTCGGTATCGGTGGCTTGAGTATATTGGGAAGTTATCCAAAAAAGGCAAACACTAAGACGCTTACATCTTCTGATAAGAGTTTGTTTAATAACTCTAATCCTAATAACTCTAATGACCTTAATCACCAAAATGACAATATAAATAAGAACGATAACCTAAAGATCAATAATCTTAAATGCAGTACACCCATCATTTCCACTCGTTTGTTTGCAAGCTCTAATGCTGGGCTGAATGAGTCCAGAAACACATTAGGCGTAAAGCGGTTAGCTTGTGCTGGTTTTGATATTCAAAATCCCGACATAATGCGCAGACAGTATCTACGCTTTGGCGGAACGGATCAGCAGCGGGCTAGCGACTTACAGAACATTGCAACTGGTGCGGTACCAGCCCCTAAAATGCTGATGGCTATAAGAGGTGGTTATGGTGCTATTCGCTTACTTGAGCATATTGACTGGATATCACTTGGGCATATTCTTAAAGAGCAGGGGACTATATTTGCAGGCTTTAGTGATGTGACTGCGCTTCAATGTGCTTTATTGGCACAAGGTAATATGAGTAGCTTATCAGCACCGATGTTGTACAGCGAGTTTGGCAAAAAACAACCAGATAAAGTGAGCTGCCAAGCGTTTGTTAATGCCATTACCAACCCAAACTTAGTTATACCCTTACCGGAGCAGCAGTATTCGTTGTTAAAGCGACCTCTCTCAGGTGTCCTTTGGGGTGGCAACTTAAGTGTGATGTCGGCTTTGGTAGGAAGTCCTTATCTGCCAAGTCCAAGCGGAGGTATTGTATTTTTAGAGGAGGTTGGTGAGCAGCCCTATCAAGTAGAGCGTATGTTGTATAGTCTGTATTTAGCAGGTATCTTTAAGAATCAACAAGCCATTGTATTGGGCGCATTTAGTGGTACGGGAGAAGACAGTTATGATGCTCGATATGATATGGGGGTAGTTATAAAGCAGTTAAAGCGTATCACAGGCTTGCCTGTATTTACAGGAATGCCTTTTGGGCATGTGGCTGGCAAGCATAGCTTTCCCTTAGGTTCGGTATGTACTTTAACGCCAGATAACGAATCATTGCAGCTAAAGTTTAGCGGATATCCTACTATTAAGGCTCAGCATATTTATCCTGAAGGATTGTGGGCTTCGAATAGGGCTTAATACAATACTTAATACTTTTTTAAATATAAATCTAAGAGAGCTTATGAATATTTTAACTGAACTAACAGTGCATATTACATTTTTTGGAATAGTAGGCCTAATACTAGGTATTGCAATGGGGTGCATATATAAAATTATTAAAAAGCGGAAGTCTGATTAACATATATAGTAAAGAGTGCAGAAGTAGATATTTTTTATTTAAATGGACAGTTTGAATTTTCTAACAAGCTACCCTTAGTTCTTATTAATAACTACTACTCGACCATGTAAATTAAACTAGTGTTAACATTTATAATCAGGCTAAAACTGATTGTAAGAAGTTACTATGCGATATAATCTTATAAGTATTTAGTTCTAATACTCATGTAATCTAGGTATTATAAGGGTATTTAAAACCTACAAAACACCCAAACAAAAAAAGGCTTCCAATTGCTTGGAAGCCTTTCTTCTTATAACTAAAATATGGTACCCGGAGCCGGACTTGAACCGGCACGATCTTGCGATCGAGGGATTTTAAATCCCTTGTGTCTACCAATTTCACCACCCGGGCAAAACTTTTAAACTAAATTGCTAACCTTTAGCAACTCATTAAGTGCGCGTATATTATCATAAAATCAATATGCGTCAACACTTATTTTCTCAAACATATAAAAGCTTTAAGAATAATTTGGAGGCTGAGGTCGGAATCGAACCGGCGTCCACGGATTTGCAATCCGCTGCATAACCACTCTGCCACCCAGCCATTTGAGGTGAACTATAATAGCAAATTGAAATTAAATTACAAGGGTTATAAACGACTATATTTAAATTATATAAGTTATTTTGTTTATACTCAAAGCTATTAACGTTATTCAATAGTTTGAACAAAATAAAAAGCATACTTAGATTGTCTATAAACATAGTAATTAAATCATATAACCTAAATATGATACTTAAACTATATTCGTAAACTAAACAAAGTATGCTTTGAATGATCCAACAAATTAACCGTTTATCAGTAATGGTTAAACTATTTCTTTATTCTGTGCTTTCGCTTTTTTAGCATCTCGATAGGTGGCATTACAAATCAGAATCAATACACCTAAAGTTATTGCAGGCCAAATTAAAATATACAGTCCGTAAGCAAATGTGCTCATATTTACCTCCTTATATTTAGAATACAAATAAAATATGATTTAAAACTATGTACAGTGACAATTCAAACGGTAATCAAGATGAAGATGATTCTTGCGTGTTTGGTTTGTCATAGCTGCCGACACGCTCTTTGATTAAATCAAAATCAAAGCGCTCTTTATTCAGTAAGCTCAATGCGACACAAACTATTGTACTGACACCATAGGCAGTTAATGAAGATAATAATACCTCATAATCACGAAGGAACCCTGTGGCGTAGATAAGCATTAATACTAAAGTTATAAAAGCGGCGATGATGCCTAATTTGCGTCCGAAAAAGCCAAATACCATTAAGCCTATGACTACCGCAGCGCCAACGCTTGCAAAGATTTCAAACATTAAGGCAATACCGCCTTCTATAGGCAATAGCTCAAAACGAGCAATACAGAAGAATAATAATGCGACGATAACTGAAGCGGTAAAAGCTAGATTAGTTACTCGATCCCAAAATACGCTAGCAATAACTGGAAAGACCACGGCGCCCCAAAGCGCACCAACGAAGACCAACATGACAAGTATATCCAGCTTTAAACTGGCAAAAATTAAACCTAAAGCAGTTGCAACTACCATGGTGGCACGTCCAACAATCATCATTTTTTTGGGGTTTGGATTGTCTTTGGCTATGTTTTTACCATATACATCTGCCATCATAATGGTTGAAAGCGCCGATAAGTCTGAGTCAGCAGTAGATGACAGAGACCCAATAACCAATATAAAAAACAAGGCAATAAATACAGGATGAAGGTATGTGCTTACCATTTGTGGGATTAAGTTATTCATATCACCATCAAGCGGCTGTATACCTACGGTCAATGCCATCAGACCAATCATTCCTAAACCAATCACAATACCTGCGTAGCCTACGGTTGCAGTAAAGAAAGTGGCTTTAATTTTAGATTTATCAATTGCAAATAAGCGCTGGGTAATGGTCTGGTTACCTATCGCATAAGCCAATACAGCCACAAAGTATGGGGCTCCTTGCTGTAAGAAAGCTTCTGATGAGAAGAAATCTTGCTGCTGAGCAGTTAAGTTTGGTAGACCATCTACCATGGCCTGTGGGCCACCCATAGCGAATAAGACCGCTGGAATAATCACTACACCGATTGCCATTAAAGCTACCAGCTGTGCAAAGTCAGTAAATACTGAAGCGCGAAAGCCTGAAGTTAGGGTATAGCTAAGTACCCCGACAGCAGCGATAAATACCCCCGTCTGGAAGGATAAAGGTGATAATACCGAAACCAAAGCACCTGCCGCGGTAAAATTGACCATCAAGCTAATTAAACTACCCATCAGGTTTGAGACTGCTAAGATCAATTGGCTTGAGGATCCATGTCGAGCATTAATTAATTCACCTAAGGTATGACCATTAGGAGCTAACTGGCGAAAGCGCATACCAAATGGATATATGAATAGAATCATCAGTGCGCCCCAAAATCCATAATGAATAGGGCCTGATAATCCATACTTATAACCCGAAGTAGCTGCGGCATAAAAAGACGCCGCCCAAATCCAGGTCGCTGTCATACTAGCAGCGCCCATACCAAACCCAACCCCATGACCAGCAACCATAAAACCTGAGGTGTTTTCTTTTTCCTTCTTAATCACTAATGAGAGTAAATAAGTCCCCCCATAAAAAGCCAGCATCATAATGATGATAGCCCATGCTGAAAATTGAAACAGTTCTTGAGCTTGCAAATCATTCTCCTTAATCAAATTTAAGAAAAAATGATGACTGTGGTTGATCTACATATTTCTAATGTCACCATCCTTATTTAAGTCCAGCTTCAATTCATATCTAAAAACTTTTGGCTCATATTTTGGACAAAAAAATGCCTGTACTATGGTGTAATAGGACAGGCCAGTTGTAACATCAGCATATCAATCAAAGATAATGCATAGCGATGCCGATGTATAAAGAAACTAAGCATAAAGCTACTAAATAGCTATTAAGGAAAGAACTGAAGCTAGAGCAAATGTATAAAACTTTACGTAATATCAAACACAATATTAAACGCAATATCAAATTTGTTACATCAAATTCTCAGAATCTAACTAATTCTCAGAGTCTAAGTTAGTCTTAAATTGACGTTCACATAAAGTATAAATTCACATAAAAAGCACACCTTTAAGAGATATCTTCTTCTCAAAATTGTGGTAATGTTTTTTATTTTATTGAAAGTAATAAGATAGTAGTCTTCAATTATCTTATAAGTTTGACAAAGGTAATACCCAATGCATATAACAAGTTAAAATAAATACGATGATTTAAATAAACCAAAATGGGCTTTCCAAATTGAGGCTAATGCAAATACTAAGACATAGAGGTCTTTATGGCATCGGCCGATACTATTTAGCTATTCATAATCTGATAATAAATATGACTTGATCCGTTTAATAAAAATCATTTGAATACAAATTAAACAGGTATGAACAGCAAAATTTGCGAAACATAGAGTAACTTAAATCTGTATAAATTTCAAATTACATCTATCGAATTGATAGCTTTGATTTATTAAAAAATTTGAATTATAAGTATGTATTTATAGGTGCTCATTTAAAGATACCCATTTATCGATAAACATAGCTAATGATAAAAAAACGCTATTAATGTACTTACAGGGTCTGATTATTTTAAGATCATAGGGTACAATAACCGTATAAAAAGCAAAGTTGTAATGCATAACTTTTAATGAATAAGAAAAGATCTATTAATACACTATTAGTATTGTAAATTTACCGTATAAAATTTTTGGATTATGGAGCTTTATATGACCCAAACCACTGCCACACGTCTCGATGGTAAAGCACTTGCTAAACAAATTGAGACAGAACTTAGTCAACGCGTTTCTGATCTCATTAAGAATACTGGTCGTACGCCTATATTGGCGACCATATTAGTGGGGGGTGATCCTGCTTCAGCAACGTATGTTCGCATGAAGGGAAATGCGTGCAAACGAGTTGGTATGGAGTCTATGCGTGTAGAAATGCCAGAAGAAACGACGACAGATGAGCTTTTAAATAAGATAAATGAGTTAAATCGTAACCCAGACGTACACGGTATCTTGCTACAACATCCAGTACCTGAACAAATTGATGAACGCGCATGCTTTGATGCCATTGATTTGGCCAAGGATGTGGATGGCGTTACCTCACTTGGGTTTGGGCGTATGAGTATGGGTGAGCCCGCTTATGGCTCATGTACACCGCAAGGTATTATGTATTTATTAGACCATAATGGCATTGATTTTGCAGGTAAACATGCAGTAGTCGTAGGTCGAAGTGCTATTTTGGGTAAGCCTATGGCACAAATGCTATTGAATGCGAACTGTACAGTAACGACCTGCCATTCTAGAACTCAAAACTTATCAGACCATGTTGGGCGTGCGGATATTGTGGTTGGTGCGGTAGGTGTTCCTGAACTGATCAAAAAGGAGTGGATCAAACCGGGCGCAGTTGTGGTAGATGCAGGCTTTCACCCAACGGATGAGGGCGGTGTGGGCGACATTGAGCTTAAGGGCATTGATTCAATTGCCTCAGCTTATACGCCAGTACCAGGAGGCGTAGGACCTATGACAATTAATACCTTGATACGTCAGACTGTTGAGGCGGCTGAGAAAGCGGCAGCTATGTAGTTATACCCGTTTAGCTAAAATCGATTTGCTAAAATCTATTTGCTAAATGCGATTAGCTTAGCTTGACTAGCTATAACGCCTTAATCAAAAACAAGAATGATTATTGACAGGCTTTTTACGATTGCATCAAACTATTAAGTGAAACTTAGAGGGGCTTTGAATGTTTGATAATAAAAAATGGCACGATCGAGTTCAAAGCTTTGGCGAGTTGATGGTAGATGTTGGTCACTATGTTGTATTGCTAGTGATATGTGCTGTTGTGATATGGGCAGCAGGTGCTGAGTTTATTGGGATTTTAGAAAAAGGCAAAGCTGCTTTAAAAGATATTTTGATGCTATTCATCTATTTAGAATTATTAGCAATGATTGGTATTTATTTTAAGACGCATCGATTGCCTGTCCAGTTTCTTATCTATATCGCCATTACTGCCTTATCACGACATTTGGTTGTAGATGTACAAGCCGTGTCCGATACTTATCATTTGTGGCTATTGATGACCATTACTGTTTCTATTTTTGTGCTAAGCCTGTCTATTGTACTGCTGACATGGACGTCAAATCAGTTTGGACGACCCGAAGATAATCATAAAAAAGTGCGCGATAAAGACCATTAATCATAATATTGCGTCAAAACATTAGATGTTTATTTAGGGCGAAAATTTTAGCTTATATTAGTGTCTGGTTATCAATAGTAAGACATCAAAAATGTTATTAAGTTATAGCCAACCTGACTTCTTAAATTGGCGATATAGCACTAAACACGTCAAAAAAATCAAACCCAGAATGATGTAATATGAATATTCATAATGTAATTCGGGCATAATATCGAAGTTCATGCCATATATACCTGCAACTGCTGTTGGCACTGCAAGTATACCCGCCCACGCTGCTAACTTACGCACGACCTCGTTCTGCCCCATATTCACCATGGCCATATAAGTATCCATAGCGACACTCAACATCTCATTAAGTCCATTTACCGCATCTAATGCCCTAAGTAAATGGTCATTGATATCTCTAAAATATGGTTTTGCTGCATTAGGAAATGAAGTAGCAAGCTCTGTCTTTTTATGATTGATAAAAAAATTACATATGTCCTGAACGGGTAACATAACGGCGCGCATATGTACTAATTGAGACTTCAATGTATAAAGGCTTTGCAACGTATTCTTGCTAAAGTTATATGAAAAAATAATGCGCTCTTGCTCTTTTAAGTACTCAGCCAAGCTGTCAGTAATAGGTAAATAGCTATCTACGACATAATCAAGGATGGCGTGTAATACAAATACCGGGCCCATACGCATTTTTTCAGGGCGTTTGTGACAATACGCGCGTACAGGAGCATAAGAGTGGGATGCTCCTGTGCGAATGGAAATAATGTAGTTATTACCCATAAACATCGAGGTCGTACCATAATGAATGGTATTTTCAGCTAAATAAGCGGTACGCACAACGACGAATATAGAGTCTTGTCCATAATTTTCGACTTTAGCACGCTGATTTTCATTAAACGCATCCTCTAATGCCAGCTCATGAATATCAAAAGCGTTTTTTACTTTATGGATAGTATCTATATTGGGATCATAAAGACCTAGCCAGATAAAATGATCCTTGTTTGCAAGTTGATCTGCAACATCATCGAGTTCAATTTCCTGTATAAACTCACCTGATTTTCTAGAATATACACAACAATTGACAATTTCATTGATGCCTGAACGTTCAAAATCTTCAACACGTTCGGCATCAGGATCGTATACGGGCATGGTTGATGACAACAGCTCAGAGGTTTGCTTTTCTTCATGATCGTTTGCAAAACTTTCAGGCTTTGTCGACTGTAAGATATGCCTAGATTGCATTAAGATATCAGCTTCCAAAGACTTGGCATACTGATAATCCGTAGTCTTAGACTGATTAGAATGAGGCATGCTGATAACTATAATGCATAATGTTTAAGAGTATCCATGTCGACTAAATCTAATAAGCTTTCATGACATGCTTCAAGTTTAATCTGAGGTGCGGCGCCGTGATCTAATGCATCAAGCCAACGTAAAGCACATACACACCAATAATCGCCAGGTTGAAGGCCACTAAAGCCATATTCTGGCATCGGCGTCACAAGATCGTTACCGGTTTTGACCGAAAAGTTTAAAAATTCGCTCGTCATCTTGGCACAGACCGTGTGTTGACCGACATCATGAGGCCCAGTATGGCAAAAGCCATTACGATAATAACCTGTGATAGGATCAAAACAGCAACTAGATAGGGCAGTACCTAAAACGTTTCTTTGGTTAAGAGAAGGGTCTGGATGATTTGAAGACATATATATAAGTGCTCTAAAAATAGGGTAAGACAAATGTTACTATAAATATAACTATGCTTTGATTTTAACATAACCTCTATGTGACATTTATAGTAAATGAAGTGGCCAATAAATTTTTGAATCTGTTTAAGCTATAAATTGATGCAAATCATTACTTTATATATTTTTAAAGAACACGTTTTAAGCTACGCTTACTTTCACAACAGAACTTAATAATTGTTTATAGTCTGGCTAGTCGAAACAAGAGAGCTATGCTAGACTAAGGGTTTGTTTCAAATAGAATTAAGATTGAGTCGAATAAAACAAGCTATACCTTTTCTTAAAAAACAACCTATCGCTGCCAAATCCGCTGAACCTACTACTTGTAACGTTTGCACTCGTTTTTCTCGATATGTTAATTTTAAAATTCGGTATGACTTGAATTATTTTATTAATTGCAACACCCGTATGCGATTAATATGCGACTATAAAAGGTAATACTTTAATAAGTGCCTTGTTCAAACTACATTTATAATTATGAGTAAATAGGGTCGGTTACATATCATAAGACCTAAAACACTTTAACTAGCGATTTGGTAATGGCATCCAAATGCGGTGTGTACCTAAGATATATTTAATAAATCTCAATACACACACTCTGATGTCTCCAAACAAGGATTACTCGTGTCTGATAGTTCACCCTCCAGTAATGTTCAAAATAAAACCGCGGATAAGCTGTCACAGGTTTCAGATATTGAAAATATTTGGCTATTGCCAGATGGTGTTAGTGATTTGTTATCTAACGAAGCTCAAAAACAAGAATGGCTGCGATATAAGTTAACCCGTTTATTAGTAAATCGTGGTTATGAGCTCATTTGCCCGCCAATGATTGAATTTACCGAATCTTTGCTTGGCAATGCATCAGAAGACTTAAAACGCCAAACCTTTAAGATTATTGACCAACTTTCAGGCCGTTTGATGGGTGTGAGAGCTGATATTACTCCGCAAATACTCCGTATAGATGCGCATTTAAATAAGCTCAGTAAAGCGGATAAAATAGCCCGCTATTGCTATGCAGGTCATGTTATTCGTACCCTGCCTAATGGCTTGTTCGGCTCACGTACACCGCTTCAATTGGGAGCTGAAATTTTTGGAAGCGACAGTTTAGATGCAGATTTAGAACTTATAGAGGTTCTTTATTGTTTGCTCGATACTTTAGATTTAAAGCAAAAGCTACACATCGATATAGGCCAAGTAGCTATATTTGCTCGTCTCAAGGAGCTGGCAGGTTTATCTGACAATGATGCATCAGCGCTTATTAATCTATATGCCAATAAAGCACTACCTGAACTACAAAATGTCTGTAGTGATTTGCCTATGGGTAATGATTTTTATCACTTGGCCGTATATGGGCATGACATGCAAGCGCTAAAAGACGCTTTATCCGATGCGGCAAATAAAGACTCTGTAATTAATGATGCCATCAAAGATGTGCAAGTTATGGCGGCTTATATTAGCGGCGATCTTGGCGGTAATGTGAGCGTAGATATTACAGAGCTTGGTTATCATTATCATACCGGCATCGTGTTTAATGGATACTTCGGCAATGAGTCTCAAGCCGTGGTTCGGGGCGGGCGTTTTAATAGCCACAGCTTTATAACAGGTCAGCATTCGTCTGATACGTTAGCAGAAGAAATACCTTCACGTAGCGCAACTGGGTTTAGCGTAGAAGTGACGCGTTTACAGCGTTTAATTAGCATAAATGAGACGAAGCTAATATTGGTAAACTTCGATGATATTGCTGAAATACAAAATATGCGCAATCGAGCAACCAATAATAGTAGTGGTATTGGCGATAATAGAGATAAATTACATCAAGATTTGAATACACTAAATACAAAAATATCTGAACTTCGTGCTGAGGGTTATAGAGTGATTCGCCCTTTAAGCAAAGAGGACAAGCCAAAAGGAGTAACTCATATTCTTGTTTTGGAAAACAATGATTGGGTATTACAAGCACTTTGAGGTAGGTTAGCCTGTTTGAAATTAATATCTTGTTATTGCTTAAAAATTTATATTAATTTTAAACCGTTGTAATCCTTCATTATTAGGTGCAAAGGGATAGTCACTCGAAAAATAATAGTCACAAAAAAAAGGATAGTAACTTAATAAGATACAGAACATATACTCTATTTTATTAATCATATTCGTTTTTTATTTCATTTTTTTATTTAAAGTTAATGTTTTTTTAAAAATTATCATTTTCATAATTTAAGTATTTCCAAAGTTTTTTAGTTTAATTGAAGCGGTTAAGGATTTGTTATGGGACAAAATGTTGTAGTACTAGGTAGCCAGTGGGGCGATGAAGGTAAAGGTAAGATTGTTGATTTACTGACCGAAAAAGCCTCCGCAGTTGCTCGTTTTCAAGGGGGTCATAACGCAGGCCATACCCTAGTTGTTGATGGTAAAAAGACCGTACTACATTTAATACCGTCTGGCATTTTACGTGAAGGGGTGACCTGTTATATCGGTAACGGTGTTGTACTCTCGCCAAAAGCTTTACTTATTGAAATGAAAGAGCTTGAGGATAATAATGTTCCTGTTCGTGAGCGCTTAAGAATTTCACCAAATTGCCCATTGATTCTGCCGTACCATATTGCACTAGATCAAGCGCGTGAATTAAAACGCGGCTCAGGCAAGATTGGCACTACAGGCCGCGGCATTGGTCCGGCGTATGAAGATAAAGTGGCTCGCAGAGCTATTAAGCTTGCTGATTTGTTCCGTAACGATTTAGAAGAAAAGCTTAGAAACCTTATTGATTATCATAACTTCCAGCTTACTCAGTACTATGAAGTTGATGCTATCGACTTTGATGACACGTATGCGCTGTGTCAAGCGTGGAAAAAAGAGCTGACCGGTTTGGTTTGTGATGTGACTGAAGAGCTAAATCAGTTACGCCTTGCTGGCAAAAACCTAATGTTTGAGGGCGCTCAAGGTACGCTGTTAGATATCGACCATGGTACTTATCCGTTTGTTACCAGCTCAAGTGTTACCGCAGGCGGCGTCTCAACGGGTACAGGTATCGGCCCTTTGTATCTTGACTATGTACTAGGGATCACCAAAGCTTACACCACACGAGTAGGTAGTGGTCCGTTCCCAACCGAACTCTTTGATGATGTGGGCGCTCACCTAGCCAAAGTCGGTCATGAGTTTGGTGCGACAACGGGCCGTGCTCGCCGCTGTGGGTGGTTCGATGCTGAAGCATTGCGCCGTGCGGTGGTTCTAAATTCATTGTCAGGAATTTGCTTAACTAAGCTTGATGTATTAGATGGTTTAGATGAAATACGCATTGGTATCGGCTACGAATTACCAGAAACGGAATGTGCGGGTGCTCATGATGGTGAGTTTTATGAATCAGTAACGCCTAAATATGAGACTTTGCCAGGATGGGAAGGATCAACCGTAGGTATTACCAAATATGAAGACCTACCTGAAGAAGCCAAAGCCTATATCAAACGTATTGAGCAGTTAATAGACTGTACTGTGGACATCATCTCGACAGGTCCAGACCGTGAAGAAACCATCGTTCTACGTGATCCGTATGATGCCACATAAGCATTATAAAAACATTGCTTACTAGGTATTAATTAATACGTATTACTTAATACGAATGATCTAATAGGTATTAATAACCATTTAGGGATATGAGTTTAGGCTACATATCCCTTTGTTTTATAATTGCGATCGAGGTTATTAATGATGCGGGTGTTAGTGATGAGGGTGTTAATGATGAGGTTATCAACGATATGCTTCATCTGACTTTTTTAGGAACATCAGCCGGTGTTCCTACCAAACATCGTAATGTCACAGGGTTAGCAATTGAATGCTTAAACCCCTTTGCGTCGCGGAGTAGCCAACAAAGTAAAAAGCACCGCAAATGGCTATTAATAGACTGCGGGGAGGCAACGCAGCATCAACTGCTTAAAACAAACCTCAGTGTACATAAACTCGAAGCAATATGTATCACGCACGTTCATGGCGATCATTGTTATGGATTACCAGGTCTACTTGCCAGTATGGCAATGTCGGGTAGGCAGTCTCCACTGACTATTATTGCGCCTCAAGCGATCGCTGAGTTTATTGACGCCGTCAAGCTTACGACGCAATTATATCTTCCCTTCGGCATAACATTTATTTCCATTGAAAACCTGATAAATTCTGACCAGTCCTTCTCGCTTAATTTTTTAAGTACGCATCAAATTGACTTGTATGTTACTAAGTTATCACATCGGGTGGATTCCTATGCCTTCAAGCTTACTCAAAAAGTTCAAACAATTAAGCTTGATATCGATAAGTTGAATAGAGAAGGTATCGAACCGACATCGGTGTGGGGTAGGCTACAATCTGGTGAAGACGTCACGCTGCAGGATGGCACTATTCTAAATTCAATCGACTACACTAGCCGAATGACTAAAACTTTAAAGATTATTGTAGCAGGGGATAACGACAACCCTGAGTTACTAGCGCACGCTGCAAATGATGTTGATTTATTGGTGCACGAAGCCACCTATACACAGGCGATAGCTGATAAAATTCATTCGCGTCCAAAAGCTATAGATCCTATGCACACTACTGTAAAGTGTATTGCAAAATTTGCCCAATCAGTAAATATAAAAAATCTTATATTAACGCATTTTAGCGCCCGCTATCAGCCCTTTGATGATTCAGAATCTGAGACAGATAACATGGCTGATATCCGTCAAGAAGCGGAGCAATATTATAACGGCAATCTATGGCTTGCCCGTGATTTTGCACGCTATGAAGTTAGTGATAAAGGGGTCAAACAATTACCATTCATAAGTAAATAGCCTAAGCATTATTAAGAGCTTTTGCGTAGAACAGGTTATACATCTCCAAATACATTTAGCTTTGTTTTAATCGCAAGCTGCCAATCCAATGTCTTGCAAATTGATAGGCTATCCGACCTGATCGCCCGCCACGGCTAGATGACCATAGCAACGCCTCCTTACGAATATTATCCTGCCACTCTATACCTTCAGCGTTAAGATAATGCTCGACAATTTGCAGATATGTCGATTGATCCATAGGGTAGAAGGAGAGCCACAATCCAAAGCGATCTGATAATGATACGGTTTCATCGATCACTTCATAAGGGTTGACCTCATCGGTTTGACCATCGTATATATTGACATTGTCTTTCATCAGCTGGGGGAGTAGATGACGGCGATTACTGGTAGCATATACCAATAGCTCATCTTGCTCTGAATCTAAAGCACCATCTAAAATTGTTTTTAAGGTACGATAGTTTTCATCTTGACCATTAAACGCTAAATCATCGCAATAGATGATGTATCGGCAGTCATTATTAGCATTGTCGTTAATGGCTTGACGTATTTTATCAAGTGCTTTTAAATCATCACGAGACACTTCAATCATACGCAGCCCTTCGTCTTTAAACTCGTTTAACAAGGCGCGAATCATTGAGGATTTGCCTGCCCCCCTTGTCCCAGTCATTATAACATGATTGGCGGGATATCCTGCCAAAAACTGTTTGGTGTTTTGAACAATCTTTTGTTTTTGAGTATCAATACCTAATAAATCGTCTAAAGACAGATTTGAGCTCACATTGATCGGTTCTAATATGCCTTTTTGACCACCGACCCAGCGATAAGCCAAATGCTCACTTTCAATATAAAGCGGAGGTGTTGTATGCTGTCTTAAATAGTCAGCAAGTAGCTGAGCAAGGGTATCGTCAAGAGTTAAGGTATTGATTGAAGTTGCCATATCTATAAAACCGTAAATGAAAATAAATCTAAAAAAGATTCGGGGTATGAAAGTGCGTTATAGTTAAGCGGTTAAGCGGTTAAGCGGTTAAGAGAGGTTCAAAAGCGAGTTAAAAGCTTATAGCAATGATATTTTGAGAGTTTTAAACTTTTATCAAAAACTATTAAATAATAAAAACTTATAAATCATCTAAATATGGAATTAACCACTATAAAATCTCAAGGCACTATTATACAGACTGTCAATCAACTGCTGTGTGAACAGGGGTTTAAAAATGTCAAATATCTGCGTTTAAGTTATGACACAGCGAGTATAAATTCAAACGTCCAAGGACTTAGCCGCGTAGATAAGTCTGCTACCTCTTACGTGGTTAAGTGGCAACTGACTCATACCAATGAGCTTTTATTAACAGATTTAGATAATGAGATAACTAATATCGATCTTTTAAAGCAATCTTGCATTAACTCAGACTGCGGCATATCCCATTATCGTGTATTACCTCGACATGTTGTACTAATAGAACAAACACTGTTTGACTATAGTGCCATATTAATGCCGTATTTTAAATTAGGTAGTGTGAAGGATTATTTGTCTAAAAATAAAATATCAAGCCGCAATCGGCTAAATCTGGTTGTACAAATGGGTAAATCTATTCAATGTTTACATGCTAAAAGATGGATTCATGGGGATATCAAACCAAGTAATGTTTTGTTAGATGTAAAGCGCCATAATGGATTACGCCATAAGCAGCGGCTATTAAATACGCAGCTCTATCAACCAGTAAAAGCTGGTACGAAGCAATTTAATACTAAATCCACCCCTACAACCTACATTAATACCAGTCATCTTCTAAAACAAAATAATTCATTGGTATTTGTGACTTATCTAAATGACTTTAGCTATGTAACATCCCTTGATACGCACAATTCATATGATAAAAGCAATCAAAGTTTAGCAGGTACTCCGGCTTATTTAGCACCAGAATGTTGGCAAGGCAAACCAAAGAGTATTCAAAGTGATATTTATGCCTTCGGAATCTCAATGTATGAGATATTGGTAGGATATCGTCCTTACACAGCTTATGACTTAAATAACAAGCATGGTGATAACGATATAATGCAAAAATGGGCAATTCAGCATTGCCAGACGTCTATACCTATTTTACCCAATGAGTGGGCGATCATTCAGCCGTTAATAGACAAACTTATGGCTAAACATTTAAAAAATAGAATGGTTAACATGGATGAGGTTATTGAATGCTTAGAGCAGCATGCTGACTTTATGGCCTAAACCGTAGATAATTAGCTGGAGGAGATAATTAGCTGGACCAATTTATTAGCAAAAACTAGTTATTATCAAAAACAAATAATTAGCTAAACAAGTAATTAGCTAAACAAATAAAACCCATACTGTTAAAAAGGTATCCGTTCAATATCTGTACAATAAACGTAGTTATAAATTTTAAGCAATAAAAAACCCGCTAATAAGCGGGTTTTAATATTTGATATGAGATTGACTAACCGTATAAATGGTGGGGCTGGAGAGACTCGAACTCTCACACCTCTCGGCGCCAGAACCTAAATCTGGTGCGTCTACCAATTCCGCCACAGCCCCATTAATTTATTACCAGTACCATACTTTTAAATTTAATCGCTTAAATCTTAAATGATACTCACTGGGTTAGTGTGTCTCAGTGGTTGGCTATTATATACAATTTAAAAAAGTTGGCAAGCTTTTTTTAAGTTTTTTAAGTATTTTTATTTAGGTCGTGTCCCTATTTGGATTGTGAGGCTAAAATTGGGATAGATTTTTGTCAAACACCAATAATTTTGAAGATACTATAAGATATTAGCTAGAAATTAGACACAGTTTGGCGACAATAATGCCATTTTTAGACCATAAATTATTTCATTTTCAAATAGGGACACGCCCTAATACGCCATTCAGCTCTTTATAAATAATTTGCTGCAAACAAGGTTTTTCGCTCGGTTAAAGCTATATTATTTTGAAAGCGAAGCCAATACTCAAATATACATCATACTTTAAAGATCGTTGTTAGCCTATTGCTCATCGTTAACCCATCTGATTGTTGACCCATTAATAATTAGTCTCAGATAAATTCAAAAGTTTGAGTTTGCGGGTTAACGTATTGCGTCCCCATCCCAACAAATCAGCAGCTTCACCCTTACGTCCACGGCTATGCTTTAAAGCTACGTTGATTAATATCTTTTCAAACTCTGGTGTAGCGAGTTGCAAAATTTCAGTTTGGCCTTGGTTGAGCGCATTGTCTGCCCAGTTATATAACTGATTTTGCCATTGTAAGGCGCTTGAAGCGTTGTTGTTATTTTGATTGGATGGCACGCTATTGTGAAGACCATTTTGAGGACTGTTTTCGGTACCATTATACTGAGCAGTTGTTTCTTGCTGAACGTGCGATGAAGATGGATTAATGTGCGTAGGCGTGATTGGGCTTGGTAAATTGGGCAGACTGCTCGCTTGGTCCCAGGAGGAATTATGAGGCTGAGCGCCTTGCGCTTGATCAGGATGTGAGGGCAGTTGTGGAGGTGACTTTAAATTAGAGCTTGAATGTTGATTAGATTGAGCGTTAAGGTTGCTATCATTGGCACTCATTGTGCTTTCTGAGATTTGAGCATCATTACGCAATAGTTGGTATTCAGCTTGCTGCTGCAACTGATTTGCAAATTCAATAAGATCCGGAGGCAAGTCACTAACGGTTAATATATCGCCTGTCGCCATAACGGTGATCCAGCGACACGCATTTTCAAGCTGACGTACATTGCCAGGCCATTTAAATCTCTGCATCAGTGCTAAGGCATCATCAGATAGCTGCTTCACTTCTGTACCCATCTCTTCAGCGGCACGCTGCATGAAAAAGTCGGTCAATTCTGGGATATCATCGGGACGAGCACGCAAAGGTGGTAGTGGCAGACGAATGACATTTAAACGATAAAATAAATCTTCTCTAAATTTACCTTCTTTTACCAATACTTCAAGGTTCTGGTGTGTGGCCGCAATTATTCGAACATCTACTTTAATGGGCTTTTGTCCGCCCACTCTAAAAAATTCACCATTAGCCAATACCCTCAATAGCCGTGTTTGCGTACTAAAGGGCATGTCACCAATCTCATCTAAAAATAAAGTACCACCATTGGCTTGTTCAAAGCGTCCAGGGCGCTGGGTCGTAGCCCCTGTAAAAGCGCCTTTTTCATGCCCAAATAATTCCGACTCTATAAGCTCATGCGGTATGGCCGCCATATTTAGAGCGATAAAGGGGTTTTTATGACGTGGAGAGTTTTTATGAAGCGCGCCTGCAACCAATTCTTTACCGGTACCAGACTCACCAGTGATTAAGACGGTAATCGGTGAAGACGCCAGTCGACCAATTGCACGGAACACGGTCTGCATTGCTGAAGACTGTCCGATGATGGTTGTTTTTGAATCGTTAGGCGTTTTCTTGTTCTTGCGGCTAGGAGCAGGTATAGGCGTCTTCTGCGTTTTATTTTCAGACTTAGGTTGGGATATTACGGTGTTGTCACTGCTAGCAGCAATAACGTCTAAATGCTTGCTTGTAGCGGCAACATCGGTCTGATCAGTATTATTTGATGTAGACGTAGGGGCGTTATTAACAGGATTAGATTGAATGGCTTTATTGACCACCGATACAGCATGATCTAAATCAAATGGCTTTGGTAAATACTCAAAAGCGCCTGTGTCATAACTGTCTATCGCTGATTTTAAGTCCGAATGAGCGGTCATTACTATAACGGGTAACTCAGGAAAGTTTCTATGCATCCAGTCGCTAAAGGATAAGCCATCCATCATCGGCATACGGATATCAGTAAGTACAATATCTGGGAGGATATCACGCGATTCATGACCATTTAATATATCATTTAATCGCGCCCACGCGCCTTTAGCATTTGAAAACGTCTGTACGATTAAACCGGCATCGTTAAACGTATCTTCAAGTATTAATCTCAAGGCGGGGTCATCATCAATTAACCAAATGGTATTACTCATAGTCATGGCTTAGTTCCTGTTATACCTATTATAAAAATACAATATTTTTATTAGAATGCTTTGTTGAACAAAAAATGTTTTGCTTGTTTTTTACGTGCCTAGAGTGCAATAAAGTGTTCAAGTGTCTATGTGTTAAAGTGTCTAAGCGTCTATGTGTCTAGGGCGAAATCAAGTACTTAGGGTGCCCAAAATCACAATGTTTTTTTGTTATCTTGCGGCGCAAAAGGTAAATAGATATCAAACTGGGTGTGTCCAGGTTGCGAGTTCACCTCGATTGCGCCCTCATGTCGATGAATGATCTCTTGAACGAGTGCTAACCCTAATCCCGTTCCGCTTGCTCTCCCTGTCACTAGAGGGAAGAAAATACGGTCAATTAAATCTGGATCTATACCCGCGCCGTTATCACAGATGCTTATTTTTATGACTTGGCGATGAAACGCTCGCCCAATGGTATATTGATGTTCGATACGCGTAGATAAAGTGAGTTCGGGTCTATAATCATCCGCTAGAATAGATTGATCTTGCTCTAGCATGGCTTCACACGCATTATTGACCAAGTTTAAAAATACTTGAATCAGTTGGTTTTTATCAGCTATTAATTCTGGTATAGATAAGTCGTAATCTCTAAGTATTCTAACTTCAGGATGCTGTGTCAGGTTAAGCAATACCACATGTTCGAGGGGTTCGTGGATATTGATTGATTGTAGTTCTGGCAGTGTGTTCAATCCTAATAATTGTTTTATAAGATTGGTCAAACGGTCGGTTTCACTAATGACAATATTGGCATAAGTACTGAGTTTTTTGGCATTCACCAATACTGTATTATTTGAGACTTTAGCGGGGTGGTTAGTTAGTCGCTCAAATGATTTGTCGGTTATTGAGTTGTTCGACTCGCCTTCGTTGTCAATAGCTTGGTGCACGCGTGTTTGTTTTATTAACAATTGAGCTGCACCGCGAATACCCGCCAATGGATTCTTTACTTCATGTGCCACAGATCTAAGCATTTCACGAGAGACATCATGTTGCTCTTGTAATCGATGCTCACGATCAAAGCGACTATAGCGGTCACCTTCCCAGAGTTCTATGATAAATGACGTACTTCCATGTTGTTCGACGGGTGTCACGCTATAATGAACGTATATTGGGTGGCTGATACCTTTTATAATACGGCCATACTTTATAAAAGGTTGTTGGTAAGTTATGGCGTTATTGAACTGAGTGATAAGTTTTTGAATTGGGTCATCAGGATCATTTATTGGGTATTGTGACGAGTTTGACTTTACTGCAGTATCTTCTTTATAAGCTTTGCCGTTTAATTTTTTACTATTTAGGTCTCTACTTTTAAGATCCTTAGTTTTTAAGCCTTTTTGTTTGGTTTTATCACTTAGGGCTTTCTTTTTTGATTTCCTAGAGGGCGTAATGCTGTCAGTTGGAATGAGCATATCGAATATAGTTTGTCCGATCATGCGAGATTTACTAACGGCAAATAGTTGCTCAGTTTGCAGATTTACCCATGAAATTTTGAAATCACTATCCACCCATATGATACTGGTATATAGATTTTGTAAAATTAGCAGTGCGTTGTTCGGTTGCATAATGTGTCTTTTTAAATAAAGGCTAATTATATTAATACTGACTGTTTAAAATAAATAATGTTTGATCTTCAAATTATCAGCGTGGTATATACGTTCAATTATTAAATAATAATTTATGAGGACTAATTTAATTTTTATTTGAAACAGACGTCGGCGCTTGTGAATTTTTATAATAATAAAGTTATAAAACCGTGTGAAGGTTTTAGGTAATCCACCATTCTTCAAGGTGCAATATTGATACCAATTGCTAGTCCAAAATTGAAGACAATATAATCTAATAATACTTTAGAAATGTACAAAAATAGTGCATAAATGATATTATGTTATATAATAGTGCAAAATACATGGTGAATGATATATTTTGATGAAATATATGTTTGGTTTTTTAATAATTTATTGAGTTTAAATCAATAAGGTGCATTAATAATGCAATATAATCTATATTAAAAAAAGCTTCGTGCATCTGTATGGCTTTAAGGGATGTGTAAATATTTACTAGTACTAAAGCATTTCCCTATTTGCAAATGAAATAAGTTATGGTCTAAAAATGGCTATATTTTAGCCAAACTGTGTCTAATTTCTAGCTAATCTGTTTGTATTTGTTCCGTGTCGCCATATATAAGTGTGACTATTATGGCTAGGCTTTAGTATAATAGGCCATAAATTAAATGAGCCATATTAAGACTACTTAATAGTTACACTTTAATAATTACACATATCGATTTAAAGCTATCCATTTAGAGTTAACCAATTGCCAATTGCTAATTGCTAATTGCTATTTTTCGATTCGCTGTTTGCTTAGTCTCTAACTATTAATAGTGAATGACTCATCAAATCATTAATACATTATCTTTAGAAGTATTTATCTATGCCAAGCCAAACTACCGATACATCGGTTTCAATGTTCAATCCAAACCCATCTACCCAAATTGGTTCAAAAATTTCAGAACCATCTAAAGCTAATCATCTTAAAGCCAAGCACCATAAAGCCAATCACAATCAAAACCGAAGCGTGCAACAAAGCGCTCAGCAGTCAGATACACAAATACTAAGCACGACTATCAATGTAGCGCCAAAAGTAGGGTTTGTGTCATTAGGTTGTCCTAAAGCGCTTGTCGATAGCGAACGAATCATCACCGAACTGACACGTGAAGGGTACCGAGTAGCTTCCGATTATGAGGGTGCAGATTTGGTCGTGGTAAATACTTGCGGTTTCATTGAATCCGCCGTTCAAGAGTCCCTAGATGCCATCGGCGAAGCAATCAATCAAAATGGAAAAGTTATCGTCACAGGCTGCTTGGGAAAAGATGCTGAAAAAATTCAGAAAATGCATCCTGCGGTATTATCAGTAACGGGGGCACATGCTTATCAAGAAGTGGTCACCGCAGTATCTACGCATGCGCCTATGCCTAAAGCACTGTCTGATGCCAAAGACTATGATCCCAAAATAGATCTAATCAACGAAGCAGGAGTTAAGCTAACCCCAAGTCACTATGCTTATCTAAAAATATCTGAGGGCTGCAATCACCGCTGTACCTTCTGTATTATTCCAAGCTTAAGAGGCGATTTGGTTTCGCGTCCGATAGATAACGTGATGAATGAGGCGATTTCACTCAAAAAAGCAGGGGTTAAAGAGCTTCTAGTCATCTCTCAAGATACGTCTGCTTATGGGCTTGATTTAAAATATCGCACGTCTTTTTGGAATGGTATGCCCCTAAAATCCAAATTCTTTGATATGTGTCAAGCAATGTCACAGCTTGATGTATGGGTACGTCTGCATTATGTCTATCCATATCCGCATGTTGATAAGGTAGTTGAGCTTATGGCTAAGCCAAACGATAAAGGGGGGTTGTTGCCTTATTTGGACATACCGTTACAACATGCAAGCCCGCGTATCTTAAAGTTAATGAAGCGCCCGGCACACAGTGAAAATACACTTGAGCGCATTTATAAATGGCGTGAGATAAATCCAGATATCGTTATCCGTTCTACATTTGTCGTAGGCTTCCCGGGAGAAACTGAAGCGGATTTTGAATACTTATTAGAGTGGTTAAAACAAGCTAAATTAGATCGCGTTGGGTGTTTTACCTATTCAGAAGTTGAGGGCGCAGTTGCCAATGAACTACCAGATCCAGTCCCTGAAGCGATTAAGCAGCAACGCTATGAGCGCTTTATGGAAGTACAGCAGCAAATCTCTGAACAAAAACTGCAAGATAAAGTGGGTAAAACCATGACCGTCTTGGTCGATGATATCGATACGGATGATTATATTGCCATTTGTCGTAGTTATGCGGACGCACCAGAGATAGATGGACACGTTTACGTAGACAATATTGTCCACTCGGGCAAAATTGCATTAAGCATTGGTGACATGATCACGGTTACTGTTGACGAAGCAAGCGAATACGACTTATTTGCGTCCTATGACATTCAACAATTGAGCATTTAATTAAACATCATTTAATCAAACAACATTCAATTAATAAGCTGTTAACGATACGGCATTTAGTTGAGTGCTAACTCATTAAAATTAGTTGTTTAGTGCTATAAGTTGACTACGTTGTTGACAGCCTAGTTGAGTGTGGTTTGATTGGTCTATGTTAAAATTGAAAAATTTAACGCTATAAGAAACAGGCTATTTTTGGTAAACTCTACAGCATTTAACATGCTATAGAGTCATGGCTATGATGGGCTTGAAATTAATTCAATCGATAGTATAAGACATAGTTAAACACTCGATACACGTTAAACCTATTAAAATAACAGCTAAATCAATACTCATTTGATAAATAATAAGGTGTCATATGTCTGATAAAAATCCACAGTATTCACGTATTTTACTCAAACTATCAGGCGAAGCCTTAGCGGGTGGTAAAGACATGGGTATCGATACTTCGGTACTGGATAAAATGAGTTTGTCCATAGCGCATTTATGCGGTCTTGGGGTTCAAGTCGGCATTGTTGTCGGTGGTGGCAATTTATATAGAGGCAGCCAACTGCAAAAAGAAGGTTTGGTTGGACGAGTTACTGGCGATCAAATGGGAATGCTTGCCACCGTGATGAACGGACTGGCAATGCGTGATGCACTGGAGCGCCGTAACATTAATACCCGTCTGATGTCAGCACTTCCCATTGGTGAAGTGACAGAGAGCTATAGTAGCCGTAATGCGATACGCTATTTAAAAAATAACGACGTTTGTATTTTTGTGGCAGGAACGGGTAATCCATTTTTCACCACCGACACAGCAGCGTGTCTTAGAGGTATCGAAATTGAAGCAGGCGTTATATTAAAAGCAACTAAAGTTGATGGCGTTTACGACAAAGACCCAAGCGAACATAGCGATGCAAAAAAGTATGATGCGTTAACCTTTGATGAGGTTTTAGAGCAAAAACTAGGTGTCATGGATTTAACAGCGATTGCTTTATGCCGTGAACACAACGTTCCTTTACAAGTATTTGATATGAATAAGCCCAATGCTTTATTGAATGTGATTATGGGCGAAAATGAAGGCACACGCGTGTTTCATTAAGAACCTGCATGCATGCATTAAACGATTAAACGATTGTGAGATTTAGAAATTGAGAGATTAAGAGATTAAAAGCGGGCTTTGAAACACCCCCTTGATTATTTGCAACCAAATTTCTCTATCTGTTAAATTGTCATTAAGTTAATTCAAATCCAGTTAATTTAGATTCAGTTTAATTATATATAGACTTTAATAAATAGTTTAAAACAAATAGCTTAAACCAATAGGTAAGGAAGGTTTTTATGATTAATGATATTAAAAAAGAAGGCGAAAGCCGCATGAAAAAGACACTAGAAGCATTGGAAACTGCTTTTAGTAAAGTACGTACAGGCCGTGCTCATCCAGGTATGCTGTCAGGTGTGATGGTAAATTATTACGGAGCTGATACGCCGTTAAATCAAGTTGCTAGCGTAAATGTAGAAGACTCTCGCACTTTGTTAGTTCAGCCATTTGAACGTTCAATGGTTCAAGCTGTAGACAAAGCGATACGAGAAGCGGATTTGGGTTTAAATCCAATGACTGCCGATGTGATTCGTGTGCCTATGCCAGCATTAACAGAAGAGACCCGCCGTGACATGCAAAAACTTGCACGAAGCGATGCTGAAAACAGTCGTGTGTCTATCCGTAATGTGCGCCGCGATATGCTAAATGATATTAAAGACTTAGCAAAAGAAAAAGAAATCGGCGAAGATGAAGAGCGCCGTGCTAGCGACGACATTCAAAAGCTTACTGACAAATATATCAATACTATTGATAGCAAGCTTGAAGCGAAAGAAAGTGAGCTGATGGAAGTTTAATACCACGTAGTGAATACCGTTATGACAGAAGATCAGCACGCTACAAATACAGATGAGGGGCACGCTAATAGGCGTGTGCCTACAGTGTTGCCAAACCATATTGCAATTATTATGGACGGCAACAATCGTTATGCTAAATCTCACAATATGCCAAAAGGTCAAGGTCATGTGTCGGGTAAAGATGCGTTAGACCCGCTTGTAGAATATTGCCTTGAAGTTGGCATCGACGTATTAACCGTATTTGCTTTTTCAAGTGAAAATTGGGAACGACCCGATGATGAGGTTGCGCTGTTAATGCGGCTACTGACTCATACGATTAATGAACAAATGCCGCGAATGAAAAAATACAACATTCGTATGCGCTTTATTGGAGAGCGAAGTCAGCTTGATAGTGATTTGCAGGCGCTCATGACGGATGCTGAAAATAAAACCGCTGGATTTACAGCCATGACATTGGTGATTGCAGTCAGTTATGGCGGACAATGGGATATAGCGAATGCTGCAAAGCAGCTTGCTTATCAAGTTGAACAAGGCCAATTGGCCGCAAAAGATGTGAATACTCAAACACTAGGCCATCACATTCAACTGTCTGATGTCCCTGATGTCGATATGATGATACGTACTGGCGGAGAATATCGATTGTCTAACTTTCTATTATGGCAGTCCGCTTACGCTGAATTGTATTTTACCAAAACATTATGGCCAGATTTCAATCCAGACGAGCTTAATACGATGCTCATTGATTTTTCACATCGTCAGCGCCGCTTTGGTAAGACCAGTGAACAAGTTGAAACGACTTCCTAAAGGTTTATATATCCTTGAGGTTTTTATAAATGCTTAAGGTTTATTGATTCATACAATGAGCGTTTAGGTTCCAATGAGCGTTAAGCGTTAAGGTTCCAATGAGCGTGAAGCTTAAAATGAGCGATATTCAAGACATGGTATTCTAATACAGTGATCGCCAATAGGGGAGTGGTTAAAACACTCCTAATAAAGAGTATCAAAAAGCATATCATTAGATACACATTAGAGCAGATTGCGATGTATTTATAATTTAAGTACATACAGATGCCATATAAAGGATGCACTAGTATGTGGAAACGCATAAAAACGGCTATAATTCTGGTCATAATTGTCGCTGTTGCAATGTTTGCAAGTGATACTCCTTATTTATTCATCCCCCTTTTAGCCATTGGTGTTACCATTGCTGCGCATGAATGGACCAAGCTTATGCCGAAGTGGCGCATTCCCGTGCTATTCGTGGTCATAGTGTTAACAGTAACAATGATAAGTATATTGGTTCCAAAATCCTGGCCAGCCTGGTGGGTCGCCTCATTAATAATTTGGTTAATGGCTTTTTCTTGGGTTTTAAAATTCCCTAATTCAACCAGCTGGTATGGCAAACGTTTATCGATTATGGGTATGGTGATATTAACTGGCGCCATTACTGCAATGTTCTACCTATGGGATCAGTCTGCTTGGTGGTTATTATATGTATTTATATTGGTATGGTGTGCAGACAGTGGGGCGTACTTCGTTGGGCGCAAATTAGGCAAACGAAAAATGTCACCCAATGTCTCACCTAATAAAAGCATTGAAGGTTTATTCGGTGGTCTAGCTACCGGTTTGGCCGTGGTTTTGGGAATTAGTTTTTTTAAGTTAGAGCTAAGTGGTATGACGTTACTTATGTTCGTATTATTGTCTTTAGTGACTATTTTAGCGTCAGTATTGGGTGATTTGTTCGAATCCATGCTTAAACGCCGCGCCGGGGTCAAAGATTCTGGAACTATTTTACCCGGTCATGGTGGCGTATTAGATAGGATAGATTCGTTACTTGCGGCCACGCCAATATTTGCGTTGGGGTTTTGGTTATTAAACCAGCTTAATATGTTGACGCTTTGATGGCATACACATGCTTTAAATAAGTCTGAACGCAAAATGAATCTAGTCGCATATCTAGTTTTATAAACTTAGTCGCTTAACTTAACTATTTTTCCTAATCATTTAATTTAGTCACTTTACTTAGCCAATTAACTTTATCGCTTGAAACTGACGACATATTACACCTACATATCTAAAGGCAGTTTATGATTCAACGTATAGCCGTGTTAGGCGCAACTGGCTCCATCGGTGACAGCACTTTATCCATCCTTGCAAACCATACCGATACGTATGAAGTGTATGCCTTATCGGGTCATAGCCGCCTAGACAAATTATTTGATTTATGCCAGCTGTTCAAGCCATCGTATGTTTGTGTGCCTGAGCAAAGTGTTAAACAATTTAGCGATAGAATATCTAATGCAGGTCTCAATTGCTGTGTTGTTGGTGGTCAAGAGGGATTAATTGACATCGCAACAGATACCCAAGTTGACACGGTAGTAGCAGCAATTGTGGGTGCAGCAGGTTTGGCTTCTACATTGGCGGCGGCAGAAGCCGGCAAGCGAATCTTATTAGCCAATAAAGAAGCACTTGTGATGGCAGGTAATTTAATGATGCAAGCTGTTAAAGACAGTGGTGCAACATTATTGCCATTAGACTCAGAGCATAACGCAATTTTTCAGTGTTTGCCGCCGCAAGTTCAGCAGGAAAATACCGCTATTCACGATGCGCAATACGGTATCAAGAAGTTATGGTTGACTGCGTCTGGTGGACCTTTTTTAAATAAATCGTTCGCACAGATGCAGTCAGCTAGTGTAAGTGAAGCGGTCAAACACCCTAATTGGTCGATGGGTAAGAAGATTTCAGTAGATTCTGCGACGATGATGAATAAAGGGTTAGAACTGATCGAAGCATGTCATCTGTTTAACTTGCCGCAGTCTATGATTAATGTCGTCATTCATCCGCAAAGTATTGTGCATTCTCTAGTTGAATATACAGATGGAAGCTTTCTTGCGCAAATGGGCTCGCCGGATATGCGTACGCCGATTGCACACGCCTTAGCTTTTCCGCATAGAATAGATGCGGGGGTGACTTCTTTAGACTTATATGCGTTATCTAATTTAGAATTTATAAAGCCTGATTTAGAGAAGTTTGCTTGTTTAAAATTAGCGCGTGAGGCTATGCAATTAGGTCAGTGTGCAACTATTGTGTTAAACGCTGCTAATGAAGTGGCAGTAGATGCTTTTATACAACAGCAAGTTTCATTAACGGATATTGCCTTGATTAATGCTCGTGTATTAGACAAGCTTGGGCATGACAACACGCCTATTAATAGTCTTGAAAACATTATGGATATTGATAAATTAGCGCGTGTACAAGCGCAGCAAGAGGTTAAAAAATGTCGGGGTTAGTTACATTAGCATTATTCGTTTTAGCATTTATTGTGGTACTGGGTCCCTTAGTGGCTTTACACGAATGGGGACATTATATTGTAGCCAGAATGTGCGGAGTGAAAGTATTAACTTATTCCATAGGATTTGGGCCCAAGCTTGCAAGCTGGACCAGTAAAAAATCAGGTATCGATTATCGCATTTCTGCATTGCCATTAGGCGGTTATGTAAAAATGCTAGATGAACGCGAGGGCGAAGTTGCAGATAAAGAAAAGCATTTAGCATTTAATAATCAGCATCCTTTAAAGAAGATAGCCATCGTTGCTGCTGGTCCGGCCATGAATTTCTTGATCGCAATAGCGCTATTTTGGGTACTGTTTTTAGTCCCTAGTGAGCAGCTTAACACGCGTATAGGGTCTGTATTATCAGATTCTCCCGCCGCGGTAGTAGACATACCGGTGGGTGATAAAATTATTGCAGTAGATGGCCATACGGTGCAATCGTGGGAAGAGATTAACTACCGCTTGGCTGATCGGATGGGAGAAACTGGGACGATAGGCGTGAGTTTACAAGACACATCAACTCTTAACTCATCAAATCCTGACACAGCAACTCTTGATACATCACCCCTTGACACAGCAACTGTGAATGATGGGTCATCTGCAGCGAATAAATCAAATGCACCTTCTATTCAAGAGGTAGAAATATCTGTTAAAGATTTTATGCAAGGCTCTCAATCAGGCAAAGACACATTAACCAGTCTTGGTATCTTGCCATGGCAGCCTCACATTGATCCAGTAATTGGACAGCTTACCCCGGATGGAGCCGCTATCCGTCAAGGAATGCAAGTCGGGGATAAGATAGTGGCTATAAATGAGACTCCTATAGACGATTGGTTGGCAGCGACCCGTATAATTAGAGACAATCCTGAAACGCTATTAAATTTCACCGTATTGCGCGATGGAAAAGAGATAGACTTGAAGGTAATGCCACAAGCTAAGCGTGGTAACGCTGGTGAGAGCTATGGTCAAATCGGGGCAGGCGTCAACCCTATAGAGATTAATGTGCCTGATGAGTACAAATCAATGGTATCCTATGGTCCTGTCAGTGCAGTAGGTAAGGCTTTTTCTAAAACTGGTCAGTTAGCGACTATGACATTAAAGTCTATGGGAAAAATGATTACAGGTAAAGTTGGACTTGAGAATCTATCCGGACCTATTAGCATAGCAGTTATTACCAAACAAAGCTTTGATATAAGCTGGGAGCGGGTACTTAGTACCGCAGCAATTATTAGCTTAAGCCTTGCGGTGTTAAATTTACTACCCATACCTGTGTTAGATGGCGGGCATCTTATGTACTACTTGATAGAGCTTATTCAAGGAAAGCCTGTGCCTGAAAAAGTGCAAATTATCGGTTTTAATCTTGGCTTTTTATTGTTGATAGGGTTTATGATACTGGCTATTACTAATGATTTTAGTAGATATTTTTAATAGAATAAGTTACCTATTAAGATTTGAATATATTAATTTTTTAAGTTTCTGAACTACGGACTGAATGTATGCAATCGTCTTTATATAAAATGGCTCAAATAGTAGCCGCCCCAGTAATTATTGCTATTATGGCTGTTCCATCACAGGCGGCCGAGGTGGTCACTACAGATATTTCATTTGTAGGTCTTGAGCGCTTAACACCTGAAAGTTTGTATCCATTACTTCAGACTAATGTCGGCGAAGTCACTACCGAAGACGACTTAGCGCAAAGCATCAAGGCGTTATATGCGACTGGTGATTTTGCTAATATTCAAGCCCAGCGTGAGGGTGGTAAGCTTATATTTAATGTCGTTGAGCGTCCAATAGTCGCCGAAATCAAATTTGAAGGTAATAAACTCATACCTAAAGAAGGGCTTGAAGAAGGGCTTAAATATGCGGGTATCTCTGTAGGTCAGGTTCTTAAACAGTCTACTATTCAAAATGTTGCAAATGAGCTGCAACAACAGTATATCGGTCAAGGGTACTACAATAGCGATATTGAGGTAGATCAAGAGCTACTAGATGGTAATCGTGTCAGTTTAACCATTCGGTTCATAGAGGGTAAGGCGGCTAAAGTTGTCGATATTAATATCATTGGTAATGACTACTTTAGTAGTGAAGACATAAAAGACGTTTTTGCGGTTAAAGAAGCATCATGGACTCGTCTATTATCTAAGTCCGATCGCTATGCCAAAGAGAAACTTGCAGCAAGTTTAGAGAACCTAAAAGCTTTATATCAAAACGAAGGTTTTGTTAATTTTGGAGTGGATAATGCAACCTTAAATATCAATGAAGACAAAGACAAGGTATTTATTGAGATAAGTATCAGCGAAGGTGATCAATATAAATTTGGTAAGGTAAACTTTTTAGGTAACCCTAGTTACGATACCGAAGTACTCGCCGAACAAATCACCTTTGCAGCGGGCGAACAGTATTCTCAAGCTAAGCTTAATGCCTCTACTGCACAGCTGACCAATCAATATGGTGATGATGGCTATTACTTTGCACAAGTACGTCCTGTACCGCGTATTAACGAAGATACCAAAACGGTTGATATAGATTACTATATAGACCCTGCGCGTCCTGTATATGTCCGCCGTATTAACTTTAGTGGTAATACCAAGACTAAAGATGAAGTACTTCGACGTGAGATGAGGCAATTAGAAGGCGCGCTTGCTTCAAATAATAAAATACAAAGCTCTCGCGTGCGTTTAATGCGAACGGGCTTTTTCAAAACAGTTAACGTAGATGTTAAACCCGTACCCAATTCGCCAGATCAAATAGATGTTAACTTTACGGTCGAAGAGCAGCCCTCTGGTAGCTCTACTGTCGCTGCAGGTTATTCTCAAAGCGGCGGGGTAACTTTTCAGCTAGACTTTAGCCAGAAAAACTTCTTAGGAACAGGAAATCGTGTTAATGCGTCATTAGCACGATCAGAAACCCGTGACTCTTATAGTCTTGGTTATACTGACCCATACTTCACCGAAAATGGTGTCTCTCAGGGTATCAGCGGATATTATCGTAAGACCAAATACGATGATCGAAATGTCAGTGAATACGTACTAGATTCTTACGGTGCGACACTTAATTATAGCTATCCAATCGATGAGACCAAACGTATTAGTGCAGGCTTTAATTATGACAATACTGAAGTTCGTGGTGGTAGATTCATGGGTCTATCAAATGTTAAAGACCTTTTAGATAATGACGGCAGTATTAAGACGTATCCAGTCTATGATGATACGGGTGCGCTTATTGATCCTGTCGGTTCAGCCACTTTCAATAATGATTATGATACTTATAATCTATTATTAGGCTGGGATTACAGTACACTAGATCGTCCTGTATTCCCCTCTAAAGGAATGAGCCACGCCGTCAACGCAACTTTAGGGTTCGGTGACCAAACTTATCAAAAGCTTGTGTATAAGGGGAATGTATATTATCCACTGCCTAAAGATTTCATCGCGCGAGGTTATGCCAAATTAGGCTATGGTAATGATTTACCTTTTTATGAGCATTTTTATGCAGGGGGCTATGGCTCAGTCAGAGGATATGAGAACTCAAGCTTAGGACCCCAGTCTCCATACTTTATACGCCGTGAATTGTACGAACAAGATGAACAGAGCTTCTTAGACGGTATTTATACCACTCGCAATGCAGAAGAGGTTGGCGGTAATGCTTTAGCAACTTTTGGCGCAGAGCTTATTTTACCAATGCCATTTAAAGGAGACTGGGCAGATCAAGTTCGTCCCGTTGTATTTGTCGAAGGCGGTCAAGTATTCGATACTACGGACAAAGAAGATGCTCGTGTTACATTCAATGAACAAACTTTAGAGTTTGAAGAAGATCCTAATGGTACGCCACTTCTTATACAAGACAATGAAGTTCGTTATAGTGCTGGTGCTGGGCTGACATGGTTCACACCTATCGGACCTATTTCTATAAGCTATGCCAAACCTTTTAATAATAAAGATGGTGACCAAACCGATGAAGTTCAATTCCAAATTGGTAGTACTTTTTAAATTATAGTTCTTTTAATTTGTAGTGCTTTTAGACCTATAGCACTTGCAAATTAATAGCATTTTCAAATTAATAGGACTTCCAAATTAATAGGACTTCCAAATTAATAGGACTTCCAAATTAATAGGACTTCCAAATTAATAGAGCTTTCAAACTAATATAGCTATCATATCAATAGTACATACTCATAATGTTTTGGATAAATGATCAATAAAGCCTATAAGGACCACTGAATAACCATGACAATACCGACGCCAAATATTAGTCTGGCTCAACTAGTTGAGTGTATCGCTTTAGAACAACCGGTTATAAATAGTGAAGAGTTTACACCGCAACAAATGGCGCGGACGATAAATGGTATCGGTAGCTTAGATAAAGCTAACTCAGATCAGTTAAGTTTTTTATCCAACAAAGCATATGCGGATGCATTACCAACGGCCAAAGCAGGTATTATTTTAGTGTCTGCTGATCATCGTGATAAGGTTCCAGCAGAGAGTATTGCGGTTGAGGTAACCTCTCCTTATTTGGCCTATGCAAGTGTTACTCATTTGCTCGAAGCCACGGTTAATCCTGCCTCTGCTTTGAATGAAGCATTTATTCATCCCACTGCTATAGTGGCTGAGACGGCTACTTTAGGTAGCAGTGTGCGTATTGGGGCTTACTGCATTGTCGGCGAACATTCAACCATTGGTGATGGCACACGTTTGCAGTCACATGTTCATATCGGTGAGTACGTTAGCATCGGTAGAAATTGCGAAATTTACCCGCACGTATACGTCGCTTACCAGTGTGAAATAGGTAATGACGTGCGTATTCATGCAGGGGCTAGTATTGGTTCTGAAGGTTTCGGATATGCACCTAAAGCTGATACCGCTAGTGAGGGATGGGTACGTATTGTCCAACTTGGTAAAGTTATCATAGGGGATGGGGTACGTGTTGGTAGCCAAACTTGTATTGATCGAGGTGCGGTTGAGGATACGGTAATAGGCAATCATGTCATTATCGATAATTTAGTTCAGATTGGTCACAATACTGTTATCGGTAATGGTAGTGCGTTGGCAGGCAACGCAGGCTTAGCGGGTAGCTCGATACTTGGTAAACGCTGCATGATTGGCGGCGGTGCAGGCGTAGCGGGTCATCTTACTATCACCGATGATGTTGTATTGACAGGCATGACAATGGCAACTAAAACGATTGGTAAGCCAGGGGTTTATTCTTCAGGTATTGGTGCGATGCCTGCTCATGAATGGCGTCGTTCTTTAAGTCAGCTTAAACAGTTAGGCAAACGAGATGATAGCCAATAACTCATTTTGAAGGTGTGTTGTTTTCATGAATCAAGATAATAATAAAACAGTGAAAGCTTCTGATATCCAAAATCCAGAGTCAGTCCTTGAGTGGATAATGACAGAGGAAGATAACGCCGAGCTATTAAATAAAAATATTCAATTGCCCTTATATTACGACAATATCAAGCGCTATTTGCCCCATCGCTATCCTTTTATGTTGGTCGATAGAGTAACACAATGTCGATCTGGTGAATGGATAATAGGTTATAAAAACGTGTCGATTAATGAGCCCTTTTTTCAAGGCCATTTCCCTGAGGAACCTATTATGCCTGGGGTTTTAATTGTCGAAGCGATGGCGCAGGTATCTGGAATATTGGCTTTCATTACCGATAACACAACCGCTGAAGATGGCTTTATGTTTTTGTTTGCCGGTATGAATAAAGTTCGCTTTAAACGCCCTGTCGTACCTGGAGATGTGTTGACTATAACTTCAAAGCTCATAACTCATAAACGTAATATATATAAGTTTGAGTCTAAAGCACTTGTTGATGGTAAAGTCGCCGCTACTGCTGAGTTGACTATTAGTCAACAACCGTGCTAACGACATCACTTATAACCCTCTATAGCACATAGTTTTCAACGTATAATGCGGTAACTCTAAGCGGTTAAATAACCTCAAAATTTATGTGATTCTTGCAACTCCTTCAACTTCCAAACAGGTTCTGTAGATGACACAAATACACCCAACAGCTATTATTTCAAAATCTGCTGAAATCCATGAGTCTGCTCTAATCGGGCCTTACTGTATAGTGGGTGATAAAGTCACCATAGGTGCTGGAACAAAGTTATTACGTCATGTCGTTATTACCAAAAACACCCGAATTGGTCAAAACAATGAAATCTATCAGTTCGCCAGTATCGGAGAGGATTGTCAGGATCTAAAGTATGACGGTGAGGAGACATGGCTTGAGATAGGAGATAATAATTCAATCCGCGAGTCTTGTAGCTTTCATAGAGGCACAATACAAGATAAAGGTATTACCAAAATTGGCAGTAATAATTTATTTATGGTGAATACTCATATTGCGCATGATTGTGTGATAGGAAACGGTAATATTCTGGCCAATAACGTTGGTGTTGCAGGTCATGTGCATATAGGCAATGGCGTTATTGTCGGGGGTAATGCAGGTATTCATCAGTTTTGTCATTTGGATGATTTTTGTCTGGTCGGTGGCGGTAGCATTATTTTAAAAGATGTCGCCGCTTTAACGCTTGTATCAGGTAATCCTAGCAAAGCGCATGGCTTGAATATTGAAGGTATGCGTCGAAAAGGGTGGTCAAAACAAACGATTAATATTTTACGCGATGCTTATAAGCTTATATTTAAATTTGGAAAAACCACCACGCAAGCGATTGAAATCCTAAAGACAGAGTACTTACCGCATGAGCCTAAGGTGCAATTGCTTATCAATTCATTAGAAACAAGTAAACGAGGTATTACCCGTTAACATCTAAAGATCCCCTAAAAGAACCTTAATTTTATATTAAGGTTCTTTTTTTTATACGAATATTAAACTAATTATTTTAAAATTCATTAACACTTTTATAGAACTTAATTCAATCGATATGATTGGAAAGTTTACTATATTGAAATTTTTTCTTTAAGGATTGATTGACTATATAACTTGACTTTTATAAAGCAGTGAATGAAACTACCTAGTTATATAAGTTACATAAAATAATGCTAGAGTAACTTACTGTAACTCTCTTATGTTTAATAATTTATCAATAATTACTTTGGTATAAAGAATACAACTCGTATTTATTATTTGAATACAATTAAGGAGCCTTAAATGGCGCATCAACAAGCAAAACGAGAAAATTGGTCAGGAAGATCTGCATTTATTATCGCAGCGATCGGCTCTGCAGTCGGCTTAGGAAATATATGGCGTTTTCCTTATGTGGCTTACGATAATGGTGGTGGGGCATTCATGGTGCCTTATTTAATTGCTTTATTTACAGCGGGGATACCCTTACTATTTTTAGATTATGTTGTCGGTCACAAATACCGTGCTGCAGCGCCACGTGCTTACAAGAAAATGGTTAAATCGGCACAGTTTGTTGGCTGGTGGCAAACCCTCGTCTCTTTGGTTATCGCGATATATTATGCAGCAGTTATTGTTTGGGCGGGCAGTTATATGGTCTTCTCATTCGGTCAAAAATGGGGAGAAGATACCACGAACTTTTTCGTCAGTGACTTTATTCACCATACCGGTGGCTTAAGTGCTGAATTTGTACCAAACATGTTCATTGGATTGGTGATTGTATGGGTATTAGCCTACCTTATTATGGCAGGTGGTATTCGTAAAGGGGTAGAGATAGCTAATAAGATTTGTATTCCATTACTGCTAGTCTTATTCGGTATCATGGTATATAAAGCGGTTAATTTACCCGGCTCAGAAATTGGTTTAAATGCATTTTTTGAACCAAATTGGGAAAGAATGAAAGACCCTAGTGTGTGGTTAGCGGCTTATGGACACGTATTTTTCTCGTTGTCTGTTGGCTTTGGTATTATGGTAACCTATGCGTCCTACCTTAAAAGAAATACAAACCTAACCGGTGCTGGCATGGTAGTTGGTTTTGCCAATTCATCATTTGAGTTATTTGCTGGTATTGGTATTTTTGCGGCTATTGGCTATATGGCACAAGCAACAGGACAAAATGTAGCTGATGTGGCAAGTGGCGGTGTTGGTTTGGCCTTCTTTGTATTTCCTAAAATCATATCTACAATGGGTTCGGCAGGTGATATGGTTGGATTCTTATTCTTTGGTTCATTAGTCGTTGCAGGTATTAGCTCTCTTGTCAGTATTCTAGAAGTTCCTATTGCAGCTTTCCAAGATAAATTCGTTTGGTCACGTAGAAAGGCTGTGAGCGTTATCGTAGGTATTGCTGCTATTATATCTATTGCTGGTTTTTCAACCGGAAGCTCATTAGTCTTGGTAGACGTCGTCGATCATTTTGCAAATAATATCGGTATTGTTGCTGGTGGCTTAATGTCTATAGTTTGGATTACTTGGTTTAATCGTCGTAAGATACCGGGATTACTGGAGCATATTAACCGCGTTTCTAGTATTAAACTAGGTGGTGCTTGGGTATTTATGTTGACTGTTATTACCCCAACAGTATTGTTCATAGCGCTGGGTATGAAGCTAATTGGCTTAGTCCAAGAGCCGTATGAGGGTTATTCAACCGCTATTCTATTATTATTTGGTTGGGGTGTGATCGTATTCTTCGCTTTAGGTGCTATAGTACTTAGCAGTATTAAAGGCAAAAATGACGCAGAAGACGATAAAAATCGTACTTTAAATTAATTGCCCTCTATTTAAATAAATAAAGCATAAATAAATCGCGAATTATATTAGCGAATTAAATTTGAATACTGTTCTTTGGAGAACGTAATGACAACTTCAGCAATCATATTTATGATTTTCTCAATGGTTTTAATATGGGGCGGGTTGATTCTCGCTACCATTCATCTGATGAAGAATCCGGATATCTCTATGGATAAGCTTCCGGATGACTATTAATATTTAGGGGCTGTATATAATTGATTCATGGGACTGTCAGACTGATGCAAAAATTGCCCCAAACGTTGTTGTAAACCTAGCTAAGGGCCAATACGCTTCGGGCATTACCGGCGGTTTACGCCTAGTTTGGAACACAGCGTGGATTAATTGGTAGCTATCAGCAGTCCTAATTAAGCAATTCTATACAGCCCCTAATAGTTTCAAAGATAATTTTGAAATCATAAAAAGCCGCCAACTGTATTCAGTTGGCGGCTTTTGAGTATAGATTAACTCAATAAATTAAAAACTTAATAGTTTATAGACTAAGAAATCTAAAATGGTTACAAGGCAACAGAGTGCAAGTACTACTAGAGTAGGCTAAGCGATGTTAATATCGAAACCGTTTAGTATTTCGTTGATTATATTTAAGTATTTGTTTCACGAATTATATTCAGCATACGACGCAATGGCTCTGCTGCGCCCCATAAGAGCTGATCACCAACGGTAAACGCTCCTAAGTACTCTGGTCCCATATTTAGCTTACGTAGACGACCTAGAGCAACGGTAAGCGTGCCAGTTACTGACACAGGGGTCAGGCGCTGCATAGTCGCGTCTTTATCATCCTCAACAAAATCCAACCATTCATTGCCGCTGTTTTTTAGCGCTGCCTCAATTTCTTCTAAAGGAATATCTTTTTTAAGTTTGATAGTCAAGCCTTGGGCATGACAACGCATAGAGCCAACTCGCACACATAATCCATCAATAGGGATAATGTCTGCACCTTCATTATTAAGGATTTTATTGGTCTCAACCCCGCCTTTCCACTCTTCACGAGATTGTTTGTTTTCAAGCTGACTATCAATATACGGAATCAAGCTACCCGCTAGTGGCACACCAAAATATTGGGTAGGGAAGTCCTCACTACGCTGAGTATTTGCTATTTTTTTATCAATTGCCAATATCGCACTTGCAGGATCAGCAAGCTCATCAGCGACTGAATCTCTTAGAATGCCCATGCCATTGATAAGTTCACGCATATTATTAGCACCTGAACCACTTGCTGCCTGATAGGTCATGGCCGATACCCATTCAACCCAGCCACGGTTAAATAGCTCACCGATAGCCATCAACATTAAAGAAACTGTACAGTTACCACCAATAAAGTCTTTGGTGCCATTTGTAAGTGCTTCATCTATAACAGAGCGATTTACAGGGTCTAGAATTATGACGCTGTCATTTGCCATACGTAGACTACTTGCAGCATCTACCCAGTAACCATCCCAACCAGTCTCACGTAGTGGACCATTTACGGCGTCGGTGTAGCTACCGCCTTGACAAGTTATGATGACATCACAAGCACGTAAGGCATCTAAATCGTGTGCATCTTTTAAGGTCTTACTGTCTGTAGACGTGATACTACCGTCAAAAGTAGGGGCGTCACCACCAGCGTTACTGGTTGAGAAAAAAATAGGGGTTATACCCGAAAAATCATTTTCTTCTACCATGCGCTGCATAAGTACAGAACCTACCATGCCGCGCCATCCAACTAGACCTACTGTTAACTGACTCATTACTTACCCCTTTTATTGAACTGAAATAACATTATAATCGCTAAACTTCGAAATGTTGCTTTAAATAACGTCTGATTAGCCATTTATTCTTTTCAAAGGATGACTATTTCTTATAGGATGATTATAACTGTTGTAAAATATGTTTATTGTACGCGCAACCGATTACCTTGCCTTTATATTACGCAAAATGCAATAGATAGATGAAAAATATTTAAATTAAATAGCAATATTTTACTTGCTTCTCTATTACAAAATATTATCGCTTAACAAAGTTTATTTTGAGGGATAAGCAATTAAAAAGTTGACTTTCAGTTTTTGAAACTTAACAGGATTAGTATGATAAAGTATTGCATCGATTTTTCTTCAAAATTGTTTGAGATGTGTTTGATAACTTGTACCTATCTATATCCTATATCATAAGTTGGTTTAAACTATGCTCGATATCATATATTTGATTCTTCAAATTCTTGCTGGTCTGGTGATATTTGTCAGTGCCTGGGGATTGTTGCCATTTGATCATTGGTGGGTGCGTGGAGTTGATTTTCCAAGAATTCAAATATTGGTACTTGGTTTTATTGGATTAATAGGACTGTTAATTTTCGTACCGATATGGGGACTTATCGATCTGTTATTAATAACAGGCTTAGTAAGTGCAATAGCTTTCCAGCTACGCATGGTATTACCGTACACACGATTGTGGAAAAAAGAAGTCAAAGAAGCTGCCCCTCAAGAAAACCCTGTACAGCTCAAGCTCATGGTATCTAATGTACTCACCCCTAATGACAACACCGCTGCTTTAGTTAATTTAGTTAAGCAAAGACAGCCTGATGTTTTGATCACACTGGAGTCAGATAAGAAATGGCAAGATGCTTTGAGCGCGATTGAAACAGATTATCCATACACTGTAAAAGTACCACTGGATAATTTATACGGTATGCATTTATATTCTAAGCTTGAGCTTATTAATCCTCGAGTAAAGTTCTTATTAGTAGATGATATTCCCTCAATTCACACTCAGCTGCGCTTACGTAATGGGAAGGTTATATGGCTATATTGTCTACATCCCATGCCACCAAGTCCCACAGAAGCGGACAAATCTACCACGCGTGATGCCGAGCTATTGATGGTAGGACGCCATATTAAGGAACACGGTCAAACGGCGATATTGGCAGGTGATTTAAACGATGTGGCTTGGTCTAAAACTACCCGAATGTTCCAGCGTATTTCGGAGCTATTAGATCCACGCGTCGGACGATTCTTTATCAACACTTTTCATGTCGATTATCCTTTTTTGCGCTGGGCGCTAGATCACATCTTTCATAGCGCTTGCTTTACGTTAGTGGATATTGAACGATTACCTTCAATTGGGTCGGATCATTTTCCTGTTTTAACTACCTTACAATACGAACCTTCCTCCAAGAATGAGCAAGAACAAAACGCCCCAGTGGCTAGTGATCAAGACAAACAAAATACTGAAGATAAAATCGAAGAGGGTAAGGTTGAGGGAATAAAAGAATCATCAAAACGTAGTAACAAAGACTTAGATACGGTGCCAGCAGTATCAATCGCGATATCGCCGCAATAACTCGGCAATAACTTAACGTAAATAGTGAGTTAAGTTAATAATGAGCCTGCGAAATTCAATTATGTTTAAAAGAACAGCTTGTATTGGATAAATACTATGAATTTCAATAGCTTAGCGGTGTAAGCATTTACTTACATTAAAATGAGTTTTTTGCTGCTAGTCACTCATTAAGCTTAAGCATACAATAGGCTCATCAACACATGGATGTCAGGGATAGCAGTGTTGAATTAGCAGCATAATTTATAGATGAAGCCATCTAGCTAAGCTTAACTAAATGACTTTATTGCCCTGTAAGGTTATATATGAGTTTAGTGTTATGGAAGCTAATACGACTTAGGATGAGTCTAAATATAATAACTATAAAACGCGCCTAAAACCCAAGTCTCTGCCCTAGACTTGGGTTTTTTCTTGTCTGGATTTTAATATGTTGCCTATTCGAAAGTTGGCTATACAGTCTGTATCTTTAAAAGTTTATATTATGATTAACTTTGCAGATTTATCCCTATAGTGACTTGAAATTATTTATACGGGTTATAGGCCAGACTTTGGCAGCTTCTTATATCACCCAGTTATTAGCCTGATAACAACCATATAGCAACGAGTAAGCAACTAATTTGCTCAAAACACTTATCTTAAACCTATTGATTTATCCTTCAAGCAATACACTTATCTTAAACCTGTTAATTTATCCTTCAAGCAATTCATCTGAACGATCATTTTTAACCTCAATCTTAGTCTTAAAAGAGTCAGTCGTATAAGATTTAAGCTGCTTTGACTCGTATAATGTCGTATAAACCTCAAGGGTTTCTTTAATCATTTGTTGGATGGTGAATTGATCGGTGATGTAGGGTCGCATGGCATTTTCTAACTGATTGCTAATCACCTTACATAGTGCAAACGCATTATAATCTCGTACCAAACCTTGAGGGTATAAAGGCTCTAAAATCTCTGTAAATGCCGCTCTGTTCCAGCCAATAACAGGCGTACCTAAATGAACAGCTTGAATAATATTAATACCAATAGATTCAGGCTGATCAGCAAGTGCTAATACCACATTAGATGCTGCTAACCACTCACGCATATCATTGCGTTTTGTTCCAATAAAAGTAAAGAAATCATAGAGCTCTAATGCATTGATACGCTGTACAAACTCTTCATGCAGCACTGAGGGTTTAGACTCTTCATCCATGATAATAACATGTATATTGGGGAACTCTTCTTTTAAGTTGCCAACCACGTCAATCAGCCATTCTTGACCGTATTCTGATCCAATAACGGTGGGAAATAGTAGCCATTTTTTATTTTCAAGTTGCGGATATTCGGCGAATGTACTACGAAGCCAATATACTGACGGATTGTGACGATAGGGGAATTTGCGGGTATCAACTCCGCGGTATATACGAGTAATCACTTTGGGAGGCATTTTAATTTCATTCAGCGCATTTAGCAAATAGTCTGTCACGCTGTCAGAAACTGTAATAACTCTATCTACATTTAAGATTGCCCGAGAGTAGCCATTAATTGGATAAAAGCCATACATGGTCGAGACAAGCTTAGGCTGTGTTCTTAATTTTGCGCCCCTTAATGCCCAACGAAGAATCCAAGCAGGGGTTCGTGAGTGTATATGAATTATGTCTGGCTGGTGTTGCTCAATTAAGCGGCGTAGCGGATAAATCTGACGCAGTGCAAGCCATGATTTTTTTTCAATCGTTAACTGATGATAGATGTTGCCGTCACGTTCTAAACGTTTAACCAAGTCATTATCTTCATTAGCAGCTGAGACGATAATAGAGGTGTATCCGCGCTTTACCAGCGCACGACCCAAATGGAATATTCCCCGTTCGGATTCATCGTGCTTTAGGGAGGAGAGCAGACGCATAACTTTCATAATAGTAACGATGCTTTTTAAATAAGTATGGATGTATTAGATATAGAACTGCGCATTTATTTAATCTATATATATAATGGCAATATAGTCAGCTAAATAAAGCTTCACTCAACTTGAATATAATAGCACTTTATAAAAGCTGTGCGTGCTTTTCTGTATAATTGTAATATTGAAAAATTATTTTCTGAGCAGTTTTTATTCTGAATAAATAATAGTCTGAACAATTTATACAGCAAATTATTAAAACAATGCAAAGATCTGTCTTCATCTAAAATCAGCGTTTTTTAGCTAAGTGTTCTGCATTAGGTAGTACCTGTTTTTCACTTAAATACTTCCAGTAGCGCTGCGGTAAATACTGTTTATGGAGTTTGGGGTTTTTACGCTCTTTGATATTAACATTCGTAAAATATCCTTGCCAAAATCTCTGATATTGCTGTTCTTGTTCACTATAAACACTACTTGGATTAGAGATGACGCCGTCATCAATATCCGTAATAGTTTGAAGGGGAGCAGGCTTAGTAGCTGTAGATAACGTCATGTCAAAAAAGATACCATAACTTCGACGTATATCATATATTGCCCAATGCTGGTCTTGATACCTCTGGCGGAAATGTTCACCTATGAGAGGTAACACATTAAAGTCAGGTTCTACGCGCGCAAAATAGACATCTTCAGTTGTATGCTCAAACCGAACAAAAGCTTCCATACGGTGCTTTTCCCGGCCAACAGATTTAACGGTTTGAGCCAGCTCTAACACATCTAAATTACCTAAATCCTGTAATACTTGACGCTGTGGATAGTCGATAGCGTACTTCACGACACTAAACAAAGTAGAGCCTATATCGATTTTTTCAGATAAAAACCCCCATAACAATTGACGCATTCCTCTTCGGCCAAATAGAGCATTTAGCTTTTTTAACACACGTGCGGATTTGATGTCATCAAGAGGCGCATAGACAGCAGTATCAATTAATGAGGGCGTATAATCACTTTTATCAATAAGCTTTAGGTAGGACGCATGCTGAAGCTTATGCTCATAGATATAAAACACAGCGCTGAGCCAACCCTCAAAGCTTGGCTCATAAACAATAATAGTTGGTTCAACATGAACAGGCAGCTTTGAGTTCGCAGCTTTGTGTTTGGACGATGTCCTACTGTTTGATGACGTATCTTTGATCGATGATGCACTACTGGACGATGAAGCACTACTGGTTGATGATGCACTAATGGTTAAAGAACCAAAGTTTGACGCTGTAGAGTTATTCATCGACACCTCGTTGTATAGTGAGTCTGTATTGCTAAATTCTGCTTAAATAAAGCCTGTATAAATAGAGTGCGATTGAAATAAAAGCTGGATTAAAATAAAGCCAGTTGTCCACTACGTTCATCGTTAAATTTGGTTTGGGTTTGCGCCAACACGTATTGTCTAAAGTTATCACGTGTAAGATGAGCTAAATGTTCATTCTTCCCTGAGGTTGCGATAAAGAACTTAGCACGATTAACCGCAGCGCCCATTTTCTTAAGGTGATCTAAGGTGATTTGATTAAATTTACGTGCTTTAACGATTTTTATAGCTGTCTTGATACCTATACCCGGAATACGGACGATAGCTTCATAGGGCGCTTTTTGAATGTTAACCGGGAAGTGTTCGCGATGACGTATGGCCCACGCAAGTTTTGGATCGCATTCTAAATCTAAAAAAGGGTCGTCTGGCTCTACAATTTCATGCGCTCCAAAGCCATAAAATCGCATTAACCAGTCCGCTTGGTATAATCGGTTTTCACGCACCATAGGCACAGGCGTACCAATTGCAGGCAAGCGGCTATCCGACAACATGGGTACATAGCCTGAATAATAAACACGTTTAAGGTCATACTTTTTGTAAAAATGACTGGATAATTGAATAACTTGCAGATCTGTTTCGTTACTGGCACCGACAATCATTTGGCTGGTTTGCCCAGCAGGGGTAAATTTAGGGGCAGATTTGTGCTTTTTACGACTCTCCTTAATCGTAATAATTTCTTCTTTAACCGTCTCCATTGGAGCTTTGAGCTCATCATGGCTTTTTTCAGGTGCCAATAGTGCCAAGCCAGACTTGGTAGGGATTTCAATATTTGAGCTGAGTCTGTCGGCGTATAAGCCTGCTTGGTACAAGAGCTCTTTACTTGCACCAGGAATGGTCTTTAAATGGATGTACCCATTGAAGCGCTCACGCGTACGTAATAATTTGGCGACTTCAACCAGTCGCTCCATAGTGTAATCACCACTTTTGAAGATACCAGAGCTTAAAAACAATCCTTCGATATAGTTACGGCGATAAAACTGCATAGTAAGTTCAACCACTTCTTCAACAGAAAAAGCAGCGCGCGGCGTATCATTACTACGTCGAGACGTACAATACGCACAATCGTAAATACAGTGATTGGTTAATAAGATTTTGAGTAAACTAACGCAGCGTCCATCTTCGGTATAGCTATGACAAATACCTGTTTTGGAGGCATCGCCAAGACCACCGCCTTGATTCTTACGTTTGCCGCCTGATGATGAGCATGACACATCGTATTTAGCGGCATCTGCAAGTATATTTAGTTTACCTTGAAGTCTTTCATAATTGATTGTAGCCATAAGCATTTAAACCAGTTACCAATAGATGGATATCATAGCAAATATTAGGTTAAACGTATGTTATAAAAGGGTTTAGATGGTTTATAAACGACGGTGAGTGTCGTGAGAAAAGGTATAAATTGGTAATGTAGTCTATAAAATTACATTTAAAGCATGCGTCTTTAGGGATATGACTAATAGATTTGGTTTTAAAAAAATATTATGCAATTAATTAGGGGCTGTCTAGAATAATAGCTATTTAGTATTATGTGTATAGATAGACATGAGTAAACCAAACCCAGCCATTAGAGTAATCACCGCAGTACCGCCATAACTTATCAAGGGTAGAGGTACGCCAACAACCGGTAAGATTCCGCCTACCATACCAATATTAACAAAGATATATACAAAAAAAGACATGCTAATAGCACCTGCTAACAAACGGCCATAGGTATTGAGATGAACGGCAGCAATATACAATGAACGGACAAGTATACATGCATAAAGAAATATCAATACACTCACACCTGCCAGTCCAAATTCTTCTGAAAATGCGGCAATAATAAAGTCTGTGTGTCCCTCGGGCAAAAATTCTAACTGAGATTGGGTGCCTTCTAGATATCCTTTACCCGTCAATCCCCCTGAGCCGATAGCAGTCTTTGATTGAGTGATGTTCCATCCTGCTCCTAGTGCATCGGCCTCGGGGTTAAACATGGTCATTACCCGCTGCTTTTGATAGTCGAGCATATAAAAATTCCAACCTGCCCATCCAACCGGAATCATTAAACCAATCGCTGAACCGATAATCCACCAAGGTAAGCCTGATAGAAACAAAACAAATATTCCACTGGCCGCAACCAATAGAGAGGTTCCTAAATCAGGCTGCTTTGAAATAAGTAGAGTAGGTACCAAAATAATAACAAGGGTAGTTGCCACTGAGACTATATTAGGTGGTAACTCTCGCCTAGATAAATACCATGCACACATCATAGGTAGCCCAAGCTTCATAAACTCAGAAGGCTGTACGCTACCAAAGCCTGGAATCCTAATCCAGCGCTGTGCACCCATCCTCACTTCACCAATCAGCTCTACAACGATCAGTAAGAAAATACCTAAGATATAAAAAATAGGGGTAAAGTCACGGTATACCCCAGGCGGTATTTGAGCCATGCCAATCATGACGCCAAAGGCTATACCATAACTGACCATTTGGCGGGTAACCATAGAAACATCTTGTGTAGACGCACTATATAAAATTGCCAACCCAATAAAACAGATGGTTAATAATAGGATCATTAACCAAGGGTCTATATGCACCCGTTCCCAGATGCTTACCGTATCATCACGACCAAAGTGATGAGATTGTCTAGAAAACCGATAATGCTGTTGCTTTGACATAGGGGAAAGTTTATATTGAGTCAGCTTATAAAGGATGCGTAAGTCCATTCGCATTTATACGACAAGGACCGTAGGCATAAGGTGTTTTGCCTGTCACAGATAATTAAACCAACGAAGTGAATTAAAGCCAGTTATCGCACTATTGTAGTTTATACACACTGTTCTAAGTTTAAACATTAGGCGTTAAGATACGCTATTAGCAAATCATACAAACTAGAGCAATAGTCTGGTAATATCTTGGGCGCTATATTTTAGCGTGGCTGGACAAAATTTGATAGTATCGAATAGAAGATAATTTTAAGGTTACTTTTATAATGCCATAATAAGCCATCCTATACTTAGTTGACCCTCTATAGCAAATATACATTATAGCGATTAAATTACTTTGATTCGCTATTGACGCTATTGTTCAAAGCTAGAGCTAATAGTTATGGAAGGTTAAGCTTGTAATTGCTCTGATCTCTAAACTCACATTGTTTATTCTTATTAAGCTCAACCCTACTAAGCCAAAACCTACTATGCTAAAACCTATTTTAAATAACACAGACAAGTCAATGATTTCAATGTTGTCAGCGGCTTTAATACTAGTTGCTGGGTGTACCTCAGCGCCTACAAAAAATAATCATGAGGTAAATCGCACCCCAACTAATACGAAGTATCCAAATACGCAAAGCTCAAATCATAGTTCCAAAAGCAACAATACTAATGATGCGATTGATGCATTGATAACTGATAAAGAAGAGCGCTATGTTGGATATGGATTAATAATTGAAGAAAGAACCCGTCGAGGTCAGCAAAGCAATACACCATATCCCTCAGAAGGCGGAATCATATTTGATAACTTAAGTTTTGATCAATGGTTGAGTGTTTCCTCATACCGTGCCAATCAAGTGGCTCAATACCAAAGCTATCTGGCCAGTTATGTCGGAATGTACGCTGTACCACCTATGAAGCAATTACTGACAACAGCGCGAAGTTGGGAGCGCTGCGGGTATGAACCTTATCAGCTACCGCCGCGTGAGCTTTGGTCTAATATGATCAATACGCTGACATTGTATGATACGCTTAAAGCAAAAGGCGTATTGCCGCAGACGACTCAAATACGCTCCGTATATCGTTCACCATCACTTAATTCATGCGCCGGCGGGGCCCGAGCTAGTAAACACATGACAAATGGGGCTATAGATATATGGGTGCCTGAGTATGATGGGCAGCCATGGTATATTAATCCAATGCAAGATAAATTATGTCAGTTTTGGAATATGGAAGGACAATCTTTTGATTTTGGACTCGGCTTATATGCGACAGGCTCGGTACATATAGACACTCAGGGATATCGCTTGTGGGGCGCTTCTAATGCTTCGTATGATTCATATTGTCGGTATTTATAAATTACAATTTTGTAATCTTTAACGGTATAATACGCGCTGTATATTTTATCAAAGTCTTAACTTGGCTTAGTATAGTACATCATGACTGTCTTTAAGCATAAATTGATAAACATCGATTAATACATGCCGATTAAAATCACCGATTGAAGCAAACCGCACTAGCAAACCGTACTAGCAAACTAAGAGGTTCGAATTGAAGCTAAATTCACCATCCTATTATGGCCGAATAACCATATGCGCAGCAGCTGTTTTACTCGCCTCATGTGATGAACACAAGAGTTTCTTTGAAAGCGTTACTACCTCCAATCAGGGTGAGTGGAAGGATATTTCCAATAGCCAAGCATCCGAATTGTCCGATTTGGTTACGACCTTGGATGTCAATCAAAGAATGGCTTCCATTGGTCGAATCAAACCTATTGAAAATACGCAGAATCTACAAACTATCAACATCGATAGGTTTCAATCTTATCAAGATGACATCGCCTGCGATCAACTTATGATAGAAAACAATACAAATGATTCGATTGAACGTATCACTCAAAACCCTGTTGATAATATCTGTGATTATTATTTATATGCTGATAAAGGTGAGAATGTTCGTATTGAATTATTCACTGATGATATTAAGGCGACACTGCTAAAACCTTCATTCCATGACTTCGAAAATGGGTCTTATAGAATCAAACATTCAGACAAACATGTGATACGCTTTGAATTTGATACTAATAAGTACCGTTCTCAGCCTATGGACGATGATATGATCATCACTATTGAAGACACGTTAATTTAAATGTGTTCATAAAAAATTGTAACCATCAGCATAACGTCGTTATCTTAATTTTGTTGTTATATAAATAAAAATCAAGACGCCTAATTAAATTGGCGTCTTTTTTATGCAATCAAAAATTTTGAGTAAATCATCTACAATACTCTAATCAATTACTCTTCTTTTAAGTCGTGCAATGGTGAACTTTTAGCTATCTCAGGGTTGCCAACAGTCACAATGATAAATTTCTCTGGCGTTAAAGTTTCTTTAAGCACTTGGTTCACCTCATTAATATTGGCACTTTCAATACGGTCTATATAATTGGTTACATAGGTATCAGGTAAGTTATTAAAGTTAAGTAGCCCTAGCATTTGATTGATGCCTTTATTGCTTGAAAAGCTCATAGGATAACTATTTATTAAGCTCTCCTTGGTAATAGTAAATTCTTCTGGGCTGACACCATTTTCAAGCGTGTTATTAATCGTTTGTAAGGTTGCATAAATAGCATCATCAGCTTTTTCATTACGCGTTGAAAAACGAATAGCATAGGGGCCATTGGTTTGCATGGCAGTCATACCACCACTGATGCCATACGTATAACCGAGCTCTTTGCGTACCTTACCCATAAGTCTGGAATTAAACCCACCACCCGCTAGTATTTCATTGCCGATACTAAAATTGGTGTTGCGTTTTATATTCGCTTCACTATTTTTTAATTTATAGCCTAATTGGCCAATTAAAACTGAGGTTTGATCGCTATCATAGTCCACATGTATCCATTTACTGTCAGCGATGGGCGTAGGGGTTGGGAGCTTGTCAGCGGATTCTCCTATTGGTAAATCTTTAGTGATTGTCTCGGCGATGGCTTTAGCTTGAGCGGTTGTTAAATCCCCTGTTAGACTCAATGTGGCGTTATTAGCAACTATATATTTTTGATGGAACTTTTGTAGATCATTAATACTTAGCGTTGGTATGGAGTCAACCGTGCCATATGAGGAATGCGCATAGGGATGGGAGCCATACAAAGCATTACTAAAAGTGTTACTGGCAACAAAAGATGGATTTTGCTGCATTTGTTTTAAAGCCAGAACTTGCTGGGCTTTTGTGCGCTCTAGTACCGAGTCATCAAATCTTGGTTCATTCAATACTCGGCTTAGTAAATTTATTGCAGGTTCTAGATGGCTGTCATCCGATAAGCTACGTAAGCTTATAACAAATTGATCTTTATATGCTGAGCTTTGAAGCTCAATGCCCAACTGTTCTATTAATTCAGCAAACTCTGTTTCATTCAACTGTGATGTGCCTTTTAATAATAGATTGGCAGTCATGTTAGCAAGTCCATAACTGCCCTCACGTATACTTTCATCGCGAGCACTGCCTGCATTAAATCGTAAATCAACATCAACAATAGGCAGTTGATTGGTTTTGAAGAAAATCACAGGTACGCCATTTTGAGTCGTAAAATGCTGAAACTCAGGTATTTCCATGACGAGCTTTTCGGTGTTTTTTAAGCTCTCAAGGGTATTTAAGGCAGCTATGGGTTCAGCGATGTCTACATTAGTATTACTATGTTCGCCTGTGATTATAGGGCCTGCATCTGCATAGGCTTGACCTATACTTAATAGGGAGCTTAAAACAATGATGGTGTACGTTAATAACGATCTTGAGCGTCGTAAATCAAAATGGTGGGCTGAGGTAAGTTTTTTCATTCTAATTTTAATCCAAGGTTGTTATAAGTAAAAAGAGTTCAAATAATGAATTAGTTGTAAGAACCTATATTCACAAACTACAATTGACTATTTATGCCTATAATGCGCCAATACTTCGTTAAAATTTGGATTAAATAGAATGACTATTCAACTAAACTTTGTCTTGTAGTGACGCATTCTATGCTAAAAATATCCTAAAGTTAGCTTAAGAATACAGGTTCTAAATTTAACGGTTTTCTGAAGGCTCTACATGCATCACAGTTAAGTTTTCAGCAACTAAGTATTTTTTTGCAGTCGCATTAATGTGGTCACTATCGACTGCTTTCAATTTGTCTTCTAATATGTTTATTATGCGGTCATCTAAGCCACGAGACTGCATGCTACCTATGGTGGATGCCTGTCCAGAAACGCTATCTTGACTAAAGATTAAACCTTTCACCAAATTGTTACGGGCACGCTCAAGCTCAGTATCGCTAATGGTTTCGGTTTTAAGATTAGAGACTTCTTTCAAGATAATGTCTTGAGCTTGTTGCAGGCTGATGCCTTGACGCGGCGTCGCTTGAATCAAGAACAAGCTGTCGCCTCGTTCGAATAGGTCGTAATGTGACCCTATTGACGCCAATGCACCTTGGCTACGGACTAAGTTTTTCTCGAAGCGCGCCGCATAACCGCCATCCATAATATATTGCAGCATGAGTAAATCATAAGCGTCTTCTTCGGGGACATCAGTTGCAAGCGCAATGGGTAGCGTAGGGACGTTAAATCCCATTATTAAGGTAGGAATATTGACAGACTCTACGATGGTTTGTTGTTGATAGCCTCGCCAACCTGGCTGTTTAAGTAAAGATCGGTTAGGTATTGGTTTGGATTTAAGATGACCAAAGTATTTTTGAACTTTCTTAATGGCATCTGATGGTGTGACGTCACCGACTATCACTAATGTGGCATTGTTGGGTGCGTACCATGTTTCATACCATTCTTTTAAATCACTAATTTCAGTATTGGCTATATCTTGCATAGGACCAATGACCGACTCGCCCTTAGGACTGTCTGGCAAGGCTAATTTGCGAAACTTCTCAAAGGCTCTGGCTAAGGGGTTATCATCAGTGCGTTGACGCCTCTCTTCCATAACCACATTGCGCTCTTGAGCAAACTCTTGAACAAACTCATCACTATCAAAGCGTAAATTGGTCATGCGATCCGCTTCTAGCTCTAAGGCCAACTCAAGGCGATTAACGGGGAACATTTCGTAATATCCGGTGTAGTCATAGCTGGTAAAAGCATTGTGATTGCCACCGTACTTAGCTATTAGTCGGTCAAAATCAGCACCAGAGACCTTTTCAGTGCCTTTAAACATCATGTGTTCTAATAAGTGTGAGATACCGCCTTTATTTTCCGGTTCATCAGTAGCGCCCACACCGTACCAAATCTGGGTCATGGCCACTGGCGCTCTATGGTCTTCTTTAATAATGACTTTTAAACCATTATCTAAAAGATATTCATGGCGATTCGCGTCTGCTGGATATTGAGTTTCATTGGAGCTTACTAAGTTATGTACATTAGAAGTGTGAGATGAGGAAGGGAAGCTGTTACAAGCACTTAAGACTGTAATAGTTAAGCTTGCAGCTATTAAGTTCTTAACAGTCGTTATAGGGGCTTTGTTTAATATTGAAGTCTTAATTTTTTTTGTATTCATACCTTCCTCAGTGAAAAAATTATTTTAATATACAAGTAATAGGGTGGTACGCGATCAGTCAGCGGCTTTAAAATCTCGCATTTAATATCATAAATATAAATTGTTTGTAACCTGCAATTGTAATTTTAACAATTATTGAAGTTCAAACTACAGTACATAATGTTAATTCTATTCATGGTGCTTATTATTTCAAGGTATACAGAATAAAGGCAACTTAAAATACAAATAGATAACTTTAATTAGGGCATACCGATAGATTCTTTAGAACGGAGTGAAAATTTTGGGTAAAAAATTCGCTAATTCGCTTACCAATTGGATTTATAACTAACTTATACTAACAAGTTAAACCTTATTTATAGCGTGGTTTAAATAAAGTGTTAAAACTATTGAAAGATAAAAAATTGACTCCAGATAAACGGCTTATTTTGTTATAATCATCTGTTACTCTAAATTAAATGGCTTTTGCATAATTAAGCTATATATCAGTCATTATATTAGCACTTAAAATTTAGTACTCTTAAATAATTACTTCTCAATTAGTAATTTCAATCAATACTTTTTCTACCCAGTAATTGCTATAAACAGCAGACGAGGCGTCTTTATGTCATCTACTACTACATCAAATACCGCTGGTATTACTTATCCTAAATCGTATGATGTTGTCGTCATCGGTGGCGGGCATGCCGGAACCGAAGCCGCCTTAGCCGCTGCACGTATGGGTGCCCAGACGTTACTATTAACCCATAATATTGAGACTTTGGGTCAGATGAGTTGTAACCCTGCTATAGGGGGCATCGGCAAGTCGCATTTAGTTCGCGAAATTGATGCGCTTGGCGGGGCAATGGCACTGGCGACTGATAAAGCGGGTATCCAGTTTCGAGTGTTAAACAGTCGTAAAGGGGCTGCGGTACGTGCTACCCGTGCTCAAGCAGACCGTATCTTATATAAAGCTGCCATTCGCCATACTTTAGAAAACCAGTCTAATTTGGACTTATTCCAACAAGGGGCTGATGATATCTTGGTAAATAATGGGAAAGCATATGCTGTGGTAACTTCTACCGGTATTGTTTTTAACACCAAGACCGTAGTATTGACCTCAGGCACCTTCTTAGGCGGTGTTATTCATATCGGTATGGATAATGCGAAAGGAGGTCGTGCAGGGGATCAGCCTTCAATCAAACTTGCTGAACGCTTGCGTGAACTAAAACTGCCTGTAGGACGATTAAAGACGGGGACACCGGCGCGTATTGATGCGCGATCTGTTGATTTTAGTGTGATGAAAGTTCAGCCTGGTGACACACCCATGCCTGTCATGAGCTTTATGGGTAATATTGATATGCATCCAGAGCAGGTGAATTGTTATATCACGCATACCAATGCCAAAACTCACGATATTATTCGTAAGCATTTAGACCGATCTCCCTTGTTCTCAGGAACCATTGAAGGGGTGGGGCCTCGTTATTGTCCGTCCATTGAAGATAAAATTCATCGCTTCGCTGATAAAGACAGCCATCAAATATTTGTTGAGCCTGAAGGGTTAACCACCAATGAGTTGTATCCTAATGGTATTTCGACTAGCCTGCCATTCGATGTACAGATTGAGTTTATCCGTACCATGGCTGGGTTTGAAAATGCACATGTTACCCGTCCAGGTTACGCTATCGAGTATGATTATTTTAACCCGCAAAGCTTGAAGCCTACCTTAGAAACTAAGTCTATTGATAGCTTATATTTTGCAGGCCAGATCAATGGCACTACCGGTTATGAAGAAGCTGGGGTCCAAGGACTGCTGGCAGGTGTAAATGCCGCCTTATCGACTCAAGAGAATCCCGTGATGGACAGCTGGACGCCACGTCGTGATCAAGCCTATTTAGGCGTATTGGTAGATGATTTAATCACTCATGGTACCAAAGAGCCTTATCGAATGTTTACTAGTCGTGCAGAATATAGACTCCTGCTACGCGAAGACAATGCCGATCAACGTCTAACCGAAATTGGACGTAAATTAGGTCTGGTAGGTGATACTCGCTGGGCGGCTTATGAACAAAAAATGGAGTCTATCGCTACTGAATCAGCACGACTTAAAGATATGTGGGCGACACCAAATAATGAGCTTGGTAAAAAGTTTGCTGAACAAACCGGAGAACAGCTGTCTAAAGAAGCCACTGCTTATGACTTAATGAAACGTCCTAAAGTCGGCTTTAATGATATTGCAGCAGTTACTGGCGCAGATGTCGCCCCCGATGTGGGTGAGCAAATTGAAATCTCGGTAAAATATGCAGGCTATATCGATCGCCAGCAAGAAGACATTGATCAAATGAAGCGTTTGGAAAATACTGAATTACCTGATGATTTTAATTTTGATAATGTCTCCGGCTTATCTAATGAAATTGTGCAGAAGCTGCAAGAAGTGCGCCCAGCAACATTGGGTCAGGCTAGCCGAATAAGCGGTGTGACACCTGCTGCTATACAGCTTTTGGGCATGACTTTGAAAAAACAACGTAAAGGGAAGTCAGCCATAAACACTTAATCTAATAGGGTTAAAACTGACGATAATATAGCTGATAAGTTTTAGAATATTTAAAAGGAGTACTATTATGCCATACGATAAGCTTTCTGATTTGCCTGATGAAGTTAAAGACAACTTGCCTAAACATGGGCAAGAGATTTTCCAAGCGGCGTTTAATAGTGCATCAGAACAATATGATGACGAATCTCGTTGGTTTGCTACAGCTTGGTCTGCGGTTAAAGAAGTTTATGAAAAAAACGACAAAGGTAACTGGGTTAAAAAGCCAGATCATAAATAGTAAAACAATCTGTTAAGAATGGTTTGATTATATTATGCTTGACGCCATTGTTTTTGCTCTAAGTATAGTTTTACCCAACCTTGCTTTGATGGGGTTGGGTTTTTTCATGCGCCGTAAAGGGCAACTAACCAAACCCTTTATAGATGAAGCCTCGAAACTGGTTTTTAATTATGGTCTGCCAGCGCTATTGTTCTTTAGCATAGTGCATAGTGAGGTTGAGCTGGCACAACAAATAAATCTATTATCAGCGGGATTGGTGGCTACCTTAACTTTATTTGTAGGTGCTGAGGTTTATGCCAAACGATTTATTGAACGTGCTGAGGACAAAGGCGTTTTTGTTCAAGGGGTATTCCGCAGTAATATGGCGATTATCGGCTTAGCTACTGTGGCTAATGCTTATGGTAAGGATGGGGTTAGTATTGGTGCCGTCTATATGGGTATCATGACTTTGGTGTTTAACATATTAGCTGTGATTACTCTTAGCCGAACTAGTATTGATAGTGGTGATAATAAAATCAACGCTCGCCGTGAAAACTATGTGATTATGCTAAGTAAACGGATGCTGACTAATCCGTTGATTATTTCTTTAATCACGGCTTTTACTTACAAAGCGTTGTCATCTTTACTGGCTTTTTCTGCTATACCTGACATGATTACCAAAACTGGAGAGCTTCTAGCTGCGATATCTTTACCGTTGGCACTCATATGTGCTGGTGCCACTATTGATGTTAAATCCATGCTTAACTTTTCAGGATTATCCATGCAGGCCAGTATCGGGCGTATTGTTATAGCGCCTTTATTAGCGATAGCTGTGGGTTTCGGCTTTGGATTAACAGGAGTACATATGGGGGTACTGTTTTTGATGGTAGCCTCTCCGACAGCCGCCGCCAGTTACGTCATGGCTAAAGCAATGGGCGGTAATGAAGTGCTTGCGGCAAACATTTTAGCGTTCACCACCGTAGTATCCTTGTTTGGTATGGCGATAGGTGCTGCGGTATTGAGAACTTTAGGATGGATGTAAAATTAAAATCGAAAGTCGAATCTGTGATTTTTTATATATAAATGTTAATTAGATACAGTGGTCGCTTAAGTGATAACTTAGTAACTATTTATAAAAATAGTTGCTATATAAATAGTATTCAAATTTTAATGGTGTTATTAATATGATGTTCAGAACGAAAAGCCCACAAATATGTTTGGCTATTATCAGTATTTTATTAGCATGTTCAGCCCAAGCTATGCCTACCCATGAAGTGATCTTTGAAACCGGTAGTGATTGTGTTAAGTATGAAGGCGACTTAACCCAAGGTAGCTTGTTTCAACTAGAGCTTGAAGACAATCAACAATTGATAGTAACTACAGATGGCCATGTACAGTCGATAATAGACAGTAGCGGGCAGGCATTAAAGGATAAAGGTGGGATAAACTATAGTTATGACTCTACAAGCAACGGTACCCATACTTTAAAAATGGTGGGTAGGAGTAATAGCGAAGTTGAGTTTTGCGTTCTGTAATTTATTAGCTCGTCCAATAGTCAATTCAATAGCTATTAATTTAAATTACCATTAAAAAAAGCCGATACATGTTTATCGGCTTAATATAATTATTTGTTTATAGTTTATTCATAAGTTCTGATGGCTTAAGGTTTTAGGTCAAAAACACCTAGCTCAGGTATTAACTCTAACGAGTTTAAGCGAGCTTGCTGATCATAGATATTTGCTGTCACCATTAATTCATCAGGTTGATATTGCTCAATAAAACTCTCAACTTGAGGTCGAACAGTGCTGACACTACCAATGAAAGAGACCGATAAAGCGTCATCGACCATCGCCTTTTCAGGGGCACTCCATATATTGTCCATAGACTCTACAGGTGCAGGGACTTGACTTCGACCACCACGGCGCAGACGCACAAAGCTTTGCTGAGCAGAGGTAAAGTGATACTCAGCAGTTTTATCATCTTCTGCCAATAGCATATTGGCCGCAAGCATCACATAAGGTTTGTCTAAATATTGAGAAGGCTCAAAGCTGTCGCGATAAGTCGAAATGGCTTGAGTCATCATCCGTGGTGCAAAATGAGAAGCAAATGAATAGGGCAAACCAAGTTTTGCAGCCAAGGTTGCGCCAAATAATGAGGAACCTAAAATCCAAATTGGCACATTACTGTTTGCACCTGGGAACGCTTGTACTGGACTATTATCAGAGTCTTTACCTAAGAAAAATAGCAACTCTTGAACATCTTGCGGGAAGCGTTCAGCATCTTGCATTTGGCGGCGCAGTGCTCTAAAGGTAGCACCATCTGTTCCAGGTGCTCGCCCTAAACCTAAGTCAATTCGATTACCGTATAAAGCTTGCAGTGTACCAAATTGTTCGGCGACAACTAACGGAGCATGATTAGGTAACATTACGCCGCCAGAGCCAATACGAATTTTATTGGTTTTAGCACCTATGTGTGATAATAGTACGGAGGTAGCAGCGCTGGCAATACCTGGCATATTATGGTGTTCTGCCATCCAAAAACGGTTCATGCCTATAGCTTCTGCTTTTTGAGCCATATCAACGGTATAACTGACCCCTTGTCCGGTAGTATCACCTTCAGGAACTGGGGCTAAATCTAAAAAAGAAATAGGAATTGTAGTCATAGTTATTCACTCATCGTTATCATATGTATTTAAGTTATACCTAATGATATGACTGTTGAGCCCCTGATTTTCAAGTATATTATGACGCTATTCATAAATCGTAATAATGAGTATGAACCAATAGAAATATTGATGAATTTAAAAAAAACTCTTGATAGATTCAAGAGTTTAAATAAATTTGATTAGAGTTAAGTAGGTAACTAATCTTTAATTAATAAGTCTAAAACTTTAATTTTATTTAAATTAAATGTTATTTACTGTCAAACTGCTGTTGGCACAATTTTATAAAGGCTTTACCAAAATGTCTTATTTCGGCATCGTCTCTTACTGCTATCCAACTGGTAAAGCGACCAAAATGATTAACAGGAATAGCGGTAAGATTCTGATAATGACCTGGTTCAAAGGCCATCTCTGCAATAATACCTACTCCCAGACCTGCGCCCACATACGTACTAATTACGTCTGCATCTAAAGCTGCTAAAACGATTTCAGGATCTAGTCCAGCCTCATGAAAAGTTTGATCTATCACACCGCGACCGGTGAAACCGCCGTGATAGGTTACTATAGGGTAGCTGGCAAGTGTAGGTAAGTCTATGTCTTCATCATTGGCTAATTCATGGTCTTTTGGCACAATCACACGGTGCGACCAGTCATAATAACGATAGCATCTGAGATAAGAATTTTGTAATAAAGACTCCGTTGCAATACCAATATCAGCTTGGCCTCGGATAACCATATTGGCTATGGTTTCTGGATCAGCTTGCTGTAGTACCAGTTGTACTTTGGGGTATTGCTCTTTAAATTTTTTAATAATCTCAGGCAAAACATAGCGTGCTTGGGTGTGAGTGGTGGCTAGAGTCAAAGTGCCCGTTTGTGGATTATTATAATCCAAACTGATATTTTCGATGGTTCGAATCTCAGTAAATATAGACTCAATATGTGGCAATAAAGCTTCACCTACAGGGGTTAGCCCAGTTAATCGTTTACCTTGACGCACAAATACCTCAGCTTTAAGCTGATTTTCTAAAGCAGAGATGTGTTTTGATAAGCTTGATTGGCTTGTGTGCAGTACCTGAGCTGCTTGGCTTAAATTGTAGCCATTAATAACGGTATGCCATACCGTTTCTAATTGCTTCAGCTGAATTTGTAAATGTCTTTGGTTAACGACGACATCAATTGCCATAAAAATATCCTGTTGCAAGCTATAAGTGAAAAGCACATGATTTAAAGTAGGGTTAATTTTAAGGAATTATAAACACATATTCCAATCATTATACCGTTATTTTAGGTTGATATTGCTATTCGTAGCTTTATATATGCCAGATGCGATACTGCTAGTCAATTTTGACATTCTCAAGTAATATAACTGTTTTATATTTTTTATAATGATAGGTCTGCTATGTCTGTATCGACCCCTTCTAATAATACTCATTCTCATACTGATCTCACTGCGCCTCCCAAAAAGTCATGGATAGCGTCCTTAAAGGCATTCAAAGACATACGCGTATTAATTATGTTCTTTTTAGGCTTTGCAGCTGGTCTTCCTATTATGCTGATATTTTCAAGCTTAGGGCTTTGGCTCAATGAGGCAGGGGTTGATTTAAGTATTATTACTATGTTTAGCTGGGCAGGACTGGGTTATGCGTTTAAGTTTATTTGGTCACCATTAATCGATGCGATACCCTTACCGATATTAACGAAGTGGCTTGGTCGACGACGGGCGTGGATGGTGGTGTCACAGCTGTTGATCGTATTGGCTATATATCTTATGGCCAGTATTAACCCTGTTGAGCAAAGTGTACTGAGTATCATGGCCGCGGCAGCAGTATTGTTAGGCTTCTCTGCGGCTACTCAAGATATTGTTATTGATGCTTACCGTATTGAACTTGCGCCTCCAGAGATGCAGCCGGTGTTATCCTCTATCTATGTGACGGGTTATCGAATCGGTATGATTGTAGCAGGGGCAGGGTCGTTATATCTGGCGGTATTTTTTGGTTCAACCGAGACCCAGTATAGCTATGAGGCGTGGAGGAATACCTATTATGTGATGGCGGTGATTATGACACTGCCCCTGCTGACGACGTTTGCAGGGTATGAGCCGACCGCACAGATTTTACAAGTTAATAAACAAAAGCGTAATTTAAAATTATTCTTAATATATTCAGTCTTGTTGTTGGTACCTGGTACGCTGTTTGGTCTGCCTTATTTAGTAGAAACGTTATACAACAGATTGTTTGATAGCAGTGTCGTCATTATTCCTCTATCCATTTATCCTATTCTAAAAAACTACTTTGCGGTGATCATCGGTTTTGCCCCGCTTCTAATGCTGTTTTTTATAGCAAATCAATCAAAAATTATTAATAAAGCGCCTACTGTAACTGAGTCACGCAATGACTACGTTAGATTGGTGTTAGTGTTTATATTGTCCGTTATTGTGTTTATATACGGCTATCGGTTATTTGGTCAGATACAGCCAGCGTTTGAAGATGCATTAGCGAAGTTCTTAATGGCTGCTCTACGCTTATTGACCAGTTTGGCGCTAGCACTAGTCACAGGCTTCTTGTTGGTCAAAATCGGCTTAGTTAAAAAAGAAGTGGCGATGGCAACGTGGATCAATCCGATTATTGACTTCTTTCGCCGCTATGGCAAAAAAGCGCTTTTATTGTTGGCCTTAATTGGCTTGTATCGTATTTCAGATATTGTCGCAGGCGTTATCTCTAATGTCTTCTATCAAGAAATGGGTTTTACCAAGACGCAAATTGCTGATGCGGTCAAACTTGTCGGCGTGATAATGGCCATAGTAGGTGGCTTCTTAGGAGGTATACTTGCCCAACGACTCCGTGTGATGCAAGTAATGATGATCGGTGCCATTATGGCCTCAGCTACTAATTTGTTATTCATTCTGCTTACCTACCATCAAGGTAGTGTCGAGTATATGTATTTTGCGGTTATTTTAGATAATCTAGCATCGGGATTTGCCAGTATGGTGTTTATTGCGTTTTTGTCTGCCCTAACCTCTATTAAATTCACGGCGGTTCAATACGCTATTTTCTCATCGTTAATGACGCTTATTCCAAAGGTGATAGGGGGTTACTCAGGGGCAATTGTTAAGGTAACAAGCTGGCCGTTCTTCTTTACATTTACCTTTTTAATTGGCATACCTATACTGCTTCTGATTTACCTCGTTGATAAATATATTGTCATTGGTGGTAATGACGATATATATGGTGATAAGGAGTTAGTTAGTGATAAGGTATTATCCGGTCAGTCTGACAATAAAGCCTCTTTATAGATGAAGGATGTTCAAGCTGTGTCCGACAATCTGTCCAATAATGTGTCCGATAATCTGTCAGAAAAGGCCATCACTATTCATCAGATTAAACGAACTCACTATGCTGGTCTGCCTACGCATTGGGTAAACGATTGGTTGCTTTATGTGCTCAATAAGCCTGCCTCCTATTTGATTACCGATAAGGGTTATGTGCTAACTGCTGAGGAGCAAGCACAGTTTGCCGCAGGCATTGCTAAGATGCAGGCTGGCACGCCATTGGCTTATTTAACGGGGAAGCAGTCGTTTTGGTCACTAGAGTTTGAAGTCAATGAACATACGCTGATACCGCGTCCCGATACCGAAGTGTTGGTGGAGCAGGTGATAGATTGGATAGCCAAAAACTACTATGCAAATAATACTAAAAATAGCCTAAGCAAAGCTGATATAAAAACAGACTCTATATTAAATCCTAATTTCAAACTATTAGACTTAGGCACAGGTTCAGGCTGTATTGCGATTAGTTTCGCACATGAGCTGGATAATCTATACCCGAAACAGTGGCAAGTCACAGCTATTGATTACTCAGAACAAGCACTGGCAGTTGCTAAACGTAACGCTCAGCTTAATCAAGTAACTAATATTAAATTTGCCCAAAGTGACTGGTTTTCAGCAATTGAGCCAAATTTTAAGTTTGAGGTTATCGTCTCCAATCCACCTTATATTGATAGTGATGACACCCATTTAAGTCTACTGCAAGCGGAACCTGTTACCGCTTTGGTGGCTGATGATAATGGACTGGCAGATATCAAACTGATATGCGGTCAATCTAAATTGTATCTCGTTAGCGGTGGGTTATTGGCAATCGAACATGGCTATGATCAAGGTAATAAGGTCCGTGAAATTTTTAATAAAAATGGATATGCTTACGTCAAGACCATAAAAGATTATGGGGGTAATGAGAGAGTGACGATGGGGGTACTTTAGCAGAAATCATAATAGAACCCATGTTAAGACTTATGCTAATCAATCTAAAATATATAAATAGTTAAGATATTTTACTCAATAAAAAAGCGCCATTATATTTGGATAATGGCGCTTTTTAACATTGACAGTATTTTATTACTTAAAGCTTATGACGAATCTCAAAACTATGATGGATTGGTTTTTTTGGATTAAAATCAAACCCAATTGTTTGAGAGGTAATCTCAATGACATCATAGCGCTCAAATAATTCTTCATCCATTTCAAATTTGCTAAAGTTATTTGAGAAGTAAATCACGCCTCCATTGGCTAAGCGATTCATAGCACGGTTGATAAGTGCCGTATGGTCACGTTGCACATCAAAGGTACCCTGAAACTTCTTCGAGTTTGAGAAGGTCGGTGGATCAATGAATATCACATCAAACTGGTCGGTATTGTCCTTAATCCAATCAAATATATCCGAGGCAATAAATTGATATTTCGAAGTATTAACGTCCAGACCATTTAAGGCGAAGTTCTGCTTACCCCAGTCAAGATAGTTTTGAGATAAATCGATACTCGTAACCGATTTAGCACCAGCTAAAGCGGCATGCACACTGGCAGTACAGGTATAGGCAAATAGGTTTAGTACATCGGAGCCACGACTGGCTGAGCGAATCATACTGCGCATATTTCGGTGGTCAATAAACAGACCAGTATCCAAATAGTCGGTAAAGTTGACGTAAAAATAAGCGCCATCCTCGAACACCACATGCATTTTACGTTTCTTTTTTGCTTCTTCACGCGCCGCTTGTCGTTTTGCTTCTTCACGTGCTTGCTGAAATTTATTGCCTTTATAGCGGTTACGATTGTCTTTCTTCGGCTCAAGGGTATCGTTTTTCGCTTTCTTATTATTATAAGGGCTTCCCTCAGGGTTACCATACTGTGTATTACCCACTTGACGGGCACGAGTCTTGATAAACACTTGCTCACGGTTAATACCAAACACTTCACGGATACCCATTAATGCTAGGTTAAAGCGTTTACGGGCTGTCTCTGGCGGAATGGTCTTGGGTGGCGCCCATTCTTGGACGTGCACATAGTCACCATAGACATCAATAGCAACTTTATAATCAGGCAAATCGGCATCATAAACCCTTAGGTTAGTCACGTCTTCTTTAGCCGCCAGTTTTTTGAGATGATTGACATTTTTTTGGAGGCGATTAACAAAATCTTGAGCTTCATCTACTTTAATTTCAGTTTTTTCAAAGCGAGTGATAAGGTTGTGGTCCTCTGACGGGATGAGCTGACCATAACGGAAATAAACGGTTATGGCGCCGTTGTGACAGCGTAAAGTTTGTGGTTCCTCAATAGGCAACACATCAGCTTGCTCGACATGGGCGGCCAACAAACCGAGCAGGGGCTGATATTTTTGCTTGTTGAAGATATCCTGTAAGGTTAATCCTAGGCCTTGATATAAGGGCTTAATAAAGTCTACATCGCCCAGACGCTCACCGTATGGGGGGTTGGTAATAATTAACGGACGTTTCAATTTACGCTCTTGTAGCGGTTTAGCGAGTGCAATTTTAAGTTGCGACAGCGATCGTGTTTCAAGCGTAATGTGTTCAATTATATCTTGAAGCCCAGCTGCGATTAAGTTTTTATGGGTGGCTTTAATTGCGCCTGCATCGGCATCAAAACCTAGGATGGTAGGCAGTTTCCCACTTGCTGCTTTTTCTAAGCCATTATGAAAACGCTGCTGGGCATCAATAACGCACTGCTCCCATAGCCCAGAATCATGCTCATGCCAGTGATAAAAGCCAAACTGTGACTCAGATTTATCAATACCTACCGCATAATCACAATACATCAGTAGCGCTTCAATAATGAAGGTGCCTGAGCCGCACATGGGGTCAATCAGTGCACTATAACTGTTTTTAGTTTTGTGCCAACCTACGGTGTACAACAGACCAGCGGCCAAATTTTCTTTTAACGGGGCATCGGTCATGGCAACACGATAACCACGGCGATGCAGACTGGTCCCTGATAGGTCCAAAAAGATTTCCGCTTGCTTGTCATTGACGGTGGCATAAATAGGGAAGTCAGGCTGGTTACTATCGACATCAGGACGGGCATCAAGTTTTTCACTAAAGGTATCCGCGATAGCGTCTTTGATACGCAGCATGGCAAATTGCTGGCTAACTTGGACGCGCTTGTCAACATTCATGCGGATGGCGAAGGTATTGTCTAGACCAAACCACTGAGTCCAATCTACCGTTTTTGCCAAGCCATTTAATTGTTCTGCAACGTCATATTCAGCATTAATATTGCGTTTTTTTATGGGCAGCAAGACACGAGATGCCACACGTGACCACAAGCATATTTTGTATATTTGCTCCAAGCTTGGGCTTACCGCAATTCGGCCGGTGCTTTTAAACTCACTGGTAATATCAAAGCTGTCTAACTCTGTTTGCAAAGCAGCTTCTAAGCCATCTGCACAGGTAATAATGATGTCGTAGCAGGTATGGTTTGATACAGAAGGATTTTCGAGGGTAGGGGTGGGCATATTTGGCCTTTACGTTGTAAGTAGCTCTATAAATTCGTTTAACATTAAAATCGAAATTGAATACCAATACTATTAGATATAACTATTAAAAAAGCCGCCTATATATTAGTGCAAGCTTTAATAGTATAGTCATTAAAAAATAGACGTAAAAAATGATTTTTAAAGTTTAATAAATGAGCGATAGCGATTTAGAAGTAGAATAGTCTTTAAGAGGATAATAGGTGTGATTTTATCATATTTAGTAGTGTCTCTACACGTCTTAAGAGTCTTTGTCTTGACTTAAATGTGTGGTGACCTCGAATGGTTTGGTTTCGATGGGATAGGAAACATCCTTAGGCATGAGTATACGCATATGAGGGTATGGAATACTTATATTTGCTTGTTGCAAACTGGTTTTGATACATTCATGCAAAGATTCTTTTAATTTAGGAATCCGTGCTACTGTCGCAGGCGTCACCCAAAAACGAACAATAAATACAGTGCCAAAATCACTAATATGGTCAACAGTCGCTGAAGGTTCTGGTCGTTTTAGTATGTCTTCATTATCTTCCATAACGTTTAATATAACGTCACGCGCTTTTTGAATGTCGGCTTCAAGGGCTATTCGAGCTCTAATATCAAAACGGATAAAGTTTTTAGAAGTGATGTTGACTACTTGAGAGGAGGCAACCGTATCATTTGGGACGATAACCGTGATGTTATCACGAGTTAAAATGCGTGTCGTTCTGAGCGAAATGAGAATAACACGGCCTTCGATGTCACCTATACTTACCCAGTCACCTACTTGAAAAGACTGTTCAAGCAAAATAGTAATGCCCGCTATAAAGTTTGCTAAAGTGGACTGAGCTGCAAAACCAACTGCTAAACCCACAATACCAAGACCGGCTACAATAGAGACAATATCGAATCCAAATTGAGCCATGACGCTGGCCAAACCCAGAACGATAATAAGTACGAAAAAAATGTTTTTTAATAACTGCTCAATCGAGGCATTAAGTCCGTAATGATTTAATACTCTATTTATAACATGATCGGATGAAGTCCATAGTATGTAATAAATACCCGCCCAGATACTGGCTTTAGCCGTTGCAGTTATTGTTTCATGCTCAATAGCTGTTTGACTCATGATAGCTATCACACAACTGACGACCCAAATATAGCGTAAAGCCGAGCGCGCTATATTCAAGCGTTTTTCCGAAAGTTTAAAACGCTCACGGCTGTGTTTAAGTACGTATATTAATAGCCAATATATGCCGCCTAATAGTGCAAGTAAAATGAATACTTTAATAAGGGTACTAATTAACTCAACACCATGTCCAGCCCAGTCGCGCGACTCTCCTTCTAAGTCGCCTCCGATAGCTATATAAAAGCTTGAATATAAATCTTGCAATATATCTTGAAAAAATGCGCCGATCTTTGAGCCAACATTTTCAGCCATTGGAGGTTCCGTCGAAAAAGATAAAAGTGCTAAATTGTATGTTTAAGTAACTCTAATATACAATATATTTAGATAGAGTTGAAATTTAGATAAAGCTTGGGACACTTTATGGGGAAAGTGTACTCACTTATATAAAAAAACACTCCAAATAATGATAATTCGGAGTGTTTTTTATTTATATTAAGTTAAAACTATTAAACTAAAGATTTGTGCAATTTTAAGACTCGTAATTGCGAATTTTACCGATAGTATCACGAAGCGCGGTTCTTAATCCTTCGAGTATTGTAGGATGATAAAAAGGACTGGCAAGCAAACCATCGATAGTCACCTCATTTGTTACCGCCGTGGCTAATATGTGAGCCATATATTCAGCATCAGGTCCAACCATAGAAGCACCTAATACTAGACTGGTTTCAGGGCATGCATAGATGCGTAGTAATCCACAGTTCACACCCATAATACGGCTGCGACCTTGATTATCGAAGCTGACTTCCCCAATCACATAAGGTAAGTTTTCATCTTTAATATCTTTAATCGACTTACCGATATTCATAATTTGCGGAGAACTAAAAGTGACCGTCATTGCAGTCGCTGCAGTTTTAGATTTCTCTGGGGTAATGTCTGTTAAAAAGTCACTGTCTTCTTCGCAATCAGGATTTTTAGCGATTGCTTCACTAACGCTTATCCTATCTGCTTTACCGCTGATTTTAAGAGCAATCTCTTTACCCGCTAAGTAACCTTCATTACTTGATACATGCAAGATTGGCATGTATGCATTGGCATCCCCAACGATATAGATATTAGAGTCTTTTATGTGTCCCGTTGTCTTATCTAAATTCTGAGGTTTGTTTTTATCATCAAGCTTTACGCCGACATGTTCAAGCCCAAGCGTATGCAGTGAGTTGCGTCTACCCGTTGCAACCAACACCTTCTCTCCCTGCCAGGTTTTGGCGTTACCGTCTGAATCCGTATAGTTAATAGTCGCTATGGCTGGTGTTGAGGAGTTTTCATCTGAAGGCTTATCGCATGAAACACTGTCAATACTTGAGCCAAGGTACATATCAAGGTCTTTTGAATAGCAATCAATGGCTTTTTGATTGACTGACTCATCACTTAGGCCGCCCACTCGTACTGATTTATTAAACATCACCACATCCACACCTAAGCGATTCATGGCTTGAGCCAGCTCAAGACCAATAGCGCCTGCACCAATGACCGCCATTGATTTTGGTAAGTCAGGTAATTCAAAAATTGTATCTGAGGTGATAAGCGTCTCGCCAAGAGACTCTTTCCAGCCATCTGGCACAAACGGATTTGAACCGGTAGCAATAACAATATGATCTGCTTTAATTAATTGTACCTCACCCGTGGCAGTATGGGCTTCAATCAAACCAGCGTCTTTAAAAACAGCACGGCCATAAATTTTGTTGTTCTCATCCCATTTTTCCACATTATCTAGCGCAAACCCGGCAAAACGGTCCCGTTCTGATTGAACGCGGTGCATGACTTGTTTACCATTAATGCGCGCTTCTGCTTCCACCCCAAACTCACTCGAATGATTGGCATGATGAGCTCGTTCTGCTGCAGCGATAAGCAGTTTACTAGGCATACAGCCCATGGTTGTACAGGTAGTCGACCAAATCCCTTCATTGATAATAACTGCATTATCGGTGGCTTTACTTATTTGTCGATAAGCATTGTGTCCCGCTGTTCCTGCGCCAATGACAGCAGCATCTACATGACGTATATTTTTTGAGTCTTCAATAGTTTGTGACATTCTTATAATTTTCCTAATCTATTTAAAATGTATAACGTTTATTTAGGGTCTGTTGAACATTCAAATATTAGGACTGCTGATAGCTACCAATTAATCAAAGCTGTGTTCCAAACTAGGCATAAACCGACGATAATGCCCGAAGCGTATTGGAGCTTAGCTAGGTTTATAACAACGTTTGGGTCAATTTTAGCATCAGCCCTACGGGGCGGGTCTATTTTTTGTCAATATATTGTGAAATTTTCTAACTTAGAATAACTAAGTGTCTAAAATTTCCCTGCATATTGCCTTAAAAATAACCGCCGCCAGTTCCATATTTGAATGTTCAACAGACCCTAGTTTAAGATTTACAGTCTAAGATAACGTTTCAATTAATCTATCGGCATACTCTTTAGCGCGAAGATTACGCTGTGCATGGGTTAGCTTACCTTCCTTATTAAATACAAAGGTGGAGCGCACTAATCCTAAAGTTTTTTTACCATACATATTTTTTTCTTTAATAACATCAAAGTGCTTGCAAAGCTTTTCATCAGAATCACTTAAAAGAGGTATTAGTAATTCTTTTTTCTCAATAAACTTTTTGTGCGATTCAATACTGTCTTTAGATACCCCAATAATGTCATACCCAAGTTTATCAAAGTCTTGAAGCTTATCGGTAAAATCTACTGCTTGCGTAGTACATCCAGGGGTATTGTCTCTGGGGTAAAAATAGAGGATGAGACCAATTTTTATTGTTTTTAATTAAATCTTTTAAATTGATTTCACTTTCAATCATCTCGTCATTTATTCTTTGAACCATGGGCATACTAAAGTCTGGTAAAGTAATGTTTTCGTTAGTAGGTTTTGCCATAATTATTTCCCTTGTGATAATAGCAGTAGTCTCTAAAAAATAGTGATAAAGCAACTAGTTATTAAGCAACTAGTTAGTAAGCAAGTAGTCATTATGCACGTAGCCTTTATATAAAATAGTCAAAGGCTTAAAGACAACTAAAACGAATTTATAGATTAAAATAAGGTTTGTAATACAATTTTAATCATTTGATTTTAAATTTTATGAGCCAAAAACGAATTTAGTTAACTGCAAGCATGCAAATAATCCTATAAAAAAAGACTGGCGGTTGCCAGTCTCCTTTCGTAATACTTAAGTGAATTCAAGTATCAATAATAGTGATAACACCAAATATGTGATAGTAAAATGTATAGGATAGTCAACTGTCAATCTACATAGCAATACAAGAGTCAAAACCTTATGTCCAAGAGCATGTTTAACTAAATATGCATTTGATCAATTGCTAATATCATAAAACTACTTAAGCTGCCGTTAAATGAACACCAATTAATTCTTATTGCGGTTTTTGAGGTGGGTTTAATGTCAGCCCCGTCGTACATTGTTGAAGCTCTTGTTGCATGGTAGCGGCATAAGGGAGGGTAGCAGGATTTTCGCCACTCTGCGCATAGCTTTCAATTTCCCATATTTGTCCAAGTGTCATATTTGCTCTTACATTAACCTGACATTCACACAACTTCATCGCAGTAGAACGATCTGCAATCTTGTATTCTTGCACGCCACTTACGCACTTATCTATTTGATCTTGTTTAATATCTAGCGCATGAGCAGGCGCTCCTATCACAGAACCTAAAACAATAAGAGAAGCTAACTTTTTATTAAACAATGTCATAATTTATATCCTGTATGTTTCGTTTACTACTAGCTGCATAAGAGAAAAGTAAATATGTGAGACTAAAATAGAGTAACAACCTTAACAATTCAATCTATTAAATCATAACTATATTTGCTATAAGGTTGCAAAGTTATGTTTCTTATTAGTTACAACGTACATAGAGTGCCGTTTGAATAACGCTACGATTATAAACGTTACTATTTTAACGTTACTAGTTTAAATGCTATTAATTTAAATGATACTAATTGAATCGGTACTAACTTAAACGCTACTAATTTAAAACAGCCTGTATATATAGCAGCCTTCTTATACAGCGGCATAGCGAGTGGGGTCCGGTAGTCCTGCATCAGCAAACCCTCTTTTTCTAAGCGTGCAACTGTCACAAACGCCGCAAGCCCTACCTTGTGCATCAGCTTTATAGCATGAAATAGTTTGTTCATAATCGACGCCTAATGAATGTCCCAGTTCAATCGTTTCCGCTTTAGACAGTTTCTGTAGAGGTGTTTGAATATGCAGTTTATGACCTGTGACACCTGCTTTAGTGGCTAGATTTGCCATGGTCTCAAAGGCATTAATATATTCTGGTCGACAGTCAGGGTAACCTGAGTAGTCAACTGAACTTACGCCAATGACGATGTGATTGCCGTTGGTAACTTCCGCCACAGCCAAGGCATATGACAAAAATATCGTATTACGCGCCGGCACATAAGTGTTAGGAATGGCTTGATTATCAATCGTATCATTATGGGTTGGAAATTTGTCAGCATCACCATCGGGTACGCTTAACTCATAATCAGTAAGCGATGAGCCACCTAGCTGAGCGATATCGATATCAATTATTTTATGATCAACTTTTGCTTGTTTGGCTATGTCTTTAGCGGCAACGAGCTCACTATTATGACGTTGACCATAATTAAAGCTCACCGCAGTCACTTTAGCATATCTATCTTTCGCCCAATACAGGCAAGTCACAGAGTCTAACCCCCCAGAGAGTAGTACCACTGCATTTTGTGAAGCATCTAATAGTGATGGGTCGCTAGGATTGTTAATGTGAGATGCAGAAGTATCGAGATTCGTCATATTTAGGGTCCTGAACATCATACAATGTTATAAAGTTAAAGTTGCAAAAAAGAGTAGAGGGTTACGCTGATTTACTACTCGCTAAATCGTAGAACGCTTTATTAAGATTTCATAGTTATAGGATTTTACAGCCGTAGAATTATACGGACATTGCTATACAAAAGCGTTATATTATTGACTTAGTCAAACCGATAAATGTCCATGCCTAAACTATGGTGTGCCATACTTTCATGGATGACAGACATTCGCTGACCACACCCTAAGGCAAAAAACAAAGGTAACAAATGCTCAGAGCTTGGATTGATGGCAGTTATGTTATCAAAATTTTGCCATTCTAAGGCTTTAGGTATGTCAGTTTTGAGTTGAGATAAAAGCCACGTCCTAAAATTTTTAGCGGCTAAGTCTTCGCTAGACGCATCCCATTTTAGTCGTTTTAAATTGTGAGTGATACTACCAGAACCTATAATCATTATTTGCTGATGCCTTAATAATGAGAATAGACTTCCTAATTGATAGCAAGCATAAGCGTCATAATGCTGCGGCAATGAGACTTGCACGATTGGAATGTCCGCTAAAGGATAAAGATGCATGAGCGGTGCCCAAACACCGTGATCTAAAGGACGCAATGGATTTAAACTATTTAAAATTCCCATATCGTTTAGTTGATGAGATAAAGATTCAGCAAGTTTGGGATGACCTTTGGCTGGATATTCAAGATCATATAAAGCATTATCAAAACCTGAAAAGTCATGCCAAGTAGGGGGCATAGGGTTACTTGATATTTCTAAAGATCGGCTAACCCAGTGTGCGGACATGATAATGATAGCATTGGGTTTAGGTAAGTTATGCCCGGTTCGTGCTAAAGCGTTAGTGTTGGTATTTCTATCTAGGGCGAATGACGGCGCACCGTGAGATATAAATAAACTGGGTAACGTGCTGGCAGGACTAAGCGGCGCCAACACATCACTAGCATCAAGCGTCACAACCTTCGTTAGATTGCTTAATGCTATATAATTTTTTCTTATTGTCTTTCTCTTTTTACTAGACATAGATATTGATCTATCAAAATTATGAGATAGTACTGTATTATGAAAAGTGCTTTTAGACGACTCTGCACGAGCCAACACTCTACGATTCGTCTTTAGGTTTGAATTAGTAGTATGTGCTTTAGAATTGGTCATCTAGAAAATATGGGGTCAAGATAAAGCATTTTAAATAGGGTATTTTCTTAAAGGTTGTCAAAGTCTTTTTATGTTGGTCAGTTACAGTTTGAGATATATTAGATTTAATATTTAAATTAATTAATTAATGGCTGTTTTGAGTAGGGTTTATTAAATGATGAGTCTACTGAGTATTTATGTGAAAGTTATTTTGTAGAGGTATTTTTGGTTTAATCAATATTTGAGTAACTTAATCCTTACATGCTTTATTGCCAAGACTATAAAGCGCCCGTAGAAGAAGTTGATAAAGAAACTGTATTAGTAGTTAGAATCAGTAGTTAGAAATAGTGTTTACTATTAGCTCTTTAAAACTTTATTTGCAAGCTTGGATTTTAAATCATTGAATTAAACTACTATATAAATAATAACGACTAAAGATCTATAATTTATTTATATGTATATAAACCTCAAATCCCCATACCCCATTTTATTAGCTTAGCGATTAATAAAACAGTTAGCAATCCAGTTAGATAAAGACCCACAAACCAAACCCACTGGGACTGTTTTTTAGACAGTCTTTTAATGGGTTTAGGATTAGAGGCGGAATACCTCTCCTCAGAATTTTCTTTAATACGTTTCATACACAAGCCCTGTTAATACATGTGTTCATGCGAGCTCTTACCCTTAAAGACGTAATAGCCATAAGCGGTATAGCTCAAAATAATGGGTAGCATAATAGCTGCACCAATCAACATAAAGGACAGCGAAGTGTCGGCAGCGGCTGCTTCATGCATCGTCATCTCATACGGTACGATATAAGGGAATACTGCGGAACAAACACCTATATAGCCCATCAGAAATAATAAAATCGTCAATAAAAATGGACGGTATTCACGCTCACCATGTAAGTCTTTACGCATAACAAAAAACAGCGCAATGGCAATCAGCGGCATCGGCGCAAGGTACAATAACGTTGGGAATTTAAACCAATGCGATGTTGCTTCAACATTTAAGAAGAACATGGACACGGTTACCACACCCATCGCAACAAGTAGAGCAATAAGCAGCCAATAAGCGACTTTACGCGCCCATGCTTGTAGCTTATCTTCAGACTTTATAATCATCCATGTTGCACCTAATAAGGCGTAACCGATAATTATTGCAATACCACAAACAAAGGCAAAAGGCGTTAACCAGTCAAATTGTCCACCTGCAAATAAACGGTCTTTAACTTCTAAACCTTGAATCAGCGCGGCTAACATGACACCTTGCATAAACGCAGCTAGAACAGAGCCAATATGAAAACATAAGTCCCAAATATATCTGCGTTGTTTGGCTTTAAAACGGAACTCAAAGGCAACACCGCGCAAGATTAGCCCGAATAGCATAAAAATAACGGGTAGATATAGTCCTGTCATTATAATGCCATATGCGACTGGAAACGCAGCAAACAAGCCGCCACCGCCCAATACCAACCACGTTTCATTGCCATCCCAAAAAGGGGCAATAGAGTTCATGATTCGACTGCGGTTCTTGTCTGATCCTGCAAAGGGGAATAGGATGCCGCAGCCCAAATCAAACCCATCAAGTAACACATAGACAAATACCGCCAGTGCGATAAGCCCGCCCCAAATGAGTGGTAAATCGAGTACATCACCAAAATTCATCATTAGCGTAATCCCTTTTCATTATCATCAGCAGGCGATGAGAGGTCTTTACCTTCTTTGGTATGTTCTTCTGGGTTGCTATCGCCACTTAAAGTGCGACCCTGACCTTCTGTGATTGAGTGTTCGAAGAAATTATCATCATCGACATCTTCAAAAGGTTGTGGGCCTAATGCAATTAAACGCAAAATATATATCGTCGCTGAACCAAAAATGAAAGTATACACGATAATAAATCCTGCCAAACTGGTCGCAATTTGCGAGCTAATGAGGGGTGACGCACTATCAGCTGTCCGCAATACACCATAAACAGTATACGGTTGTCTTCCTGTTTCGGTGACAAACCATCCAGCTAATAATGCGATAAATCCTAATGGCGTCATTGCCATCCAAGCGTAATGAAATACTTTATTATCTCTATCAAAATGGCGCTTTTTAAAATAGTTGTATGCGCTCATAAGCCCCACCACAACCATCAATAATCCAATACCAACCATAATGCGAAACGCCCAAAACACAATGAGCACTGGAGGTTGATCTTCAGGCGCCCAGTTCTTCAAGCCTTTTACCTCACCATCCAATGAGTGAGTTAAGATGAGTCCAGACACATATGGAATTGAGAGCTCATAGTCGTTACTTTGGGTGTCTTGATTAGGAATCGCAAAAAGACGCAAAGCAGCGCCTCGCTCATCTTCCCAAATACCCTCCATTGCCGCTACTTTTGCTGGTTGATGTTCTAAGGTGTTTAAGCCATGCTCATCTCCAATAAACACCTGCAAAGGCGCAATAAGCGTCGCCATAATCATTGCCATGCCCAGCATAACCTTACCGTGCGGGCGGTGGTCAGCATGCTTTTTTGACTGTAGATAGTAGGCACCGATGCCACCGACTACAAAAGCGGTGGTTAAAAAGGCTGCTGTCATCATGTGTGCATAACGATACGGAAAAGAGGGGTTAAAAATAATTTCCATCCAACTTTCAGGATATAACAGCCCGTCCGCCCCTATAGAAAACCCTTGAGGCGTTTGCATGAAGCTATTCGCTGACAAAATCCAAAAACCAGAAATCAACGTGCCTATTGCAACAATGGCTGTAGCTACAAAGTGCATTCTTTTACTAACACGTCCCCATCCGAATAGCATGATACCCAAGAAGGAGGCTTCTAAGAAAAAGGCAGTCAGCACCTCATAGGCAAGCAGTGGCCCCAGTACGTTACCGGTTCTGTCCGAAAATACAGCCCAGTTAGTGCCAAACTGATAGGACATGACTATGCCTGAGACCACACCCATACCAAACACAACAGCAAAAATCTTTGACCAGTGTTTATACACTTCAGCATAGATAGCATCTCCAGTTTTCAGCCACCGAAATTCGAGTACGGCCAACCAACAAGCCAAGCCAATACTAAATGCTGGGAATACAATATGAAAAGACACAACATAGGCGAATTGTATGCGAGCCAGAAGAATGGGGTCTAACTCGGTTAAAAAAGAGAACATTATGATCACCGTTGTACGATAAAGTTAAGACCAGTATAGCTATAAATAATTAAGACTTTAGACTCGCTTAGCCTACGTTAGTAATGTCTAAGATGATTGCCTAAGTCTTCTTTTAATAGCTAGCAACTACAATTATAAGTTGAAAAAGGTTATATATTGAAAGTTATGGATTTAAAAAAGGCAGGATGAACCACGCGATAAACCTAATTAATCTTAATAAACGAATACACACTCATTTTGTTCAATTAAAAGTTAAAAACTAATATAGAATGTGATGCTAGAATCAATAGAATGGCGTCTAGAATATATCAATGACGTAGGGTTTAACATTAGTAAAAGTGTTAAACCCGATATGAAATTATAATGGCTATGTTTGCCAGTCATTTATAGCTTATCAATTATTAGATTAGTAGTAGATTAGCAACAATCAGTAGAATATCAATAAGGGTCATACCTTAATTACCTCGATGATAGGGGTGATTATTATTAATGCTCATGGCCCTATAAAGCTGCTCCATTAAAACTACTCGCACTAAAGGATGAGGTAAGGTGAGTGCAGATAGAGACCATTTAAAATCTGCAGCGGCTAAAACTTCAGGAGATACCCCATCTGCACCGCCTATGACTATAGCAATATCATCCCCAAACTGCATTGCTTCATCTAATTTAGCAGCCAACTGTTCTGTAGACATCATTTTGCCTTTAACATCTAGTACCCATAGCTTTTCACGTTTATTAGAAGCATGGGCAGATAAAATTGTTGACCCTTCTTGCTCTCGGTATTGAATTAGATTCACTTCTGACGGTTTGTTAGAGCGTTTAGCAGGCGATAAGTCTAATATCTCAGTCGTTAGCATCGGTTGTATACGCTTATGGTATTCATCAAAACCTGTATAAACCCATTTGGACATTTTTGAGCCTATACTTAGGATGCGTAACTTCATTATAACCTCTATATGAGAAAGATGTTTTAAGGGTGAGCGGCAAGTCAATATTATTATTGATCTATATAGAAATTATACTTGCTTAATAGGGTATATATTTTAAATATCAGTCTTCCTAATAGCTTGATAATTAAAGCAAAGCGCCTCTGTATATGTCTATAATCCACAATTAAATAGTAATGTAAAATACATTTATCCACAAGTAACAAAATAATATTCACGCTACTGTGAATCTTAATTTATAGATTAATAAAAGAATAAAATTAATTTTAAAAAATTAATAATTAATATTATATGTTTATAAACTATTGATTTTATTAGATATTTTTTTTGTTTAAATTTTATACAATCTAGTTCAATCTACCTCATACCGTAGGTTTAAACTTGTCAATGCCTTGGTTATCCACAAAGTTATCCACAGTTAATGGGGAAAACTTTTGAACCCCTTATAATTGTTAGCTATGCGCGTATAATTTTCTAACATTCATAAAGTATAAAAATTATATTTATTAAAATTTTTTAAAGTTACTGAACTATAAAATCATAATTTTTAAAGGTTTCACATCCTTTTATTAATTGTTAATCTGATTAATAAGCTAATACATAAGTGAGGTCATTTTGTGGTTTATATATCTATCTATTTAAGTCAGAGTCAAACCATAATAGATCAATCTTTAATATATATTAAATCCCAAACTCCGTGACCACGTTCAATACCTCTTTGTTCAAATTTAGTTTTAGGCCGAAAATCAGGACGCGGTGTAAAGTTGCCCTTGCCAGCAGTATTAGTCAGTCCTTCAAAATCATCAAGAACGTCTAACATCCAAAAAGCATAATGCTCCCAATCAGTTGCCGTATGGAACCAACCTCCCTGTTTCAAACAGCGGGTTACTATCTCCATACGTTTAGGACTAACGAACCGGCGCTTATAATGGCGTTTTTTTTGCCATGGGTCGGGAAAATACAACTGAATTCGATCAATATGATTTTCTGGTAGCTGCTGCATTAGCTGAATGGCATCACCATTGATGATTTTTAAGTTAGTAAGCCCTTCTTCTTTGGCCATAAACGCACATTTACCGATACCTGGCTCATGTACCTCTATCCCAACAAAATTGCGCTTAGGATCAGCCTTTGCCATGTCTATCAATGACCCACCCATGCCAAAGCCTATCTCGAATGTCAAAGGAGCATCAGGACCATTGGGCGTTAGATTTGTATCGGTAAATAAAGAACGTAAACTTGTAATACCACTGACAATACCTTGTCCTCTTTCATCCGTCGTATTAACAATATATTTAGTATAAGCGGGATCGGTTAAAGCTTGTTCAGCATGTTTACTAACATGAGTACGGCGTTTCATAAATGTATTAATCATACGGCGATGTAACACCTCATCTTTGCTTGAGGTAGTAATAGTGCTGTCTTGTGATTCTACATTTTTAACCTCCATATCATGAGACTTAGGTGAGATTTTTTCAGGCTCAGATGGCTTGGTCGTTATTGAATTATCGGTGCTCATATCGGTAATGTATGTCCTTTAACATTTACATAAAAAAGTAACTAAAAAAAAGGTTAGATTTGGCGTATTATAAACACAAACCCTTTATAAAACGATGTTTAACCCTATAGTTTGTATAGTAGAGCAATTAAGAATTTGTCATATAACTACAATTAGGTTGTTATGTTATTTATCGAAGAGACGTCACCTCCACCTTTTTATCAAGAACAGCTAAGCGATGAGCAGCGTACACAGCTTGATAAATGGTTTATTGGTAAACGTTCACAGTCTTATTATTTGAAACGCTTTAAAGCATTTGATGAGCAAGGGTATTTATCCGCTAAGTGGCATTGGGCGGGTTTTTTTGCCACATTTGGTTGGTTATTATACCGCAAGCGCTATATGGACTGTATCGTTTATACAGTTGCAGGTTGGTCGTTCGTCCAGTTGAATGTCGCTATCATCCTTAGTCTTTTTGAATTTTTGTTTGTGTCTTCATTTCCTGATGCTTATCAAATGATTTTCCGTCTAAGTGTTGCAGGAATTATATGGTTATTTTGGTCGTTTATGGTGGCGCGGTGGTCCGATGCTTATTACTATCGCATGGCACGTCGTGAAATTGCAGATGTTCTGCAGGATTACCCGCGTGACCCTGAAAAACAAAAACAACACTTGCAGCGTGAAGGCGGGGTTAGTGTGGTAGGTTTGGCCATAGCTTTTGGTATGTTTTTATTCACGTTGCTGGTGATACAACAACAGTTTTTACCACTGTATGCGAAACCTAAAGAAAATGGCATTATCCAAGATACTTTTATTGAAACGCGCATTGCAACAACTCAATTAGAAAAGTTTTATAGCTCGCAAGGCTATTGTCCTGTAGATATAGAGTTTGATAATGATATTAATAATTTAACAAACTTAACGTTTGATGTGACTCAAAATACGCCTTCTTTAGGTAACCTACAAACCAGCTGTGTGCTTATCGCCACCATTCAAAATGTACCATTCCCCAATCGAAATTTAAACAATCAAACCTATATCATGTACCGTACCAGTACTAATAAAACCGAAGAATGGAAATGCATGACTACACTAAATGACAAACAAAAGCCTTCAATATGCCGTAAAGACTAGTATCTCAATTCAAACCTAATAAATAACTTTGGCAATCGACTTGAACCAACACCTTAAACTGATTGATAGGGACTTGCCCTATATCTTTACAATCAATTTGCCGTTATTCCCTTTACATTTTAGTACTTTAGTACTTTAGCACCTTAGTACCTTACAACTTGTCTCTAAGAAGGGCGACGGTTAAAATGCTATTGATTAAAAGTACTATTGGTTTAAACGTTTATGATTGGTGCTTGTTTATACCTACCGCCGTTTCAATTTCGTCTAAATCAAGCTTTTTGCCTTCGGTGTGATCGGCATCAAATAGACTTTCAAGCTCCATCATTGAGGACTGTACAGACTCAATCATTTTGGCTTCGTCATCATATATGGCTTGTTGTTGAGCCAATAACTTATCATCATAATCTCTAAACGCTGTAATGGTCTCACGCGCTTTTTCAGCTGAAATACCTAGTAGCTTTAACGACTCTTTTGACATATCGAGAGAAGATAAATAGGTCTCACGCCATATGTGCTTTACCCCTGCATCGCGCAATCTATAATAGTGATTGCGGTTTCTGGCGCGGGCTAGGATTTCTAAATGAGGATAATGATTATGAAGGTATTGCGCTGTTGAGATAGATCGCTCAACATTATCTATAGCAATGATGAAAATTTTAGCTTTATCTATACCTGCTGTTCTTAATATTTGCGGGTTTTGCGGGTTACCATAGTACACTTGGTTACCAAATTTGCGGACAAAATCAACTTGATTTGCTGAGCTTTCAATGGCTGTAAATTCGATATTATGCATACGTAGTACGCGCCCAATAATCTGACCAACGCGTCCAAACCCTGCAATAATCACTGGGTGCTCGTGGTCTGGAATACTGTCGTACTCTCTTGTGGGTTGACGTTTGGCAAATTTAGGCTCTGCAAACTTTTCAAGTAATACAAATCCAAGCGGGGTTAAGGCCATAGATATGGTAACAACAAGCGTCAGTAAGCTTGAGTATTCCTGACTAAGTACGTTTTGATTGGCTGCTGTACCGAATAATACGAAAGCGAATTCCCCTCCCTGCGCTAACGTCACCCCAAGTCGTATACTGGTAGGTAGACGATTGCCTAACAGCCGAGCAATAATACTGATTACCCCTAACTTTATAAACATTAGCGCCAGGGCGGCACTAATGATAATGAATGGGTGCTCCATAATAAGCTTAACATCAGTAAGCATTCCCACAGACATAAAAAATAAACCTAATAACAGACCTTTAAATGGCTCAATACTGGCTTCAAGCTCATGCCGATATTCAGAGTCTGCGAGCAATACTCCGGTCAAAAAAGCACCCAGTGCCATGGACAATCCAATCTGACCCATAAGGATGGACACGCCCATCACTATAAAAAGTGCTACTGCGGTGAGTAGCTCATTTGCACCACTTAGCGCCACAAATTTAAAAAATGGACGCACGACATAGCGACTAACAAAAAAGAGCCCCCCAAAGACTGCGACTACTTTGGCGAAATAGATTAAGTCATAGCTTTGTTCTCTAATCCCTGACAAAAAAGGGATGGCTGCTAGAAGAGGAATGACGGCGATGTCTTGGAACAGCAAGATAGTAAATGCTTCACGACCATGCGTGCTAGACAGTTGCTGCTTTTCATTCAAAACTTGTAGCACAAATGCGGTAGAGGATAACGCCAAACCAAAGCCCACTATAAAAGCAGTATCTAATTTTAATTGGGTAAATTGATATAATAAGCCCATCAATAATAGGCCAGTAATACCCACTTGTAGACCACCGAATACAAAAATTGAACGCCGTAGCGCCCAAAGCCTTGACGGTTGTAACTCAAGTCCAATGACGAACAAAAGCATTACGACGCCAAACTCTGAAAAATGTAGCAGGCTTTCTGCATCACCCGCAACATCAAATACACTGGGCCCCAATAGCAACCCTGTAATTAAGTAACCAAGCACAGTGGAGATATGCAGCCGTTTGCCAAGCGGTACGAGCAATAGTGCCGCACCTAAGAATATTGTCGCTTGTAACATTAAGCCTGGTTGTAAAAAAGAGGCTGCAAACATTAAAAGTCCTTTATCTGGTAGGGTAGTTTATTTCTTTTTATAAACTTTCCAAACGCCATTATCAGCTAACGGATGGGTATAAGCATCGTTGCGTCGTTTGCGCGGTTTTTGACGGCTGTCAACTATTTTAAAATCAGGTAGGGCATGAACAATCAGTCCAGTTCGATAGAAACGCACACGCTCAGGATCTAACATCTCGCCTTTATGATTGCGACAAAATATATAAGCCCTTAAGTCTATAAATTCACGGTGAGCGACTAAACGAGCCGTTTCATCCTGTTCAAACACGCGTTCAAGGCGGAGACATTCTTCAGCGGAGAATTCACCACATTTATCAATCAGTGCTCCCACAGAACCAAAGTTTTTGGACTCTTTTGCGCGGGTTTTGGTCAAGTGGAGACGCTGTACGTGATAAATAAACTGAGGTATCTCTAAACTTGCGGGTAGTGGTAGGTTGTCAGGAGGTAGATATGCTGCTGGGTAAAACTGCATGGCTCTATCTATAAGCGGCTTCCAGCGTTTATGATAGGCTGCTACTTCATCGTAATTACCTTGATATATAGGCATATCACGGACTTGGCGTAAGATGTCGGGCGGAAATTGATTCTCTTTAAAAGCAGCAATATCGGCTTGAAGCGTAGACAGTAGTTCTTTGGCTCGTTTCTGACGCGTCTTTTTATCCCTTGCTTCTGATGTAGGGCTTAGATGGAGATCTACTGGAACAACAAATGGAGCGGAACGTCTTGACATAATTGTACTATCGTTATTAAGAGTAATAAAACCATGTTATCATAACCTAGCGATATAGCATTAATAACTAACGACATTCTATTAAATTTTAATAGGGGTTGTATAGACTTAAATTTGCTATCATTTTTAGCTTTTTATTTTTTGTCTGACCATGTTTAGATTGATAATATTTTAACAGATTATGAGTTAGACAATCGGGCAATTTGTACGTATACCTTACTACTCCTTAATCAAAACTCTGTCTTTTATTCATAGGCTGAGCATACCCTAATATAAATTATGCTACCAAACCCTGAACCTAAGCTCTGTAAAAGCCTTACAGTAAAGTCTTATGGATAACAGCTATTAAAAATAACGTTACGAATATTTATAAACGTCGTTAAGCATTCAAGTTTAGAAACAATGTAAAACCAAGAGAGATAAAAAATGTCCATGAAACCTGTCGTCGCCTTAATTGGCCGCCCTAATGTGGGTAAATCGACAATATTTAACCAATTAACAAAATCCCGTCAAGCCCTAGTCGCTGATCTATCTGGTTTAACACGTGATAGGCAATATGGCGACGCCACTTACGACAATAAGTCATTTATTGTCATTGACACTGGTGGTATCGGCGAAGCTGACGATGGACAAGGTAGTATTGATGATTATATGTCGGCTCAATCTCACACGGCAATACACGAAGCAGATATAATTGTATTTGTGGTTGATGCGCGCGCGGGCATGGTAGGCGCTGATGCTGACATAGGTAAAATGCTTCATACCCTCGGCAAGCCTGTATTTTTAGTCGCTAACAAAATAGATGGCGTACATGATGCTGCGCCAGCTGAGTTTTATGCGTTAGGACTTGGTGAGCCTTATCCAACCACAGCAAGTCACGGCCGTGGGATATCAAATTTATTAGATGACTTAACAAAAGACATGCCAGAAGATGTCGAAGAAGAACCAGAACAAGGGCTTAAACTTGCCATTATTGGCCGCCCAAATGTTGGTAAATCGACGCTAGTTAATCGTATGTTAGGGGAAGATAGGGTCGTCGTATATGACATGCCAGGCACGACTCGTGATAGTGTTTATATTCCTTTTGAGCGCAATGGCAAAAGTTACGTATTAATCGATACAGCAGGTGTCAGGCGCCGAGGCCGTATTGGTGAAAAAGTTGAGAAGTTCTCGGTCATCAAGACCCTACAAGCCATCAAAGATTCAAATGTGGTGATAGCTGTTATCGATGCTCAAGAAGGCATTGTAGATCAAGATTTGCATATGCTCGGTTATGCGCTTGATGCAGGGCGTGCCATTGTAGTGGCTATCAACAAATGGGATGGGCTGTCAGAGGATAAAAAAGACATGATTCATTCTGAGCTTGAGCGCCGGTTTAGTTTTATACCGTACGTCAAAGTTCATTTTATATCCGCCCTACATGGGACAAATGTGGGGAATTTATACCCCTCGATTCACAAAGCTTATGCCTCTTCAATGTTTAAAGTTTCAACAAGTCGTCTAACCCAAATTTTAGAAGATGCTGTTGCTGCTAATCCCCCACCTATGTCTGGTGGTCGCCGTATTAAACTTAGATATGCCCATTTAGGAGGACACAATCCGCCTATTATTGTGATTCATGGTAATCAAACTGGCTCGCTACCAAAAAGCTATCAGCGGTATCTTGAGAATGAATTTCGTAAAGTATTTAAATTAGAAGGCACGCCTCTTAAAGTAGAATTCAAACTCAATACCAATCCCTATGCAGGCAAGAAGACTACCAGCGCTACTAGTGAGAGAAAAGGGGTATCAGAAGCCCGTAAGAAACGCCGTAAAATGAAGTATAAAAAAGGTTCACATAAAAAATAGTCTTAAACTAAAATAACCATACATTCTAAACATAACACTCTAAATCTGTTGAATGAAAAGACTAAAAAATAAAGTATAAAAAGAGGCGCTGATATTTCAGCGCCTCTTTTTAATTTACAGTAACGACTGTGTTTAATATTAATCAATTAATTAGAAAAGATCACCAAACCATTTAGCAATGTGTTGCCAAGCGCGTTTGAAGATACCTGATTCAGCAACATCTTCAGTAGCTACAACAGGCACAGAAGCGACTGTTTTGCCATCAAGAACCGCCATCATACGACCAATTTCTTGACCTTTAGTCAATGGTGCTTTTATTTCATCTGACATATTAATAACGGTAGTAAGTTTGTCTTTTTGAGTTTTGGTAGTTAAGACTTTGAGCGCCTCACCAGTAGCTGCTTTGACTGAGTTTTTTTCACCAAAATATACAGGCATGTTGTCTACAAATTGATTTTCAGGGGCAACAATCACGGTATCAAAGTGACCATATCCCCAACCTAGTAGTTCACGCGACTGATCAGCACGATCTTGCATACTGTCTGCACCCATAATGACTGATATCAGGCGCATATCACCACGTTTGCTAGAAGCCACCAAGCAGTAACCTGCTGCATTGGTGTGTCCGGTTTTCAAACCATCTACAGTAGAGTCTGTACGAAGTAGGGCGTTTCGATTACCTTGGGTGATATCATTGAAGGTGAATTCTTTTTCAGCATAAATATCGTAGTATTCACCGCCTTCTTTAATAATAGCACGTGCTAATAACGCTAAATCACGCGCGGAAGCTTCATGTCCTTCTGCAGGCATGCCAGTCGCGTTTTTAAACGTGGTATTCGTCATACCGATACGCTTAGCTTCTTCGTTCATTAGTTGTGAAAATGCTTGTTCACTACCAGCAATGTGTTCCGCCATTGCTTTTGATGCATCATTACCCGATTGAATAATAATGCCACGCAGCATATCTATAACCGAGGCCTTTGTATTAACTGGAACATACATACAAGATTGATTGCTACTACCTCGGCACCATGCATTTTCGCTCATTAGCACCATATCATCTTCTTTTAAATCGCCAGATTGCAGCTTTTTTTCAATAATATGGCTGGTCATCATTTTAGTTAATGAAGCTGGCGGTAGAGGTTGGTCTGCATTCTTTTCAGCTAAGATAACCCCAGTATCGTAATCCATTAATACATAGGCGGTATTGTCCATCTCAGGTGGGTCTATTGCAGCCATAGAGGTGATAGAAGCTAAACCAACGACTGAACCGATTAATGAGGTTTTTACAGTTAAGAGGGTTCTTTTAAGGAGGGTATTGGGAGAAATTGGCTTTTGTGAAAGCATGGTCATATCTAAGACACCATAGTTAGGGATATATAATTTAGAGCACAGTTATTTTCTTTAAGATTTGATCAAATAATGCTGCCTGAACGAGACAATATATTAACAAATTGCCTTAGTGGGTAAAACAGAAATTTAAAAAGTTTTGATAGTATTGATAATATTTAGAGTGCCTTATAAAATGTTGTCTTTTTAGCCAGCCTATTTAGAGACTGATTAAACATAGAGACTGGTTATCAAATGGAGACTGGTTATCAAATGGATACTGGTTATGAATATCTAATAAAAAAGGATCAGCTACTCTATAACTGATCCTGATGCTTGATTTATTACATTAGGCTCATCAATGTTTTGTTCATCAAAGACATGTTAAATAACACGCTGTTGAGAACTCTATTGTAGTTTAGCATTAGCAAGATCTGTACATAAGGCCAAATTTTCTTCATGTGAAAAGCCCATTGTCCAATCTCGCATACTGCTTAATACCATTTTATAGTCTTGCTGAGTAGACAAATAATTTATTGCAGCGGCTGGATTATTAATGGACGCAGGCAACATTTTTTTTAACTCTGCATTATAGGTACGGCGAAAGTTAACACTCTGAGCAGGCGTTAACATCGAAGGGCATACTTCTGATAATACTTGCAGAACAGCAATTTCGTGTTTGGTCGCATTGGCTCCAGCAAGATCTAGAGGAATAGTAGTCTGATTGGCAGCTTGAGCAGACATGAAAGCACAAAGAGCTATAGCGCCAAAAGCGGCACCAAATTTGACTTTAGAAACCATTTTATGTGTCATATTTTTGAATGAATGAGTTATAGAATTTTTCATAGTATCCACTGTTTTCGCTTAAGTTTGAACCATACTTATATTCTAATCTATTCATAAAGTTACTGGTTATGAAAAATTATAATCGGTTATGAAAGATTATAATATTTATATGATTAAAATACGTCAGTATGTCATGATGTTTTGAAGAATTTAAAAAAGAAATTTAAAAGTTATCCAGTCTATTGTTATTATTCTTTATTTAGTGATTGATATCAGGTCGTCGTCAATATTAATACAATTAAATATAATTGTATTTTATATTAATTGAACATGGTTTTAATTTGATTACTTATAACAATTATTTAATTTTCATAAATAGGTTTTCAATTATTATGACATCGTTTTGTGTACGGGATGTTTAGCAACTGTGACTTATCTTTTTTAAATGCGTAAATCATATGTCTAGAATATAAAATTTTAGTAATGTTACGCTTAATTTACTAGGGTAGATAGAAATTTTATCCATATTAATTATAATACTATGAGTGACAATGGTATGATAGGCCATTAAAAATATTGTTCCTATAGGAGATCTCCATGTCTAAGCTAATTAATTTAGACAACACCCCTTCATTTAAATTTAAAGCTTTAGCAGCATCATTGCTCGGGTCAACGATACTGCTAGCCGGCTGTGCGACTAAGCCTACATATAATAGTACTGGACCCAAGGTTCAAGTGAATGCTCAAGGCATTCCTAATATGTATAAAGTGAAACGAGGGGATACGGTTAGTGATATTGCCGCCAGATATGGTTTAAACTATAGACAGATCGGTGCATTAAATCGTTTAGATAGTCGCTATACCATCTATACTGGACAATGGTTAAGATTGTGGGATGATGGCAATCGCACCGCTCAGAACAATCCACCTACGCGTCGCCCTACCTATACACCACCTCAGACTAGACCTGTAACACCCGCGCCTGTACCTCAGCCAACACCTTCGCAGCCATTGAATCAAGGCTATATTTATCCTAGTACCAATTCGGTCATCAAAAACTATAATGCCAATGCTGGCGACATGGGCATGTGGTTTGGTGGGCGTGTTGGAGATCCTATTGTTGCGAGTAATGCAGGTACGGTTATGTATGCTGGTAATGGACTTCCAGAATATGGCAATCTCATTATGATACGTCATGACGATCGCTACGTTACAGTATATGCACATAACAATCAAATGTTAGTTAAAGAAGGGGATCGTGTCCAAAAAGGGCAACGTATTGCTACGATGGGCAGTTCTGGACAAACCAATCAAGTGGCATTGCAATTTCAGATCAGAGAAAACGGCAAACCAATTGACCCTAAAGCCGTCTTAAATTTCTAGAAGTACAGTTACTACGATGCATAAATACTAAAAAGAAGGCTTCGCAATTTGCGAAGCCTTCTTTTTTAACGCACTAAACGCAAAAAATTAAAATAACAGACCCTAGTTATAAATACGGATAAAGGCGTTAGCACGAAGTTCTTGCAACCAGTCTTCTTGTGCTTGTACTGCTAGACGTTTATAAAGCGTATCTCTAGCCATTTGACGCGTCAATTCATTGGTCATGTCCTTTTGACGTGTATCTTCAACTTTTAATATGTGCCAGCCAAACTGAGATTTGAAGGGGGTAGAGTAGTCACCTTTTGGGGTACGTAACATCATAGCTTCAAATGCAGGTACCATTTGACCCTCGCTTACCCAATCTAAATCACCACCACGACCAGCCGATCCTGGATCATCTGAGTATGTCGCAGCCAATGATGCAAAGTCTGCATCACGGCGGAGTTGTTCATATAAATCATTTATTTTTTGTTCAGCAATCGTACCGCCAGTAATATCATCAGGCTTTATTAGAATATGACGTACTTTCCACTGCGGCACGAGCATACTGTCATTACCACGCTTGTCTACCAGTTTGATTATATCGATACCTTGTGGCGTGATTTGAGGCTGTGTTACCTCGCCTTCTGATAAATTGGTGATACGCGTCGCCATATCTTCTGGTAGTCCAGCGGCAGGATGATAACCCATATCGCCACCTTGGATTAAAGCGGCGTAATTTTTGGCAATACCTGCAGACACAGCATCGAGGACACTTTGTACATTATCAGTAGATTTTAGTTGTTGTTGGATGTTTTGAGCGATTTTCATCGCTTGTGCTTTTTCATCATCACTAATGCGGCTATAATCATCGCTAAAAGGAACTCTGATATGAACCGTACGGTATTCGGTGTTTTGTAAACGTTGTCCTTCTGGAGATGCAAGTAAAGCATCGACATCTTGTTCACTAATACGCACACGATTAGCAATTTGACTCTGTTGCAATGTTCTTAGTGATTCTTCTTCAATAATTTCGGCACGCAACTGAGCATAACTACCAGGCTTGCTAGAATCTAAATTTTGCTGAAATCCAGATAAAGAGTTAAACCCTTGTGATTGAGCAATTCTAGCTAGCGCTTGATTAACTGTTTCAGAATCAGGTCTTATACCAGCACGCTGTACCAAATCTAGCTGTAAGGTTCGTATAATTAACGAGTTTAAGACATCATTTTGAATTTGAGCTGTACTCGGCATGGGCTGACCTGCAGCATTGAGCCTAGCTTTAGTTAATTCTAACGCGTCTTTTAAATCGCTTTTCAGAATTGGGGTGTCGTTGACTAAAGCGACTATACCATCTTTACTGCGTCGAACAGATAACGCGTTAGAGCGCTGCTGCTCCGTTGAACTACTTATATTTGAACCGTCTTGCTGTACATTTGATGTTTGTGCGTTGGAGGTTACGGCATGCGTAGGCGCTATTAGTAAACCTAATAAAGCACTTGCTAAAATAGAGGTTTTAAAATATTTAGAGGCAGTCTTAATTTTATATTTTTGAGGGTGCTTTGTACCATATGTCGTCTGATTTAGCATTGTCATAATTTGCCTGTATGTTATTCGTTAAGTTTAATATTTAGTAGGGATATTTGCAGTCAGTTTTAAGTTCAAAAACTATGAAGAGTTAATTAAGATAAAGGGCTATTTAACCCAAAGGCTTATTTAACCCAAAGGCTATCAACAGGTTCAAATCCTAGTATCTTATCATCTAAGTGCCTGCTCAAACGACTATTTCTACTCCCCAATCCATTAATTCTAAATTCGCCCATAATGGCTCGCGTCGGTTCGTCTTTAAGATTTAAGTCATTATAGTAGCTGCGACCATAGACTGAAAACCCATAACAGCAATCTTCATAATCAATACCAAGCGTGCTGTCGATAAACTTATCATTTCTACTATCGAACTGGGTTTGACCCATTACTCGCCAATTACTATTAATAGGTATTACCGCAGATGCAGTTAACGCTGATAATTCCTCTTGATCAGTTACTTTGTCTTCTTTACGTTCAATAATACCAACATTAAACAAACTATTAGGGGTAGGCCGATATCTTAGCTGACTGGTGATGTAGTTGAGATCATTATCAGAGTTTAGCGCACCATTAAAATCAAACCATATATTGCGATATGGCTGAACACTACTGCGCCAAGCAACACCAGTTGAGTCTGCATCGAAGGTATCGTCGTTTGGTTCAAGTTTAACTTTAGGTGACTTTATAAAAAACTGATCACCAATACTACCATCAAATCGAGTCACACCTACGGCATCAACATAACGATAATTGAAGCCAACTGCAAGAGAGTTACTATCATTCAACCGATCATGACCCAAAAACCAACTGTCAGAAAATAGTTGATCATAACCATATGAAGCCACCCTAGTATCAAAGTTTGGAAGAGTTGATTGGTCTTTGTAGGGTGCATAGGTATATTTAAGACGCGGGCTAAGTAAGCGGTACCCACCCAAGGTTTGGTCAAACCAACCAAAAGGTGAGCCGGCCTTATAAAAATCCAACCCCGAGTCCAAACTAACTTGAGGAACAAAAACGGCTTGATCCCTATCTTCTTTAGCAATATTTTGATCGATGCGGCTCTCTTCATCATAAGCGGTATATAAACTTCGCAAACTTACTTTAGGGATAACATAGCCCCAGCTTTTATCAAAGGGGTAACTAAAACTAATGTCATTGTATAGCCTAAAGCCGCTTTTCTCACTCTCTGATCCATCGTTAATAGATTTTTTAAAGTAAGCAGAGTCATTCGTGCCTTCAATGACTACATTATTAAATGGCCCTTCAAAAGTAGGAATACGGTAGTCTACAGTGAACTGTGGTAAACGTGAATAAGGCTTATCTTTATCTTCAATGACATTGCCTTGCGCATCTTTTGCATCCAAAGTCTGGAAAGTTTCGACTTTTAACTGAGTGTCAATATATTCATTGATATAGTTAACCTGAGCGCGTCTCGGTAAGTTTAACTGATTATTGACCACGCCAAAATCATCAAAATCATTTAAGTAATCAGGGTCTGATACATAACTATAGACTGCATTAGCAGTTAGTCTTGGAATACTATCAGATGCCCAGTCATGAGTATAAAATACGCCTTTACGGTCTTTATCCTCATATTCCTTATCATTCGGTAGATAGGCGGCTGTCAATGTCCCTTGACCATAATGCTCCGTCAGATAACGCATCTCTCCAGTTAACATGGGATTACGACTGGTATAGATGTCAGTCGTTAATGTCGCATCATAATTTGGCGCTAGATTCAGGTAGTATGGTACGCCAAGCCTAACCCCTGTATCACTATCAATCCTAAGGCTTGGGGTTAATATACCGCTACTGCGTCTGTCATCAATAGGGAAGTTGAAATAAGGTAAATACAATACAGGAACAGAACCTAATCTAAAGGTTGTATCATAGGCTTCACCGCGGCCGGTATCGGTATTTAAATCAATTTGCTGAGCTTCTAACTGCCACTTCCTATCATTAGGCGGGCAAGTTGAAAACATGACTTTATCAAGCTCGTACAAACTATCGTTAGGTTTGTTTAATTGCTGTGCATAACCATGAGCCTGCATGCCAATACTAGCAAAAGCGACATCATAAGCAGTTGCTCGATTGTCTTTAGTACTAAACGCTAGTTCATCAGCGACAGTTATAAGACCTGAATTATTTTTCTTAGTATGTGACCCAACGCGCTCACTATCATTTCCATTATGCTCACCATTTAAGTTATTTAAATCATCAGCTTTATCGGAATTAGAACCCACACCGGCAAGTAGTACTTGACCTTTAGCACCTGCAACGCCACTGTTAAGATCGAGGTTGAGCGCATCAGCAACTATCAGTTGACCCTCTTGTATGACTTCAACATTACCAGCCAGTTCTACATAGGATTCATTGTCATAGTATGCGTAATCGGCTTGAGCATATAAAGGCAATCCTTCGTCTGTAGATAGGCCATCATTACGTTTGGCGCGCTCAATGGCTGCATAATAATCAGAGTTAATTGATGCTTCGCCACTTAATGTATTATTATTAGATGCATTGCCATTTGACTTGTAGTTTGCGTCCGCAGGGCTAATCCATACGCCCTCACAGCGATAGGACGATGTACCTTGATCTATGAAATCAAAAACATTGATATCCGCTACAGGTGAAACTTCATTGGCATCAATAATGGTGTCAGCCTCGACATCATTAATCCTGTAACCATGAGTAGTGTTAGGAGTACGATCTCTTAATTCATCCGCCTGCTGCTGATAAAATTGTGATAAGCGTTCAAGACTCTTATGAACTTTATCTTGATTTAAGGTTGTTGAGAGTTGTTTGGCATTATAGAGTTTATTACTGAATGATTTAGTATCCGAGTCATTTAGGTTATCTGAATCTAAAACAGTTTGTTGAGACAGACTACTTTGAGACAGACTTTTTTCATCTGTATTAGGCTTATATAACTGTCTATCAGCTAAGGATTGAGTCTCTATAGGTCTATTAATTGAAGTTGGATGAGTATGTTGATTTTTTTCTAAACCATTTACAGGACTTACAATGGCGCCGTACGCACTAGGCATACTAATAAGTATAGGTAAGCTTAATACGAGCGAAGTTTTTGAATACGAATGAAAATCAGTATCGTAGCAAATACGCCGTATACTTTGATAAAGCAATGAGTAAAACAAAGAGTTACCTTATTAAATCTTCAATTAAATTAAAAACAGACTCAATAAATCTAAAGAGTCATCTAAATATGTAGTCTATAATTATTGTAGATTATGAGTATAAAAAAGGTATATGTATATCATCTTTTTAAATTTTGCTGATTATTTATGCAATATATTTGGGTGAAATACATCTGTACATGCTACATCCATGTTTTAAAAAGATACGCTTATATTATATAACCAATTTTTATCATCAAATCCCAATTAAATGCATTATTGGCAATTTTATTATATTTCTACTATGAAACGCTCATATAAAAGTTTTGAGCAATATCGTATCATAGTCAAAAAAAAATATATCAGCTACACTATAATCGTTTCATTTTACGCCTTCTTTGCCAAATTGTTAATTAGATTGATTTGCATGAGAGGTTTAAATAAAGAAACAAAATTTATAGCTTTTATTATAATTTAAATCTTAAAAATTTATGAAGGTTAATATTCTCAAAAGCCTTAGGTTATGACTACAACTACTAAAACGCCGGATAACATGACATCAAATACTCAAAACAATATTAGCACTTTTCATACTCAAGAACGGTTTGAAAAATTAGAAAGGTTTGTGCAAGCTGCTTTTTCTAATCTTCATATCAAAATTAAAAGTCTACCTGGTGATGCAAGCTTTCGTCGGTATCATCGTGTTTATTTAAATGAAGATGAATTTAGCGATAGTTTAGCTAAAAATAATACCAATCCAACCACTACTAATCAGTCTAATCGTACTATTTCTGATCGAATTAGTTTAAATGTTGATTCTAGTACCAAATCAAGTAGCCATTTAGACCCAAGCTATATCGTTATGGATGCGCCGCCTCAATTAGAATCAATTGAAAGTTTTGTAAGAATTGCAAAGCTAATGAATGATAAGATAAATGTACCCACATTGCTAAATAATGACTTAGAAAATGGGTTTTTGATATTACAAGATTTTGGTAATACTGAATTTGCTCATCTTGTCGCGGATGCTAAGGTGAAGCAGGAGCATACAAAAATTGATAAATTGTATCGCTGGGCGATTGATTGTTTAATTGATTTGCAAGGTATTGATACTCAGTATGCTAAAAAGAAATTTGGAGTACAAGATTATGATAAGTCAACTTTACAACGAGAGATAGACTTATTTACTGAATGGTTTTTACCCTATATTGGTATTGAACTAACTGATGATATAAACTCAAAATTAGCATTATTTAATACGCATTTGATTGAAGATATTTTGAAGCAGCCTACTGTCGTTGTACATCGGGATTATCACAGTCGTAATCTTATGCTTGATCAATATCACCACGAGGCGTTGGGCGTTATTGATTTTCAGGATGCACTTATCGGTAGTTATGTATACGATTTAGTATCCTTAGTTCGTGATGCCTATGTTGATTGGCCTGAGATGCAAATTGATAGCTGGGTTGAGTATTATTGGCGACAAGCTAAGCAGTTAAATTCTGATCAACATGATCCTAATCAAACCGCTCTTAATCAAACCGCTCTTAATCAAACCGCTCATAATCAAACCGCTACTAATCAAAATGAATCAACTCACCTTGATTTCATGGATAACATAACTTTAGAAACTTTAATGACGGATTTAAATCTCGTTGGTATTCAGCGTCATTTAAAAGTATTAGGGATCTTTATAAGATTATCTGAACGTGATGGCAAGTCTCGATATTTAACAGACATACCTAAGGTTTGGCGCGATCTTATGTTTGAATTAAGATGGTTGAATGAACGTGCGAATGAAGATATCAAGTCATATATCAATCCAATTTATACGTGGTTAAATGAACAAGTTGAGCCTAATTTTGATATCAAGTTTTCTAAGCTTAAGTAAAAGATCTAAAACCCTTATCCAAAGATATTTGATAGGTTTGTTATAACAATATTTTTAATAAAACTAGGGACACGCCCTAATTAAGGTTAAATATGACTTCTAAAAATTCATCAGCTTCAACACCTAAAGCTTCACAGCGTATAAATCAAGCGATGATATTGGCTGCAGGTAAAGGAACAAGACTTAGACCGTTGACGTTAGATACGCCTAAACCTTTGATACCAGTAGGTGGCCAGCCGCTAATTGTTTGGCATATTAAAGCTTTAAAAGCTATAGGCATTACCAAAATTGTGATTAATACCTCTTGGCTTTCGGACAAATTAATGGATGCGATAGGTGATGGAAGCAAGTACGGTGTTGAGATAAGTTGGTCTATTGAAGATGATGAACCTTTAGAAACAGCGGGAGGTATTGCAAAAGCGCTACGCACTCACAAATTAAGTCATGAGCCATTTATACTTATTAACGGTGATGTTTGGACTGATTTTGACCTTTCTGCATTAACGTCTTACAAAATGAATGCAGATCAAAAGGCTCATCTAATAATGACTACTAATCCCCCTCACAACAAGGAGGGTGATTTTGCGATCAATAATGGATTGGCCAGTGAAATAGCGGTTGCCAATAGTCCTAAATATACATTTGCTGGTATCAGCGTGATATCACCAGATTTAGTCGAGGGTATTGCAGAGGGTCAAGCAGCACCATTAGCACCTTTACTTAAAAAATCAATGTTGAAGATGCAAGTGACAGCCCAACTCTTGGACGCGAATTGGATAGATGTAGGTACTGAGGAACGTCTGCAGTCTGTCAATCAATTGATTGATTCGGGTAGTGCAGCATTACATGCTGGGCGTCCATAGACTATTTGAACCTTAGTCGTATAGCCATTCATTTATTCTATCTCTTACTTATATGTTTTTGATTATGCGGCCTTTAACTTATATGGTGTTTAGTTAATTGACCTTTAATTAATTTGCCCCTTGCAAATCGTTTTCACTATCGATTGTTATTTTCGTATTCGTTATTGAGTTCGAATTATGTGATTCGTTTTATTTAGCAGCTACTTCGCTTGGCTTATCTACTTCGCTTGGCTTATCAACGGTATTATTAACTGATTTCGATTCAGGTACTGATGATTGATTTGTAGAAGATTGGTCATTATTTAATTCACCTTTGCTTAAGTCAGTATTGTAAGAATTGTTGATAGAATCATGGATAGAGCTGTCGATTGAATTGTTTGTTGAGCCACTACTTTCTAATTTTTTTTGTCTTAAATATTGCAATCGTGCCGTTTCTCTTTCAGCTTTTATTTTATTCATCTTCTCATCTTTTACTTGAGCGATACCCTCACTAATTTTATTATTTATATCTTCTACCTCTTTTGCTGTTTTCTCATATTCCTCATCTATAGTGATGTCAGTTGAATCTTGACTGGGTAAGTCTCTATCAAGTAGTAATCTTTCGTTTGGATTAGTGTTCTGACGTCTATTCACAATCAAATTTTGTGCAGTATTAGGTTGCTGATTTGAAACAGATGCATTGTCTAATTGAGATGCTTTTTTTTGCTGAGAGGTATTGGTTCTATCATTTAAATCATTGGAGTTATAAGCAGGTGTTTGAGGTGCAATCCCTTTTTTAGATAAGTTATCTGTTTTTATAACAGTTTCTGCATTTTCACTATTAACAGATGAATGAGTAGCTTCAGAATTAGGCACTTGATCATTTAATAATTGTGTAACCTCTTTATGGTTTATTTTAGTATAGGTAGATACACCATTCTGATCAATTTCTACTTCGCTACCAGTTTTAATGGGCTGCTCAGTATTCATTCCTGTTTCGAAGCTATTTGATACGTCAGCGCTCGATTCGGTTTCTTTATTTTGATTGAGGAAAAAGCCTACAATTAAAACTATATGCAAGGTTATTGCGAATATGATTGCTGGAAGCCATTTTTTTAACATAAGTTAATTCACTTGGTTTTAATACACATTTTCGATTCAATAGTTATCTTTGTTGAATACTTATCAACATTTGCGATTGTTAGCTGTTTATATGTCTTTTTAATAGTATACCAATAACTTATTGCAAATCCTTTCTTTATATAAAACTCTTTTCTAGTAATGCATCTAAGCTTAGTATTAATCCTAAATAGTAATTCTCTTTTCAAATATTAAAATTTTGAAATATTTTCAACGGTTAAATTTTGCACATATCTTAGCAAAGTCCTATAACTGCATTTCAATGTTTAAAATATATAAATTACTAATTTAAGAGAAAAATTAGCTTAATTTTTAGGCTTATTAATGTTGGCAAGTTGTTTCTAAAATTAGATGGATTAAGATTTAAGATTTTTTTAATTTTTTGATTTAATTAGATTTATTTAAAATAATTCAAATTTATTAAATTATATTAAACAAATATTGTTATCTATTTTAATATTCAGTTACGTATTTATGTTTTGCAGGTGTTTAATAAATATCTATCAAGGTCTATACTTACAACAATAATTATCTCAATTGTAAGTAATTTATTGGTACAAGTAATAATAAATCATGTTAGATCATGATTATTTTAGTTTTATATTTTAAACGTGTTTGTTTAATTTTATTTTTTGAAACTTAAATGGTTTTTTATGGTCTTTTCAATGTCATTTATAAATATGTACGTTTACTTTGTAACCTTATTTATCGTAATTTCCGTTTATTAATTTTATCTGATTTATATTTTAATGGATTAATCTCATTAACAAGTTTTTAAAATATAAGTTAAATACAACATTTATTTGAGGTGACGACGCTATGAAAAACACAAAATATAAACTACTAACCAGCGCAGTCCTACTGGCTATATTAACAACACAACCAGCAACAGCAGAACCAACAGAAGCGTCAGTAGTCTATAATCCGAATAGCATGCAGCACGTACAATGGTATAAATCAGGTAACACCGCCTATCAAGAAGAGGTCGCGCTTAACCTGCCCAATAACGAAACCAACCTCATATTCGTCAGACCCCTAGACGCTGATGGGATAGACACCAGTGCCAACATCGCCATCGATGACAGATTCCAAGTCAGCCTACAACCAGGACACTACTCGCAAATCAGATATTGCAGTGGCGTGCACAAAATAGACATCGCCACCACCGAAACCAACCTCAACAACTTTGAATTAGCCACAAGCTACCAAGTAGACTTTCCCGCCCAGCAAAACAACTACATCTATGTCGACGTAGATGACAGCACAAAGCAGCCACAGCTAAGCAAGCTCACACCAGAGTATGCCAAAGAGCTTATCAGCACCTATCCAGAACAAACCCATCAAATCAGCCGCGTACAGCGAAACTGTCCAGAAGTAGTCGTACCTGAGCCTGTCATCAAAGTAGAAATAGACAAACCAATCAACCTAGAAGTCCTATTTGAATTTGACAAAGCCATCGTACAACCCGTATTCAACCAGCGCATCGAAGCGGTTGCCAACTTCATGAAGAAATATCCAAACACAACCACACTCATAGAAGGTCATACAGACAGCATCGGTAACGACAGCTACAACATGGACCTATCACAGCGCCGCGCAGAAGCTGTCAAACAAGAATTTGTCAACAAATTCGGCATAGACGCTACAAGATTAAGCACGCAAGGCTTTGGAGAAACCAGACCTGTTGCGACAAACGCTACAGAAGATGGGCGATATAAAAACAGACGCGTCGTCGCCACCGTAAGTGCAACCGAATAAGCAAACTAATATAAGCAAACTAAAGAACAAACAAAATTAAAATTCAGAAAATAGGAACACCTCATGAGCACAGTAATCGTAAAAGTAAACAACGCCGTACAAACCATAGCAGAACATCAAGTTGTCACCAAAGACGGACAACCAACAGTCATAAAAGCGACTGAAAAAGCAAACTATGAGCTTGTCAATCCGCAAACTGGCGTAGCGCCTGATCACATAGTGACCAAACGAGTGGGTAAAGATCTACATGTCTCAATGGAAGATGGTGGTCAAGAAAGCGATCTAATCATAGAAGGATATTATGATCAGCCAGATGGCGCATTGATTGGCCAAGCAGAAGATGGCAGCTACTATTACTATGTACCAGATACAGGTGAGGTGGCCGATTATGTGACTGAACTTGAACCTGGTGCAACAGAGGGTCAAGCCTTAGGGGGTAATGCGCAGCCTACTCCTTACTGGGTAGGTGCGACTGAAGATGGCGGATTTGCATGGTGGCCATGGCTTGCAGGTCTAGCGGGTATTGGCTTGATAGCTGCGGCGCTTGATGACGATGATGATACACCTACGCCTGCACCTGCACCTGATACCACCGCGCCTGACGCGCCAACCGTAGACAATATCATCAACACTGATACAGATGGAGATGGCGTAGAAGACACCACAACATTAACCGGTAAAACAGAACCAGGCGCTACCGTCACAGTTAAGGACGAAGATGGCAATGTCATTGGCACCACAACTGCGGATGAAAATGGCGATTACACAGTAGACGCACCTGTAATTGATGAAAACGAAACCGTAGACGTG
>NZ_JBXYJG010000011.1:0-109931 GCF_057396255.1 Psychrobacter sp. CX21 | reverse complement strand
TTAACGTTAGCAACAACACCAGCACCTACAGTACGGCCACCTTCGCGAATTGCGAAACGTAAGCCTTTATCCATTGCGATTGGAAAGATTAGCTTCACGCTCATCTCAACGTTATCGCCAGGCATTACCATTTCAGTACCGTCTTGTAGAATGATTTCACCTGTTACGTCTGTAGTACGGAAGTAGAACTGTGGACGGTAACCATTTAGGAATGGTGTATGACGGCCACCTTCTTCTTTTGATAGTACATATACTTCGGCATCAAAGTCTGTATGCGGTGTGATAGATCCAGGCGCTGCTAGTACTTGGCCACGCTGTACGTCTTCACGCTTTGTACCACGTAGTAGTACACCACAGTTTTCACCAGCACGACCTTCGTCTAGTAGCTTACGGAACATCTCTACACCTGTACAGGTGGTTTTTTGAGTGTCTCTAATACCTACGATTTCGATTTCATCGCCTACTTTGATGATACCTGATTCTACACGGCCTGTTACTACGGTACCGCGTCCTGAGATTGAGAACACGTCTTCGATTGGCATTAGGAATGCTTTATCGATGTCACGCTCTGGCTCTGGGATATATGTATCTAGTACTTCTAGTAGTTCGATTACTGCAGGTTCGCCATATGGACCGTCATTGCCGTTTAGGGCTTCTAGCGCTGATCCTTTGATGATTGGGGTGTCATCACCTGGGAAGTCATAGTCTGATAGTAATTCACGTACTTCCATTTCTACGAGCTCTAGTAGTTCTTCGTCATCTACCATGTCACATTTGTTCATGAATACGATGATGTATGGTACGCCTACCTGACGTGATAGTAGGATGTGCTCACGTGTTTGTGGCATTGGGCCATCTGTCGCTGATACGACTAGAATTGCGCCATCCATCTGTGCGGCACCAGTAATCATGTTTTTCACATAGTCTGCGTGACCTGGGCAGTCTACGTGTGCGTAGTGACGTGCTTCGGTGTCGTATTCGATGTGTGAGGTGTTGATTGTGATACCACGTGCTTTTTCTTCTGGTGCTGAGTCAATCGCTGCGTAGTCTTTTGCGTCGCCGCCTGATGTTTTGGCTGCTACGGTTGCGATTGCTGCGGTTAGTGTGGTTTTACCGTGGTCAACGTGTCCAATGGTTCCTACGTTAACGTGCGGCTTATTTCTTTCAAACTTGGCCTTTGCCATGGGTGTGTCCTCTTTTTTTAAATATGTAGTTCAAGTAACAGATCAAATAATATAAAAATAGTCTGTGACTACAATCATTAATTATCTGTCATAAAATTTTATCTAAAGCAACTTATACTTTATTAGTAAAGATTCTGAAGTAAAAAGTTACTTAAGAGAGTTAGTATAATAATTACTTAATAAGAAAATACGAAGTAAGATATTATTTAAGTCAGTTGCAAATGATATAAGATAATACAAGTAATTGACAAGGGTTTGATACCTAAAAGGTTATAAATTCAGTAATAAATTACACTTTCGATAAGTTACTAGCTGTGTTTATGTTAAAACCTATTGAATAATATTAAAACTAATCACCTTTAGAAGTATCTAGGACCTTGAACAATTAATATCAAACGTAATTATTATCCAATGAATATATAAAGAGTACTTAGCTCGCTAAGTACTCCAATATATTTATCCAATAATAAAACTAGAATTACTCGTCTTCGTCGTCTTTACCAGAGAATTTCTTCATAATATCTTCGGCTACAGACTTAGGTGTTTCAGCATACTTCTGGAATTCCATAGAGTATGTTGCACGGCCTTGAGACTGTGAACGAAGGTTGGTTGCATAACCAAACATCTCTGCTAATGGAACTTCAGCACGAATCTGTTTAGTGCCACCAGGTAAATCATCCATACCTTGAACCATACCACGGCGACGGTTTAAGTCACCCATGATATCACCCATGTACTCTTCTGGCGTTTCAACTTCAACTTTCATAACTGGCTCAAGAAGTGCTGGGTTAGCATTCATGAAGCCTTTTTTGAATGCGATAGAACCTGCCATTTTGAATGATAACTCATCCGAGTCAACATCATGGTATGAACCATCATATAATGTAGCTTTAACACCAACGATTGGGTAACCGGCAAGGATACCATTCTTCATACGTTCTTGAATACCTTTATCAACTGCACCATGGTATTCTTTAGGTACGACACCACCAACGATTTGTTCTTCAAACTCATACTCAGGACCTTCATCAAGATCAAGAGGCTCAAGCTTCAACCAAACGTGACCGAACTTACCACGACCACCTGTTTGACGAACAAATTTACCTTCTTGTTCAACTGAGTTACGAATGGTTTCGCGATAAGCAACTTGCGGTGCACCGATGTTTGCTTCAACTTTAAATTCACGCTTCATACGATCAACAAGAATTTCTAAGTGAAGCTCACCCATACCACTAATAATCGTCTGACCAGATTCTTCATCAGTATGTACACGGAATGATGGATCTTCTTTAGCCAAGCGTCCTAAAGCCACTGACATTTTTTCTTGGTCAGCTTTAGTTTTTGGTTCAACTGCTAGACTAATAACTGGGTCTGGAAACTCCATGCGCTCAAGCGTAATGGCTTCACTTTCATCACAAAGCGTATCACCAGTACCAACGTCTTTCATACCCACTAATGCAGCAATATCACCTGCACGGATTTCATCAAGCTCTTGTTGCGAATCAGCATGCATCTGTACGATACGTCCAACACGCTCACGTTTCATTTTAACTGGATTGTAAACGCTTTCGCCCTGCTTAATAACACCAGAGTAAACACGTACGAACGTTAAGTTACCAACGAACTTATCATTCATAATTTTGAATGCAAGAGCCGCAAATGGTGCATCATCAGAAGCTGGACGAGTACCTTCGGTTTCGTCTTTGTCATCAAGGATACCACGGATAGCTGGTACGTCTTGAGGCGCTGGCATATACTGAATAACAGCATCAAGCATTCTTTGAACGCCTTTGTTCTTAAAGGCAGTACCACAGAACATAGGAATGATTTCGTTATTGATAGTACGCTCACGAATCGCAGCATGAATTTGCTCTTCAGTCAGCTCTTCACCTTCAAGATAGGCATTCATTAGCTCTTCGTTTGCTTCAGCAGCAACTTCAACTAATTCACTTCGGTACTCTTCTGCTTTATCTTGTAATTCTGCAGGAATCTCACGCTCTTCGTATTTCATACCAAGAGATTCGGTATCCCAATAAAGTGCTTTCATGCTAATAAGATCGACAACGCCTTCAAAGTCATCTTCTTTACCAATTGGAATAACCATAGCAACAGGGTTGCCACCTAAACGGGCTTTAACTTGTTCTTTTACACGGTAAAAATCAGCACCCACACGGTCCATTTTATTAACGAACGCTAAACGTGGTACTTTGTATTTGTTTGCTTGACGCCAAACAGTCTCAGACTGAGGCTGTACACCACCAACCGCACAATAAACCATACATGCACCATCAAGTACACGCATTGAACGTTCTACTTCAATAGTGAAGTCAACGTGGCCTGGGGTATCAATAATATTGATACGATGTTCAGGAAACTGTTGACCCATACCTGACCAAAAACAAGTGGTCGCAGCAGAGGTAATAGTAATACCACGTTCCTGCTCTTGTTCCATCCAGTCCATTGTAGCGCCGCCATCATGAACTTCACCAAGTTTGTGGCTAACACCGGTATAGAATAAGATACGTTCGGTCGTTGTTGTTTTACCAGCATCGATATGTGCTGAAATACCAATATTACGATATCGGTTTAGGGGGGTTGCACGTGCCATAATTTTTTCCTAATGGAATGTCTTTATAATTTATTTCGTTATATAGATTTTATGATAGCAATGACTGGTAGAATAACCAAAAAAGATGTCATTTTAATGATACATAACTGTTTTAATTTCTTTCAGTTTGTATCGTTTGATGAGCGAACTTTTAGTCAATTAAACTGCTTTACTGAATCGGCAGCTATACAATCCTACTAGCACCTACCAAAACTTTCTTACAGATTACTCTAAGCTACCTTACTCATATTATTGAGACTCACCTACTTAATGTTTGATCACTTAGCACTTAGCATTTAATGACTTAGCATTTAGTAAGATCTCTATATCATAAGCTATAAGTATGTAACTTTTAATTCTTTAGTGAGTTCTTTATTTTTTAAAGTGCGCTATCAAAAACTGACGTTATTGATAGCGTTAAATCATTATATACAATTTGCTTCTTATAAATAAGCTTAAAAGTTAATAAGCTTAGAAACGATAATGTGAGAATGCTTTGTTAGCATCTGCCATACGGTGAACTTCATCACGTTTTTTTACAGCAGAACCTTTACCTTCTGATGCATCACCAAGCTCGCCCGCTAAGCGATGAGCCATAGACTTCTCAGAACGTTTAGAAGCAGCGTCAGCTAACCAACGCATCGCTAGAGCTGTACGACGGGATGGGCGTACTTCCATAGGAACTTGATACGTTGCACCACCAACACGGCGAGCTTTAACTTCAACCATAGGGCGAACGTTTTCAAGTACTTCTTCAAAGAACCCAACAGGATCTTCAATGTTACGTTTCTCAACTACTTGGTCAAGCGCACCGTAAACGATACGTTCAGCAGTAGATTTCTTACCATCCACCATAACGTGGTTGATAAATTTAGCAATTGTTTGGCTACCAAATTTAGGATCCGGAAGGATCTCACGGGTAGCAACGACGCGACGTCTTGGCATAATAAATTCCTTGTCTTCAGGGTTGTCTGGCATTCATAACCATCTATACGATAAGGTTAGATAATGGTTACCAGCCAGCCTTACTGCATAGCGGTATGTTCATTTAGAACACCAAGCCTATGCGTAATATTGAGTAATGTGCTAATTATGATTTTGGCTTCTTAGCACCGTATTTAGAGCGACCTTGTCTGCGGTCTTTCACGCCTGCACAGTCAAGTGCGCCGCGAACAGTGTGATAACGTACACCTGGTAAGTCTTTAACACGACCACCACGGATAAGTACAACACTATGCTCTTGTAAATTATGGCCTTCACCACCGATGTAGCTTGATACTTCATAACCTGAAGTTAAGCGAACACGGCATACTTTACGCATAGCTGAGTTAGGTTTTTTAGGTGTAGTTGTATATACGCGAGTACATACACCACGGCGTTGAGGGCATGCTTGTAAAGCAGGAACACCAGACTTTTCCTTTAATACTTTACGACCCTTGCGAATCAATTGGTTAGTTGTTGCCATAAGGCATCCTTCTCCCGTTTAATAAATACAAAAAAATGGGTTACTAAGCCATCTGCTGCTTAACGCCACTTTATGATTAACCCTCACTCTCGGAGTGTGGTTAATACCAAAATAAGCTTAAACGTCACAGAAGCTTACCCATTTTTCGGACACTATATTATATAGACTTAATACCATCTATTCAAGTAGTCATTATGAATAGTATATGGACTTAAATCTGCTTCAGCTGCCTATTTTAGGTCAACTTAGTTTATTTTCAAGAGGTACACTTTATTGATGCACCACTTAACGACTTACCCTATTACTTAACCTGCTTACCTGCTTTAGTTCAGTTAAATTGCATTAGTCTAATGGCTCGTATTTACCTAATACCATTAAGTCCCTCTTCTTCTTTAAAGCATTTTGAAATGTATATGTATCTGTCTAAAGCGGGAGTATGTTTATGATAAACTAGCGTCATTAATTCTATATACCCCAGCCTTTTCATATTAAAAATTTGTATAAGCGAAAATATTTATGACTAACTCAAATCAACCAACCTCAAGCATTGATTTTGTGACACCAAATCAAGACATTCGTATTACAGACGGCAGTCATGTTCTTCTTCATTTTGAAGTATCATTAGAAAATGGCACAGTTATTGACTCTACATTTAGTCGAAGTGAGCCGGTTGCTTTGACAGTAGGTGATGAGAGTTTATTACCAGGATTTGAGAATGTATTAAATAATCTACGCGCAGGCGACACCCGCACCGCACATTTAGAACCAGAGCAAGCTTTTGGCGAATGGAATGAAGACAACGTACAAACATTCACCCGTACTCAATTTGCATTATCAGAGCCAAATCCAGAAGTCGGTATGATGATGGAATTTGAAGATAAAGGTAAAAACACTTTGCCAGGTGTCATTAGTAGTGTTAATAAAGATGAGGTTAAAGTTGATTTTAATCACCCTCTTGCCGGACAACCCGTCTTATTTAAGGTACAAATATTTAAGGTGACGCCACCTGGTCAAGTAGGTATTAAATTGATGTAGTTTAGTAGCTATACTTTTAGTAAACTTTTAATAGACTTTTAAATTTCGTGCAGTAAGCTTCATTATATGAGCACAAAAATATAAGTACAAAAATATAAGCACGAAAATATCAGTACTAAAATTTAAATACGAACAGTATATAAAATAAAAAACAATATAAATAAAGGATATGTTTATGAAATATTCAACCCTTCCCAAACTCGGTGATAAGGTCTCTAAAATATGTCTTGGCACCATGACATGGGGACAACAAAATACAGAGTCCCAAGCGCATGAGCAGATGGACTTTGCATTATCAGAGGGGGTAAACTTCTGGGATACAGCAGAAATGTACCCCTCTCCACCTGATAAAGACAAACAAGGTGATACAGAAAAGTTCTTAGGCTCATGGATTGCTAAAACCAAACGTAGAAATGACATTATACTGGCAAGTAAAATCTCGCCCATGAGCTTTTTAAGAGAGGGTAATACTCGGTTTAATGCAAAGTATATTAGTGAGGCGTTAGATGACAACTTAAAGCGCTTACAAACGGATCACATCGACGTTTATCAATTGCATTGGCCCGAACGACGAACGAATTTTTTCAGTACTCGTGGCTACACCCCACAAATGGCAGAGCAAGACTTAACGAATCTGACGCCATTTCTGGAAACCATTGAAGCCCTAAACGATGAAATAAAAAAAGGTCGCATTAGAGCTTATGGATTATCCAATGATACCCCTTGGGGTGTGATGCGCTATTTGTGGGAGGCGGATAAAGCTGGGCTTAAAGGCCCTATCACGGTCCAAAACCCATATAGTTTGTTAAATCGCTTATATGAGGTGGGTCTGGCTGAAGTATCGCACCGAGAGAACGTCGGTTTGTTGGCTTACTCCCCTTTAGGATTTGGTGTGTTGTCTGGTAAATACTTGGATGGAAAGCAACCTGAAGGCGCGCGCTTAACTATTTACGATCGCTTTGAGCGTTATATTAATGACGAAGCGAAATCAGCTACTTTAGAGTATGCTGAAATAGCTCAGCAAGCAGGATTGAATATGGCTCAAATGGCGCTAGCATTTGTTAACAGCCGTCCGTTTGTTATGAGCAATATTATTGGTGCCACGTCGATAGATCAGCTCAAAACAAACATAGACAGTATCAATGTAGAACTGAGTGATGATGTATTAGATGCTATCGAAGCGGTTCATACCAAACAGCCTAACCCTTCGCCATAAACTTTCATACTATGCTTAGGTTATATTAAATAATTTTTACTTGATATTAATAATAAATCCCGCTCGTAGCGGGATTTATCTATAAGTTTTAGAGCTAGAAATAATATTTATAAACTCTTAATGAACTATATAGCCAATTGGTATCAATCTGACTTAACCACTCTACTATGTAACTCCTCTAATCCTATTTGCATATGCTCTTGTAGAATTTGGGTCAATTCTTCTTTGCTTCTACCTTCAGGATAAATCGGTTCTAGCGGGAGAACATAAGCTGTCACAGGATCACTATCCATGATTTGAAAGAGACTTTGTTTAAACGTCATACCGCCATAAAAAGGCATTTGATCATCTAACTTGCCCTCTTTATTCACATAACAAAGTACAGTTGGCTGAATAGGATGATCAGAGTCAATTGCAGATTGAAGTAACTTACCGTGCAGCTTTTTGATCTGCTTTCCATCTGTGGTTGTCGCTTCAGGGAAAAATATAATTGAATAACCTCCATTTAAAAAGTCTGCCATTTGCTGGGAGACTGAGCCTGCATCCCCTGAGCCGCGATGGATAAATAAGCTACCACAAGCGCGTGCTAATCTACCAAATATGGGCATCTCTTTAACTTCTGCTTTAGATAAAAAGAAGGCTTGACCGATAGAGCCATTAACTGGAATATCCATCCAAGACACATGATTTGAAGCCCATAGGGCATGAATATTAGGTATGGGCTCTACAGCAACTACCGTAACATTAAATGCCGCTGCCATGTTGCGGCAAAAAGCTTGAATGTATTTGGGTAAAATATCGCGAGGCGGTTCATGCCAAGCTCCTATTTTGGTAGCAGCACGATAACCGCCAACCAATGTATTTGATAAACCAGCGACTGACTTTGCACGGCCTAAGTTATTTTTAGCCTGGTTTTTTAGCGTCTTTAGTAGCTTACTTTTTTTAGTTAGTTTATCTTTACCTTGATAAGTTTTGCCATCATAAGCTGTAAAATCTTTGTTACTATTATCTTTGATTGACGCGTTATCTTTGATTGACGCGTTATCTTTAATAGATGAGGCTTGTGTTTTAGTCGACTCATTAAGCTTATTTAGTTCATTCGTTTGCAACATAGCGAATCCTTAGTAACATATTTAATTTTTTATAAAAAACATTATTCCTTTCAATCAACAGACACTCATACCAGTATTTAATGAATGGATTATGACAGAGTATAGCAAAAAATATGATTGAGTATTCAAGTGTTCACTGAAAACTAACTTAATTTATTTAGTTCTTACTAATGGTATGTTTGAAAAAGGCTAATTTATTATTAAAATTTTACCCCCTTTAAATTGTTATAAACATCGCCATTAATAGTATATTGCAGTAACTACTTTTAAAGTTAATTTGAAATAACTACTGCTCAATATAAATTTAGAAAATAGGTGATTATTTTTGGAGTATTTTGAGAGACATGAAGGTGGTGAACGTGCCATCCTCGTACATTTAGATATTAGACAGATTACTGATCCAGATGATTTGGATGAATTCAAGTTATTGGTGGATTCGGCAGGTGCTGAGCAGTTGACCGTTATTACGGGGTCGCGACAAAAGCCAGATGCCAAATATTTTATCGGTAGTGGTAAAGCTCACGAAATCGCTGAACTAGTCAAAGAATTAGAAGCGGATATTGTGATTTTTGATCATAGTTTGACCCCATCTCAAGAGCGTAATTTAGAAACGTTGTTTGAGTGCCGTGTTCTGGACCGTACTGGTTTGATCTTAGACATATTTGCTCAACGCGCGCGCACATATGAAGGTAAGCTTCAGGTAGAGCTTGCACAGTTAAACCATCTTGCAACACGCCTAGTACGTGGTTGGACGCATTTGGAGCGCCAAAAAGGGGGTATTGGATTACGCGGTCCTGGTGAAACACAGTTAGAAACCGATAGACGACTTCTGCAAATTCGCGTCAATCAGTTAAAAGCCCGTTTGGATAAAGTGAAACAAACTCGAGCTCAAGGGCGAGCAAAACGCCAAAAGTCTGATGTTCTTACCATCTCTTTAGTGGGCTACACCAACGCGGGTAAGTCATCCCTATTTAATCGTTTAGTCGATGAAGATATATATGCAGCCGACCAACTGTTCGCGACGCTTGATCCGACATTAAGACGTCTTGACTGGCAGGGTGTAGGGCGTGTGGTCTTAGTAGATACCGTCGGTTTTGTTCGTCACTTACCGCATGAATTGGTAGAATCTTTTCACGCTACATTAGAAGAAACACTCGAAGCTGACCTGTTACTGCACGTGATAGATTCCTCAAGCCATGATATGCATGAGCAAATCAAAGCGGTCAAGAATGTACTTGCAGAGATTAATAATGATGTGCCCGTACTCAATGTATATAATAAAATTGATATGACAGGCGAGCCTGCGCGTATTAAATACGCTGAACAAGGCGTGCCAAGCCGCGTATATGTCTCTGCTAAAGAAGATTTAGGCATGAGCATGTTAGCGACTGCCGTACAGCAGCTTCTTACCGGTAAACTACATACCTTTGATATCACGCTACCTTTTGATGCTGGCAGCTTTAAAAATGATTTATATCTTTTAGATGTGGTGGAGCAAGAAAGCTATGACGAGTCTGGGCATGAGCTACTGACCATTAGATTACCTGCTGAGAAGTTACAGCAGCTTCTAGGTGAGTCCAATATCGATCCATTTAGTGTATTGCCCCAAGAGCAAGCGAAGCTGTTGGTGCCCAAGCTTGAACCTTTTGAAAAAGAGCGCTTAGCAGATCAAGATCAACGTAACTCGATATCAGATGAGGCGCTTGAATATACTGAAGGGCTTGAAAATGATGATCTTTAGAGCATTGTTGATATTGAAAGTTATCAAACTCTAAATCAGTTAATTTAAAACTGTTACTCTAAAATATGTTGCTATCGTATGCACTGATTCTGAAATTCGATAATAAAAGCTATTTTTAATAATCCCCATTATTCTCTTAAGATTAATGGGATTTTTTATGTCTATTCTTATAATATATATAGAGTATGATATCCGATAACTATTGCCAATATATAAAGTGGCAACTATGATAGAGTTTTATACCCGTCATAACCGACACCATAAGTGAAACCATAAATAAAAGATGTCATCTATGAATAAACTTTAATGGTGATTATATATAAAATAGTAGTCCAAATTCTATATGTCTCATGATTTCTAAACAGGTTATTTGATTAAAGTTCTTGTATGTATAAAGTAGTCGTATTTTAATACTTAAAGGCCCTACTCAATATGTCCCTCTCCAGCACAACGTCAAATTCTAAAAGACTTGTCTCATTACCAATAGCGATTATAATAACTTTAACGATCGTTGTTTGTATTCGCGAGACTGCCGTTTTAATTTGTAGAACTTTGGGTTACGAGAGTGCAGGCAATATTGTGGGTCTAATCACTCTATTTTTAATATTAATGTTATGGCGCTTCACCTTCGGCATACCTGATTGGATAACCTCTGCTAGTAATACACTTTTAGTTGACAGCGGTTTTGCTTTTTTACCGGTTTCAGCTGGTGCAGGGTTATTAATGTTTGGGCTCGGCGATGAACTTCTAGGTATTTCAATAACCATCATTATTAGTACATTAATTCCACTTTGGTTTTTAGCAAAATTAAGTGATACGTGGTTAAACAGTCATCATACCGACTCTATCAATACGCCACATAATAATGAACCACTTCAAAAGGCAGAATCTACTAATAAGACGCTTGATAAAACCAAATCCTACCTTAAACGCCCTAAACACCCTAAAAAATGATGCTGTGCTAAGGACATGATAATGCTAGATTCTATGCCTGATGGCACAACATACCTGGTAGTTTTAGCAGCGTTTATGCTTACTTTAGTGGCCCATGTTACGGCTCGACTACTATCTAAACGCTTCTCTTCACTACCTATGGTCATTACTGCACTGGTTTTAGTTTTGGTATTTTTATTCATCTTTAGGTGGGATTACACGCATTATTATGCGGTGTCTAAACCAATCTTTGATCATCTGCTTGGCTATGTTACCGTTTTATTAGCCATACCTTTGGCTACCATGAGTTTTAAAGGATTACCTCTTAAAAAATTAACCATTATTGTCTGTATTGCCAGCATGATAGGAGCAATTCTACCTATGGGCATGGCTTACCTATTTGCTTTGAGCCAAGATACGATATTAGCTTTTGCCACACGTTCAGTAACCACACCAATTGGACTGAGTGTTGCAGAAATTATTAAAGCGCCTTTAGCCTTAGCAAACCTGATAATTATTGTTTCAGGATTACTTGGTGGGACGATGGCGAGGTTTTTATTTAAGAATGTACATGATGATAAAGCTAAGGGATTGGCTCTTGGGCTTGCTGCGCATGCATTTGGTACGGTTGAAGCTTGGCAAATCAGCCATACTGCGGGTCGATATGCTGCCTTTGGCTTGGCGGTTAATGGTTTAGTCACAGCGATATGGGTACCCGTATTCCTCTCAGCTTTTATATAGCCTGCCTTTATATAACCTGCATTATATTATTCTGAGATGTAAACACTCTAGAATTAAACAAATAATCTTCAATGATATATCTATAAGAGTACCTTTCTTATCATTTATTATTTATTTATTATTTATTTATAATCAATATTAACAATCAAAAATGTTCTAGGTATTCATAGTGTCCTAAACTTTATCTATTCTGTTATAATATTTATTAAATTTATAGTTTTTTCAATTATCCTTACAATTAGATTGATTAAACATCAGAATGTGTTAATTAAAGTCTGTCAATAGAAATCTATTAATTATAGGCAATCTATTAAAGTCTCTTCAACGTATTTTAAGCTTTAACGAGCTAATTAGATTTCTTAGATTCTATTAAATCTTTTATAAAATAGTTATTTTTCTTGGTAGGAAAACCTTTTTTATATACGTTTTACAATCAATACCGTTTAAAAGTGAATTTCTTATGTCTGAAATTATATTGAGAAGGGTAATTCGTCCGAATTGTCTTACTGTTAATCATTCAATACTTCAATCCGCATTGCTTTCTACAACACTGCTTTCTATAACATTACTCTCGACCATGCTGTTGTCAATGGTTCCGCAAAAGGCGCAAGCTGGCAATATGTATATCTATAAGGACGATAGCGGTCAAGTCTTGCTGACTAATATTAACCCCTCTGGTAACTTTAATAAATTTAATAAAAAAGTTAAGGTAACTTACTACCCTAACGCCTCAGTATCATCTACGAATACTAGTACAGACTTTACGTCATCATCTACTGCATCAAGCCCTACTAGCTATAGAGCCTATGGAGCTTCTAGAAGCTCTAACCGCAACGCTTACGATGCCTATATTCGCGCATCTGCTATGCGACACGGTGTAGACCCCGCTTTAATTAAAGCGATGATGCATACTGAGTCTGCTTTTAATCCCAATGCGCGTTCTCCAGTTGGTGCTCAAGGGCTTATGCAATTAATGCCTGCTACGGCGCGACGTTTTTCTGTTAGAAACGCATGGAATCCTGCTGAGAATATTGAAGGCGCTGCTAAGTACATAGCTTGGTTAAGCAAACGCTTTAATGGCAGAATAGATCATGTACTTGCTGGATATAATGCTGGCGAAGGAAATGTAGATAAATATGGCGGTATCCCACCTTTTCGTGAAACTCAAAATTATGTAAAAAAAGTGATGGGTCGTTACAATAGTTTATACAAAAATGAATCAGGTATAATGGGTGTATCAGGTTCAAGTACCAATGGCAGTACGGCACAAGTTCAAAGAATGAGCTTTAGTACCAATCGCAATAGCTACGCTCAAACTGCCTTTGATGCTTTACGTTAGAGTTTTGCATCAGTCCTTTAAGTCGGGCCATTAAATGGATTAGTTGATTTAACCTTAAAATAAGAATTGATTAAAATAAGAATTGATTAAAATAAGCTTAAAGCGTCAGTGATGCAGCATTTATTGAATATCCAAATAAAAAAGACCTTCCTATTTAGGAAGGTCTTTTTTATTTAGATTGCAAATTAAATAAAAGCGATACTTAAATATTTTGCAAATGTAGCAACATATTCACTTTTAACAAACTCTTTATTTATAACAACTTCTTAACTTAAAACTGTCTTGTTATAGATCTAATATGTGAAAAGTCTAAGCAGTAGGGTGCAAACGAACATTTAACTCATCGATAACTTCAACCCAAGCTGCGTCGCGTTTCCATTCTTCAGTCAAAAAAGCGCGCTGTGAGTCTGTCCAAAAATCAGCGTCTTTCAAGTTTTCATCTTTGCCCAATTGATGATCTTTTATAAACTGATCAATGGCTTCATCAGAGCTTTCTAACCCTAATTGTGCAAATAAATTATTCATTGTATATTCTTGTTCACCTAACATGATGCCTCCAAAATTATTATCAAATTAATATACTTATCTATGTTAGCACTATAGTAGCAAAATAGAATATTTATTCTGTTCATTTCCTATTTAGAAGCTTTGCTTTTGTGTTAACACGTTAGGGCATTACTAGGGTCTGTTAAACATTCAAATATGGAACTGGCGGCGGTTATTTTTTAGGCAATATGCAGGGAAATTTTTAGACACTTAGTTATTCTAAGTTAGAAAATTTCACAATATATTAACAAAAAATAGCCCTGCCCCTGAGAACGGATTAAGCAAAGCACTGCTTTGCCTGTTCGCAAGGCGAGAGCTGTGCTCGAGTGAGGCTGATGCTAAAATTGCCCCAAACGTTGTTATAAACCTAGCAAAGGTCCAATACGCTTCGGGCATTATCGTCGGTTTATGCCTAGTTTGGAACACAGCTTTGATTAATTGGTAGCTATAAGCAGTCCTAATATTTGAATGTTCAATAGACCCTTATAAAACGTTACCCTTAATGTTACGCTCAAGATTGATTTTAATACAAAAAGACCCACAATAAATTGCAGGTCTTTGAATAATATGTACTATTAAAGCTTATGCATAGTTTTAATAAAGCATAATTATTATGTAGAACTATGGTAGTAAATGCTCTACTGCGTCACGCTCTTCGCTAAGCTCTTGCTCAGTCGCTTTCATTTTCTCTTGTGAAAACTCAGAAGACGTGTCTAAACCTTCAACAATTTTCCAGTCGCCATTCTCGCAAGTACATGGGAATGAATAAATTAGACCCTTAGCGATACCATATTCACCTTGTGAATAAACGCCCATAGATACCCAATCATTCTCATCTGAACCAAGTGCCCAAGAACGCATATGCGCAATAGCAGCATTAGCGGCAGATGCGGCTGATGATGCACCACGGGCTTGAATAATAGCAGCACCACGCTTTTGTACGTTAGGGATATAAGTGTCTTCATACCAATCACGGTCAACCATATCTAAAGCAGGCTTACCATTAACGGTACACTGGCTTAAATCGGGATACTGAGTTGAAGAGTGGTTGCCCCAAATAATCATCTTTTTGATGTCATTAACAGTGCTGTTTGTCTCTTCTGCAAGCTGAGCCATACCGCGGTTATGATCTAATCGAGTCATGGCGGTAAAGTTGCGTGGATCTAAATCAGGTGCATTACGCTGAGCAATCAAAGCATTGGTATTTGCTGGATTACCTACAACCAATACTTTTACATCACGACTGGCCACTTCATTTAAAGCTTTACCTTGAGCTGAGAAAATAGTTGCGTTAGCTTCAAGTAAGTCTTTACGCTCCATACCAGGACCACGAGGACGCGCACCAACCAATAGTGCATAGTCAGCATCTTTAAACGCTACGTTTGCGTCATCAGTCTGCACAATACCTGCTAATAATGGAAATGCACAATCTTCAAGCTCCATAACTACGCCTTTTAGAGCATCTAAAGCTGGTGTGATTTCTAATAGTTGTAAAATAACAGGTTGATCTTTACCTAACATTTCGCCTGAAGCAATACGAAACAGCATAGCATAACTAATATTACCAGCAGCACCAGTAACAGCAACGCGAACAGGTTGTTTCATTTAATTCTCCTAGTGGATTTTTAAGGTTAATTTATATCGTTACTAGGGCGTGCCCCTAATAATGTCATATCTTGATATAAATAAGCAGTGAATGAGATTTATTAAATCAATTGACCAATTTATAAAATAATAAAAAACCTACAACATTATCGAATAATTAATTATCAAAGATCTGCAAATAAAAGTCGATTTATAGGTATTGCTCACTATTATATATAACTACTTTGTAATGTGGACAGCAATACTATAAATCACTATATTAAGACGCGGTAAAAGTGTAGCACCTTTCAAAATATTGCTCAAACCTTATTATTTACTACTTAGCTAATCTATTAATGATCGCTCAAAATAAGTCACATAAATTTTTGATCACTTTTTACTTTCAAATATTTAACTTGCGACCTAAACCCTATTGAGCATTTACAATGTTATAGAGCACATCTATGGATAATTTTATGTCATCACCAAATTTAAACGTATCAATATTCTGGAGAGATGGTACCCATACGAGTAGATATCGGTATTGTTGTGCCTAACAAACTACTATAAATGGTTGCATTCTCCATCACCCGTTTGACATAGTTTCGTGTCTCAGGATAAGCAATAGTTTCAACATACTGATCCGCAGGTAACGACCCATACGTGGGCTGCCAGCGTTGGGCTTTGTTAGGCCCTGCATTGTATCCTGCGGTTGCCAATACAGGCTGGTAATTTAGCTTGTTCATAATATCGCTCATATACCAAGTACCATAGCGAATATTCGTATCCCCGCTATTGGCTTGGCTAGCACTGTACGGCTCTCCAAGTTTGCGAGCAATATACTTGGCAGTACCTGGCATAATTTGCATGAGCCCACTGGCACCGACACCCGATCGCGCACTACTTACAAAGCGGCTCTCTTGACGCATGATGCCATAGGCCCATGCAGGATCAATTCCCACATTTTGGCTGTAACGTACCACAGATGATTGATAAGGCATGGGATGTGATAACCCATAGCTCATAACATTATCGGTAGTATCAATAGCATAAATAGAACGGTCTAGCCAGCCAATATCGTGCGCATATTTGGACGCCGCCAATATCATACCGGTATCATTAGCATCTCTTGCTTTTTTAACCGCCCAGTTCCATTCACGATTGGCATAGGTTCGACTAGAGCCATTATTGTATAAGGCCAATGCTCGCGCAAAATGCGGATTACCTAGCATTCGACTAACATCACTATTTGGAACATTAGGCACACCAGTTCCGCCTGCACGCCGTGCACTAAAGCGCTGACCGACGACATCTTGGGCCAAAAAGCCATAATAATTATTCTTACCAGCGAGTCGCTGATATATTTGTCTAGATAAAGATTTTTTACTGCTGTCGGCAGACTTTGCGTAAGCGCGCGCTAACCAGTACTGCCATTTGTCTTCTTGCTGCGTGGCATTGTCCATACTACCAATGGCTTGAACCACATCTCCCCACTCGCTATACCTTATAGCAGCAATAGCATAATCCTCGGCCTCTTCATAATTAAAGGGAACGCCTAAGCTTTTTTGAAACCAAGTTAACGCCTCTTTATTAAACCCGTCATCGGTCGTATAGTTCATACGCTTAACACCTAAAATACGATAGGCATAGCGGCGTGCTTCTTCGCCAATTAGTTTTTGAGCGCGCAAATCATCTTGTTTGATATCGAAATCGACTTGCATGGCCGCTTCGCGATAGGATTTGTCTGCCATACGTCCTATCGCATAAATATAAAGATATTGGTTTTTGGGGCTATAAGGCTGACTACTCATACGCTGTATGAAGGCGTTTGGATTGAGCTGGATATCACTCAATTCACTATAATCTATAGGAATGCCAAGGGTACTTGTAAGCGACATAATATCGCCAGTTTTTCCCACTCTAAGCATCCTTAACAAACGCGCTTCGCGATCCGCATTACTGATCATCGGATTATTATTCATTTCCATTGCCAATTGATAACACAATGCAGGCTGTTTTTTTGTGTTTAACCATACTTCAGGTTTTAGGGACATGGCGCGCATGGCGTCACCACCATTATTAAATCCTAGGGCGACAGCACATTTTTCACTGGTATCAGCATTAATAATATTGTTAGAAACTTGACGTACAGCAGCATAATCGCCCATCTGCGCTTTGGCTTCCGCATAGTCTGCTGCTAGCTTCTCTGCCATAACGCTGCCATTATATTGGTTGGCAAAACGTGTAACGACACTTGGATGTAATGTCGATAGATCATTATTTAAACGCCAATACGTTGGATACATCGCAAATAACCCGCCACTCATCATCTGCTCGTATTGATAGAGCATATTAACATCACCACTTTCAGCAGCTGAGAGCGCTTCATTAAAATAGCCAATACTGGTATCAGAAGATGAGGTCGCCAATGAGTCTTGATAAGTCAACTGGCCACAGGCAATCTGCGACATCCCAAATAAACCTAGCAACGAGGCAGTCAATGTCGCTTTTGACAACAAGGTCTGTTTAAATTTTGCAGTATGGCCCATAATATTAATTTCACCCTTTGGCTTATCTAACGGCGCATCTATTTTTAATTGATATTTTTTTAACATATAATTTTATGTACGTCCTTTTATTGCATTAGCACACATGATTCGTTTAGATAACTTTTTAAAATTGTGGTTAGAATTCAAGTTACGATTCATAAAAACGGTGCTTTTCATTAGGTTTATATTGATAATTAAAATCTAAGGTTTCGTTTCTAGTTTCTAGTTATAATGACCTATATTTTTGGGTTACCAAGTCTTCGATAATAGAATCAGATAAAATTATTATAGGCAATAATCCTTACCTCGCCCAAATGCTTTATGTAAGCTCATGTTGCAGACATATTTATGTACCTACCGCATTCTACTTATATTGAAAGTAAAACCTCTTAGCACACAGTATTCGTGTGATATATATAAAAATAATTTTGTATAATTTTTAATCAACTTGAATGGCATTAATATTTAATGTTTAACAGCATGTGGTATAATATGCCCCTTTTATGATTCAATTAAGCATCTTTTAAAACGTATATCAAACACATAGATGCTAACCTCTTCATTTAATTTCGATATAAAAGCGCCAGTCGCTTTCAAGTCAGTTAGCCATACATATCATTAGACAAACCTGGACTGCTTATTATGAGTGCTACTTTATTTAATCCTAAAGCATTTGACCCTAAAGCTTTATCTGCCAAAGAGACTAGGGTTTTAGTTGAAGACCCCTCTTCGAATGATGTGGTGGAGTCAAATCCTTCAACAGATGCTCCAGTAAAAAAAGTATTCATCTCAACTCAAGGTTGCCAGATGAATGTCTATGACTCTGAAAAAATGGGAAATGTGCTTGGCGACTCTCATAACATGATTGTGACTGACAATATTGAAGACGCCGATGTGTTATTGATGAATACTTGCTCTATTCGTGAAAAAGCACAGGAAAAAGTCTTTTCTGAACTGGGCCGCTGGCGCAAACTAAAAGATAAAAACCCAGACCTAGTGATTGGTGTTGGCGGCTGCGTTGCCTCTCAAGAAGGCGACAATATTCAAAAACGCGCGCCTTATGTGGATATGGTTTTTGGCCCACAAACCCTACACCGTTTGCCCGATTTATATGACCAATCAAGTACACAAAAAAACGTAAAGCCAAAAGATCGTATCGGCACGGTTGATGTCTCTTTCCCCAGTATAGAAAAGTTCGACTTTTTACCTGAGCCTAAGGTTGAGGGTTATCGTGCTTTTGTTTCTATTATGGAAGGCTGTTCTAAATACTGCTCATTCTGTGTGGTGCCCTATACGCGCGGCGAAGAGCTGTCAAGGCCACTTGATGATGTATTAGCAGAGATCGATAGCCTTGCAGAACAAGGTGTGCGTGAGGTGACGCTACTGGGTCAAAACGTAAATGGTTACCGCGGTGAAAAAGACGATGGAAGCATCTGTCGTTTTGCAGAGCTACTACACTACGTTGCCCATGTTGATGGCATCGAACGTATTCGTTATACCACCAGTCATCCACTAGAGTTTACAGATGATATTATTGACGCTTATGCTAAGTTACCGCAGCTAGTGTCACATTTGCATTTACCCGTTCAAAGTGGTTCGAATAAAATATTAGCAGCGATGAAACGTAACCACACCATTGATGTTTATATTAATCAAATCAATAAGTTAATGGCGGTGCGTCCTGACATGCATTTGTCGAGCGACTTTATTATTGGGTTTCCGGGTGAAACAGAAGAAGACTTCCTTGAAACCTTGAATCTTGCTAAAGCTTTAGATTTTGATCATTCATATAGTTTTATTTATTCTAAACGTCCAGGAACGCCTGCTTCTGACCTACCTGATGATGTGAGCCTAGAGACTAAGAAAGAACGTTTGGCAATTTTCCAAAAAGTTATACGTGATTCGACCGTCAAGAAAACCCGTGAAATGGTTGGCAATACAGTTCGTGTAATGGTCGAAGACATTGCTGATCGCTACCCTAATCAATTACTAGGTACAGCAGACAATACCCGTTCGGTACTCTTTGAAGCCACCGAGCTGCAAAAGTCTGAATTAATGGGCCAGTTTGTGATGGTAAACATTAAAGAATTCGTGAGCCCGCATATGGTACGCGGCGAATTGGTAGAGGTTTTAGTTTAAAGTCTTATTTTACTTCAAGCCTTCTTAAAAAAAGGAACCTCATAAACTGAGGTTCCTTTTTTAGTTTTCGTGGTCATTTAATCATGGTCATTTAATCATGGTTATTTAATCATGGTCATTTAATCGTGGTTATTTAATCATGGTCATTTAATCGTGGTCATTGAATCATCAGCATTGTAAGGTAGTTAATACTTCATTAATAAATACATCGCATTGTTCAATTTGGTCAATCTCGATGTATTCATCCGGTTTATGCGCTTGCTCAATACTGCCTGGACCACATATGATAGTAGGAATACCCGCATTCGTAAATTGACCACCCTCTGTTGCATAAGCAACTTTATGCCGCGCAGACTCTTTAACTAATCCTGCAATCAACTCTTGCAATGCTTCACTTTCACTATCGGTCATCGCTGGCACGCTTTCAAGCTGCTCAATCTCAATACCTGTATTCCTATCAATATGCTGCATTTGCTCATTTAACTCATCAATTTTCTGCTGAATAGCCGGTAGAATGTCTTTGGTATGCATACTTGGTAGGTTGCGATAATCGAAAGTAAACTGGCATAAGTTCGGTACGATATTAGTGGCCGTACCTCCCGCTATTGTCCCAATGGACAGGGTCGAAAATGGTATATCAAAACCATCATCATTATTTTCTGAATGAGTTAAGCGATTCGCCAATTCGTCGATAAAGCCAATAAGCTTTGCGGCATAACTAATGGCATTTACCCCCTGCGGGGTGAGAGAAGAATGTACCGACTTACCGTGAACTGAGCAGCGAAATACAGAAATTCCTTTATGTGCGGTGACAAGCTTCATTGAAGAGGGCTCACCAACAATACAATAATCGGGAGTAATGCCTCGTTGCTGTAGATCCTCTAGTAATAATGGCGCGCCCAAACACCCGACTTCTTCATCAAACGATAGCGCTAAATGCAGTGGCCGCTTAAGCTTGTTTTGCTCTGACAACATCACAGCTTTCGGTAATGCAGCTAACGCACAGGCGATAAATCCTTTCATATCACAAGCGCCGCGGCCATACAATCTGCCATCTCTGATTTGCGCTTTAAAGGGATCTGATATCCACACTTGCCCATCGACAGGTACCACATCCGTATGCCCAGAGAGTACAATGCCTCCATTTAAATGATTTGCATTTAAATCATTTGCAGATGCGTTAAGCGCAGCTTTGGTAGCAGGTATAGTCACAAATAAGTTAGATTTGGTTTTAGCCTCATTGTAAGTCAGATAGGGCGTTAGGCCTAAACTGTGACAGTAAGCTTGAACCTCTTCAATAAGTGCTAGATTTGAATGGCGACTTACTGTATCAAAGCCAATAAGTTTGCTAAGCCACTTAATACTATTTGCTGGATAATCATCACTACTAGACCAGTTAACTTGAGAGGTACTGCTGCTTTTGGAAGTCATAATTTAACCTTTAACAAATAGCAATTATCACATGATAAATAACAATAAGTCAGCCTAGACCTTTTTGAACATACCCGCAACTTTAAAAATTTAGTTTACGATGGATTGTGTCTATTCATCGCATCGACGACCGGTGGCATAGGGGATTGAGTAGGAGTTTTGGTATGTCCTTCTTGTTCAAGCTCCTGCGCCGTCTTTGCACCTAGTGATAACCCTGCAATTAACGGCAGCGACATTAGCGCCTTACGAGGTCTTGTAGCAAAGCTTACTGGCACCATACGCACAAATTCGTACAAGTAAAGATAAGACTCCTCTCCGCCCTCAAACTCATCCTCAGGAGAGATACGGATACTGCCTATTTTGGACAGATCAGATAAAATCGTATTCTCTTCAGCGCTTAATTTAGAATCAGTCACCCCAAATCCTGTCATAAAGCCATTAGCCCAATCTTTTAAAGCTATGACTCGTTCGAACAAATTGTGCTCATCATCGGGTAGTAATGGCGAATACTGATAGGCATCGTCTTTATCTTTTAATTGAAACGCCGTATCTTCAGCTTCTTCAGCAAGTAAAGTTAATGCAGACTCACTTGGAATAGAAAAGCTTAATTCTGTTAATAACTGTTCCCATTCTTGAGTGTTTGAGGGGGCATGGCATACGGTCATTAATCCTGTCATAAGACCATGAAGCTCACTGATACTGATATCATTCCAATCAGCAAATGCTCGTGTCCAGTCATTCCAGCCTGAAATATCATCATTCATAATTCTTTAACCTTTGTATCATCAAATGCATAAGTCGTCTTAAAGCAAAACATACGGTTGCTAGCGTGCAGAAACTTCTTAACTATTATCTAAATTGTTACGCTGTAGATTGTTGAGCCGTAGATTACCGTGAATTAATAATGTTGTCTCTACCTACTTTAAAAACATTCGTTAACATCCTAATGCTAGATATAATGTGGGCATCTGTGGCATTATTAAAGGTAATGAACATATAATATTCAATTTATAGTCAAAGAAGTCTAAAATGGCTACAAGGCAACCGAGTGCAAGTACTACTCATGTTGGCTTAGCGAGGTTAACGCCGTAACCGTTTAGTAGTTCGCTGACTATATATTGCATTTAAACCAAAATACACCTTTTTTAAAAGTGAATACTCATGACCGAACAGTTAATTGAAAAGTTGCAGCGTTTGGATGAAGTGCTTCATGACGCTCGCCAGCGCTATCAATCCACCCATACAGAGTTAAATACCTTAAAATCTACACCATCTGCGGATATTGAGGAATTAAATCAAGTCAAACAACAGCTCAATGATTCTGATACGGCTTATAATAAAAGCTGTGAACAATATACTGAACTACAAAATAAATTTGATCAATTAGATAAAGAACATCAGTTGTTGATTGATAGTCACAACCAACTAAAAGATAAGCATACTGAAATGGCAGCGCAGGTTAAAACACTTGAAGAAGCGAACCAAAAATTGCTAGAGAAAAACCGACTGGCACGTGAGCATACTCGCGTGGTCTATGAACGATTAACAAAAATTGATCAAGCTTAATTCATACTCTATTGAGCGATACCTTATCAGAATGTGAAATGGTAAATAGTTACAAACCCTCTTTCTGATATGACACCTAATTCCCGTCTAATATCTTACGAGAAGCCTATGTCAAACCTAAATAATACGAATAACAGCAGTCACGATAGTTTAAATAGCTCGAATAGTTTAAATGAAAGTCGTTCAAAACCTTTAGAGGTAGACGATGCTAACTATAATAATGTAGAGTCAGAATTCGTTAATTCAAAGGCTGAGACAAATTTAGAAGCCAATCAAGAGGTTCATATTAGCGCGCCCAATCATGACTACCCACATGATAATATTGAAAGCATAGACAGTGGCGATGTTGAAGGTGTTGCAGGTGATGCAATTAATAATAATAGCGCCACAAACGCTAATAAGTCAGTCTTTAATGATCAAGATTATATTGATGAGGAAATTATCATCGAACCTCAAAGAGACACTCAAGACAGCTTCAATCCAATTGATTATGATGATAATGATGATTTTTTAAATGATACCATTACTGCTACCCAAAGTAGTGATAATGATATAGACCATGAATTAAACATTGAGCCGCCCTCTTTGCCTGTTGATATTACTATATTAAACGAGGACTACACTATTTATTGTCCTGAGGGCGAAGAAGAAGAGCTATATGCTGCCACGCGAGATATCAATGAATTCATAAATGATTTACGCGACGATGCACCTATGCTATCGCCCAAAAATTTATTGGTATTAGCGTGTTTAAATCTATATGAAAAAATGTCGCAAGCCAAACATTCAGCAAGCTCGGATGCGCAAACTTTGCAACAGGCCAATACATTGGTACATCAAATGCTACAAGACTATGAGCATAAAGACTAATTATTCAGATACTATCTAACTAAACGCTCTACAATACAATAGTTTAAAGCTCACTAAATCCTAACTTCTTTCAGCATGAAATTGAGCTTGATGTTCATAATTGCAATAAAACCAAGTCGCTAATTGCTTAGCGGCTTGTTTTTGTTGAAAGAGCTGTTTTTCTTTTTCTTCTAATTCAGACTTCGCTTGACGCTTTTGTTTTAGCGATAGATATTTGTAGGCCGCTGCCTGTTTGACCTTTTCTTCCTCTATAACCTTTTTAAGCTTTTCAATTTCGCTCTCAATACTATTGAGTTTGTCTTGTTGGTGCTCAGTAAGAGTATCTAGAGGTTTTCTCTCTAACACACCACGGTATTCAGCTAACGGGTGATTACAATAATCACACTCTCTGGGAGTAATTATATCCCCTAGTTTTGGCATAAAAGCTTTCGGTGGTTTTGGATACATAAATTTAAAAAATGCCCACATTGAGACCCACATTATAGTGAAAAGAAATAGAAAAGAAAAAAACGTGAGCATAGACTTATCTCTATTTGAATAGATGTATTATAAAATAACTGTTTTAAAAGCGGTTTAATTGGCGCTATGAAATAGTTGGAATATATCCGATATAGTGATTAAATATTTATGTTTGTTTAAATAAAAACTATAACACTTAATTTGATTTGATAATGAGTGTATGAAATCACTTGGTTTATTAAATTATAAATTAACAATAAATTGATTTACACAGTCATGTCAAAATATTTATAAAGTAATCAATACTATATCTATACATCATTTAATTAATAGGAACAAGTCTTGGACAAGAAGTATAACTGGTTTATAAATGATTAAATTTTTGATGCTATACTAGTAATATTTATTATAAAACGTTATATATTTAATTGCTGCTATAAAAATTATTGAAAAGCTTATTATAAGCGTTGGAGAATAACTGTTCATGGGTTTACTTTACCCTTGAAGAAATTTTAATTTAAAATATTCTGTTCAAATATATATTAGTCAGCTCAGTTCTAAATGAGGTAATTTTAATAAAAGTTATAGGACTTAATAGATTTAAAAAGAACTCTTATCATCTATTTTACTTATCTTACTATTAATTTGACGGGGCTCATATCTTCTTATATGGATAATTAAATAATTATTTGATCTGATATTACCAGTTTATTTTAATAACATAACATTCAATACATAACACATGCACACCCAAATTTATAGGATATTAAATGTCAAGCGATAACACTCAACAACAATTAAAAGGAAAACAGCTTAAATTTGCCCTCGCCCAGTCCCACTTCATGGTAGGTGACATTCAAGCTAACATTGATAGAATGCGTGCCTTAGCTATCGAAGCTCGTGATAATGGTGCGGATATTATTGTATTCCCTGAACTGGCTTTATTAGGATATCCACCGGAAGATTTATTATTACGTCCTCGCCTATCCGATCGTGTTAAAGCTGCTCTAAATTCTCTAAGCGATATTAATGATATCGTGATGATTATTGGCTATCCGCATGTTGATTATCATGGTACGTTCAACTCAGCCGCTATCATACAAAATGGTCAACAAAAAGGATTCTACCATAAGCAGTATTTGCCTAACTATGGTGTATTTGATGAACGCCGCTATTTTGATAAAGGTCGCAATCAAGTCTTGTTTGATTATCAAGGGGTGACCATAGGTCTACTGATCTGCGAAGATTTATGGCAAGAAGAGCCGCTTAAAGCTTTAAAAGATCAAGGCGCTGATTTAGTTATCAGTATAAATGCGTCTCCTTTTGAATCGAACAAACAGTCTGTTCGTCAAGCCATGCTTAATGAACGTGCCTCTAAAAATAGCATTCCAATCGTATATGTGAATGCGGTAGGTGGCCAAGACGACTTAGTGTTTGATGGTGGTTCTATGGTGGTGCAGCCTAACGGCCAAGTGGCGCATGAAGCGTCAAGGTTTTTAGAGCAAACCCTATATGCAACCTATGATATTGAACAAGGTAAATTTGATACTCAAGACAAAGCACCTTTGCAGCTGAGTACTGAATCTGAAATGTATCAAGCACTTGTCGTCGGTCTACGCGACTATGTTAATCATTCTGGATTTGGTGGTGTTATCGTTGGGTTATCCGGTGGTATCGACTCGGCATTGACTTTATGTATTGCGGTTGATGCGTTAGGTGCAGATAAGGTCTATGCGGTTATGATGCCTTATGAGTACACTTCACAGATTAGTCTAGAAGACGCGCAAGCTCAGGCACGTCGTTTGAATGTGTCTTACACTGTCTGTCCCATACACGACGCTGTCGATGGTATTCGTCATACGCTCGCACCCCTATTTAGCAAATCCAAAGCAGATACTACTGAAGAAAATATTCAAGCTCGAGCGCGCGGCATGATATTAATGGCACTTTCTAATAAGTTTGGTCATTTGGTCATTACGACAGGTAATAAGTCTGAAATGGCAGTAGGATATGCGACATTGTATGGCGATATGGCTGGTGGTTTTGATGTGCTTAAAGACGTCTACAAAACACAGGTTTATGCGCTTGCAAGCTATCGTAATCGCTTAGAAGATTCCGATGTTATACCAGAGCGTGTAATAACACGCCCGCCTTCTGCTGAACTGCGTCCTGACCAAAAGGATCAAGACAGCTTACCTGATTATGATGTTTTAGATGCTATTTTAAAAGACTATATTGATAATGATTTAGGGTATGAAGATATCGTTGCAAAAGGATTTGAGCCCGCCGTGGTCAGTCGAACCATACAACTTGTAGATAATAGCGAGTTTAAACGTCGTCAGGCACCTATTGGTACTAAAATTAGTCACAAAGCTTTTGGACGTGAGCGTCGTTATCCACTTGTTAATGGATGGAAAACGGAAGAATAGTTTAGCGAATTAGCTTTTTATATGAATTTAGAATTAAAAGTTAAAAAAAGGGCCGCAATATGCAGCCCTTTTTTATAAAACAAAATTATCTGTTAAATTGATTGTATTTGATTCTATTCACGTTCACCAAAAATAGCACTGCCGACTCTCACCATAGTAGAACCCTGAGTAATAGCTTGTTGTAAGTCACTACTCATTCCCATACTTAGAGAATCCCACATTGTTAATTCAGGGTGACTTTGGCGAATGTTATCAAAAAGCGTTTTGGTACGCTCAAAAGCGCCCGTATCTTCCGTAGATGGTATAATCATCAATCCGCGTAAATTTAATCGATCATATGTTTTAACCGTTTTGACAAGCTCGTTCAGCGCTTCTGGCATACATCCTGATTTGCTCTCCTCTTTATCTATATTAACTTGGATTAATACATTCAAATTGTCCTTATCATCAGGACGCTGATTATTTAATCGTTTGGCAATGATGTCTCTTTCAATGGTATGTACCCAATCAAAAGCACTGGCAATATCGCGGGTTTTATTACGCTGTATATGCCCGATATAATGCCATACGAGCCGTTTAGAGGCAGCTTGATCAGAGTCACCAGCCAACAGGTGATTGACCTCATTAATTTTATCTTGCGCCTCTTGTAAGTAGTTTTCTCCAAAATGAACTTGACCCGCCTTTGCTAATTCTGCCACCATTTGAGCAGGTTTGGTTTTGGAGACTGCCAAAAGAGTCACTTCATTTTTTTTATTAATATTTCCCATTAAATCACTTTGAGATATTGAGTCTTCTACTTCACAAATTTGGTCACGTACGTTTTGCCAATTCTTTATAAGGTTTGTTGCTGTCATTTCATATACTCGATTAATCTATTTACATATAATCCTAACACTAGCGCCAGTGTTTCTCTAATACACTCGTCAGTAAATTTGCAACACCATGTAAAGTGGCTTATATTTTAATATATACTTCGTCAAAATTTAATAGAAGTTTAAATTAAAAGTAAATGAAATAATATCTGACAATTATTTTTAGCCTTGATATGATAGTGGCACTTAAGAATTTTACAACTTTGAGCTTAATTAAAAAATGAGTCATCTATCTAATCAAAACCGACATAGATTTAAAAAGGAACCATACGGTGTCAGAAAAAGGAATTGTTAGCATCGAAAGCCTGTTAAGGTTTGCGCATAAACACAATGCCTCAGATTTACATTTATCAGCAGGCATGCCAGCCATCATTAGAGTGGATGGCGATATGGTTAAGGTCAATATGCCCTCTATGGACCATAAAATGGTTCAAGGCTTAATATATGATGTCATGACTGATCAGCAGCGTGCTGACTATGAAGAACATTTAGAAACAGACTTCTCATTTGAAATATCTGGTTTATCTCGCTATAGGGTGAATGCCTTTAATCAAAGCCGTGGAGCGAGCGCTGTACTGCGTACGATACCTGAGTCAGTTTTAACGTTAGAAAACTTAGGGCTAGGTGAGGTATTTAGAAAGATATCGAGTCATAAGCGTGGTATTGTCTTAGTAACTGGTCCAACAGGTTCAGGTAAGTCTACAACGCTTGCATCCATGCTAGATTACATTAATGAGACTCGTAAAGAGCATATATTGACTATCGAAGACCCTATCGAATTTGTACATCACTCTAAGCAAAGCTTAATCAATCAGCGTGAAGTTCATCGTCATACGCATAGTTTTGATGCTGCATTACGCTCAGCCTTGCGCGAAGATCCAGATGTAATATTGGTTGGTGAATTACGCGATTTAGAGACCATACGTTTGGCATTAACCGCGGCTGAAACTGGACATTTAGTATTTGCCACCTTACATACCAGCTCAGCAGCCAAAACGATTGACCGTATTGTGGATGTTTTTCCGGCCGCAGAAAAAGAAATGATTCGCTCAATGCTATCTGAATCTTTACAAGCAGTAGTGTCTCAAGTATTACTCAAAAGAAAAACAGGCGGACGTGTAGCAGCACATGAGATTATGATTGGAACCACTGCGGTACGTAACCTGATAAGAGAAAACAAATTGGCGCAAATTTACTCCTCTATCCAAACGGGATCAAGTGAAGGTATGATTACTTTAGACAAGTCTTTAAAAAACCTTGTGGACAATAATACGATTGATTTAGCAACTGCTAAGCCTTATGCCAAACAACCAGACTCATTTATGTAATCACTACATAATGATATTAACGACTCTTATCTCGAGCTAAACTGCCATGAATTTTAACGACTTGCTTCAAACCTTTATTACTAAAAATGGTTCTGATTTATTTATAACCGCAGGTGCCCCGCCATCACTCAAAATCAATGGGACAATCAGAGCTGTCGGTAATACACCGCTTACTAGTGAACAGTGTATGAAGCTGGTACTAAACTGTATGACAGAGCAGCAGCGTCAAGAGTTTAATCGGCATCAAGAGCTGCAATTTTCTATCTATGATAAGTCGCAAACCACTCGGTTTAGAGTAAGTGCGTTTATACAACGGGGCAGCGCAGGTATGGTGCTGCGTAAGATTGAATCTAAAATCCCTACCCTTCAACAATTAAACTTTCCCCCTGTTATTAAAGACCTAGCCTTAGCAAAACGCGGAATAGTTTTAATCGTCGGTGGCACGGGTACGGGTAAATCAACCACGCTTGCTGCGATGTTAGGTCTGCGTAATCGTGAGACCAATGATCATATTATCACTCTTGAAGATCCTATTGAGTTTGAACACCACCATGAGGGCTGTATTGTTACTCAGCGTGAAGTGGGGGTGGACACAGAGTCTTTTGAAGTGGCACTTGAAAATACGCTACGTCAAGCACCTGATGTAATCTCCATTGGTGAAATTAGAAACCGTGAAGTCATGAGCTACGCCTTACAATATGCTGAGACTGGCCATCTAGTACTGGCAACCTTACACGCTAACAATGCCAGTCAAACATTAGATCGCATTGTTAGTTTTTTTGAATATACTCGTCATGATCAATTGTTTATGGATTTGTCTTTAAATCTTAATGCTATTATAGCGCAGCAGCTTATACCCGCAGCACACGAAGATGGTAGATATGCGGCACTAGAGATCTTATTAAACTCTACCTTAGTCAGTGACTATATACGTAAAAAGCAAATTAATGAGATAAAAGAGCTCATGGCACGGTCTAATGAAGTGGGCATGCAAACCTTCGATCAAGCATTATATAACTTGCACGAACAACAAAAAATTACCTATAAAGACGCCATTCGCAATGCAGATTCACCTAATGATTTACGCTTGAGAATTAAGCTTGAAAGTAAATTAGATAATAATAGGTCTGAAGATTTAATGGCACTATCAATCGATCATTGATCCTAATCTGTATGCTTAAGCTTAAGTTTTAATGTAAAAAAAGGAGCGAACCAGCAGGTTTGCTCCTTTGATTTATACAAAAATATTATTTAGAGGCAATATTTTGGCATTCTACATTATTACAAATACCATATAATACCAATGAGTGACCTGATAACCTAAAGCCATGTTCCTGAGCAACTTTTAGCTGCTCATTTTCAATAATTTCGTTATGGAACTCAATAATTTTACCGCATATATCGCAAACCAGATGATCGTGATGCTCATCTGTCATTATTTCAAACACAGATAAGTTATTTTCAAAATTGTGACGCTCTACGATACCTGCCTGTTCAAACTGAGTTAAAACGCGATATACTGTTGCCAGACCCACATCTTCACCTTGTTCTATGAGAGCTTTATAAACTTCCTCTGCACTCATATGGTGGTGTTCAGCGCTTTCAAGAAGTTCTAGTATCTTGACACGAGGTAAAGTAATCTTTAACCCTGCTTTACGTAAATCCTGATTTGTAAATTTCATAGCATTCCTTATATATTTATAGTTGTGAATGTTTATTAGGCTTTAGTTAGCATAAGCGCTTATTAGCAAATTATATTCAAAGTATGTATTAAAACAAAATTAGTTAAATAGTCTCTTAAGTGGTAGGCATTTGCAAGTAATTAACGTATCATTTGTCTAAATAATATAAATTACGAGTCAATTAATCGTTTACCATCAATGTTAATTGACACATGCCAAGTAAACAATGAGTAACTATTAAAACGTGATATTATGAATAAATTAAAATTTTTACTTTTTCCTATCGCTTTATCAAGCTTCTTAACTCTTGCAAGCTGCTCTGTATTTAGTGTTTATAAAATTGATTTGCCTCAAGGTACGCCTATTACGCAAGCGCAAGCGCAGCAAATTCAGCCTGGTATGCATAAGAATCAGGTCTCTTATCTGATTGGCAGTCCTGCCATACGTGATTCATTAGCCCCTAATCGTTGGGATTATATTTACGACTATACGCCGGGTACATATGGGGTTCGTGAAGGCAAACAAATTATCCGTGATGCCAAGCAGCATTTAATTATCTATTTTGATGACTCCAATGTGGTGACTCGCATTGAAGGTGTGGACACTTTACCAAAAGTGAACCAATAGTAGCGTTGGTATTAAGAACCACTTCATTCACTGTGCTTTGATCACAGTTTTTAAATAATTGTTTTTTAATCAATGTTTTTTTAATAATTATGCTTAAAGCGGATTTGTATACATCCCTTAAATTCATGCATGACTTAAACTTCAGCTATGCTAAAAGTAAGTAGTCGTTTATACTTATTAATATACTTATTTATGTCATGTTAAGTTATGCATGAAGGTATATTTCGGTATAAATGCATGTAGATTAAATGCATATATATTAAATGCATATAAGACTAAATGCATAAATCTACAGCTTATAAAATTGCTCTATTTTTGCGTTTGCGCATAGGATCAATGGTCAGCGGTCGGTACACCTCAATCCTATCATGTGCTTGTAAAACATAACTAAGCGGTTTTTTTTGTGAAAAAATACCCACTCGCCATGATTTGTTGTCAACTTTATTCTTATCTTTATTAGCCTCGCACCACTGTCTTAAATCAGGAAAAGTATCGAGCAAGCCTAATTGTCTCAGTGCTTCCAAAATAGTGGTGTTTTTTCCAAATTTCATATCGATATAAAGATGATCATTGGCCGACTTTGCATAAGCTAAGCTCACTGGCAATGTCGCATCTATGTTTGTGTCTGTGTCTGTGTCTGTATTTTTATCAGTATCTTTACTTGAATAAGTATTAATTATCACATCGTTTTTCATGCGATTAACCAACTGACAATAGCACTAATGACTAATATTGGCACAATGATACGAATGGCTACTCGCCATAGGTTATAAAACCCTTCAGAACTAAAGTTCAATGATTTGCGCATATGGCTAATTTTCATTAGCCATCCTGAGAATATGGCTAATATCAAGGCACTCACAATACTTAAAACAACCAATGCCACGCTTAGAATCTGAGGTGTGGCTATAGAGACGATCACAAGAGTTAAAATAATGCTAATTACTGTCGCAATCCATATTCCAAACCGATTAAATCGAGTGGCAATTTGAGTACTGGCATAATGGATAAAATAAGCTGCTGCAGCTAACACACCTAACGCATAGATCAGCGTTAGTCCTGGCGACAAGACCGCAGTATTGAAAATCAGCGCTATACTACCTATAACCAATTGAACGATCCAAATGGGAAATACCGTTTTGGTCGCTACTTTTTTTGGGTTACGATCATAGGATTTATTTAGATCCTCATGGCTATCGACAAGAGGGCTTGTGAACCAATACAGTCCCGAACCTACGCCTACGGTCACAAGAGCAAGCGTTACCGCCCTTGCCCATTCTCCTAAAGTTGCTTCTGTCATGACCATGCTGATAGAAGATAGGTTGCTAATAGCGCCTAATAAAAAGGATGCGACAATAAGCGCAATAGCCGCTAATAATGTGACGCCCCCTAGCAAGCTCAATAACCCAGCAATAACCACCATCACACCAGCAATAGCTATGCTCGGAACATTTAGTTGCATACCGAGTTGTTGCGTGGCATTTAATAGATTTGCACTCACCGCATCAATACTTAAGCTTGCGATCAACAGTGACAAGATAACCGTAATCCAAACAAAGCTTCGCCATAAAGTTGAGGTGTCAGCTTGACGTGTTAATTCCTGAATGCCTATAGCCGGCGTCTTTAAGCTACGATGCGCAAGACCAATTTCTGCATATAATAACGGTAAGCCAACGGCAAACATTGCTACAAGCCACATTAACCAAAAGTCTAATTGGCCTGCTGGTGCTGGTACAAACCATCTAAAAAGTAACAAAGGCAATAACGCAGCAATGAACAATGAAGAAAAACGGTTTAACATGGTAATTCCCACGGCTATGAATAGTATTTATATTGTATGTCGCTTTATGTGTGTCATTACATGGCCGCAACCCCTAATTAGACATCAAATCGACCAATAATCTATAAACCATAATCAGCGAACTCATACCAAATCTTAAAATTTACATATCGAGGATAACGAGTGCTAAAACTACCATTCGTAGGTTTGGCGAGTTCGACAAAGATAGGTTGATTTAAGAAAAGGTATCAAATGTAGTAGCACAAATAATGCCATTATATAATAACAAAAACCCCGAAAACGGGGTTTATGGCTGTATAACTTAAAATATTGGGTTAAATAACGTATTTAAAACGATTTTTAATTTATTTAAATATTTAACCTAATTTATTTAGCTTATTTTATATAGCTTAGCTTATATAGCTATAAATATAAGTAAGGTTTAGTGTACGGCACTAATATATTTTGACAATATCTTAATATCATTGTCAGATAATTTTGATGCGACCACTTGCATCATGCCCTTATCCCCTTCTTTAGCCGCATCATTGATACGCATCTGATCTTTAGACACATCATCTTCACGACCTGCTGCACGGAACATTTTAAGCTGTAACCCTAAATATTCTTCATGTTGACCACCAATACGAGGGAAAGCAGCATATGCATTACCTGCGCCTTTAGGATCATGACAGCCTGCACAGCCGATAATACCACGAGACTTATCACCGCCTAAGAACAAGTGATTGGCTTCTTCACTCGTAGCAGGATCACCAGCGAAAGCAGTCCAAGGTTTCTGACTGGCATAATAGCCTGCAAGATTCGCAAGGTCTTGTTGTGATAAACCAGCAATTTGCGCTTGCATAATACCGTTTACGCGATAGCCGGTTTTAAAATCCATAAGCTGTTTGTATAAATAGCGAACATTTTGTCCGGCTAGATTTGGCTGAGTTGGTATGACACTAATTCCAGTCTCGCCATGACAAGCACTACAGTTGTTAGCAACAATATCTTTAGCTGCCTCAACATCATATTTAGGAACAGTAATAACTGCATGGGCGCTGATACTGGCAAATAATACGCTGGTGACAACGAGCAATTTTTTCATTATAGTCTAATCCTACTAAGTCTTTCAGGCGGTAGCTAAGTAACTATATTTAAAACTATCAACTCGAAGCTTCAAAACCTTAAGAAACTCCCCTCTTAAGCTTTGCTTCTTAGTTATCTAAAATAATGATAAACCTATCTTAGATAAAAACCTGCACTCCAACCAATAAAGTTTTGAAAACTACGCTGAACTTTATAACAACGTTGATTTTAATGACAACGTTGATTTTGATAACAACATTGTTTTTAATAACCAGATTGTTTTTAATAACCAGATTGTTTTCAATGGCCATGTGGTTATAGACGCTGGGTTATGAGCTATAGTTTCGTTATAACTACTCACAGAGAATATTTAATAGGATTATTATATCAATAGTTTTGTAATAATAGCTACTTATCCGTGACATATTAGTCAATCTGAGTACAAATAATACCCTCGATTAGTATTAGGGTCTGTTGAACATTCAAATATGGAACTGGCGGCGGTTATTTTTTAGGCAATATGCAGGGAAATTTTAGACACTTAGTTATTCTAAGTTAGAAAATTTCACAATATATTGACAAAAAATAGACCCGCCCCGTAGGGCTGATGCTAAAATTATCCCAAACGTTGTTATAAACCTAGCTAAGGTCTAGACATTATCGTCGGTTTATGCCTAGTTTGGAACAATTTTAGCTATCAGCAGTCCTAATATTTGAATGTTCAACAGACCCTATCCATCACAAAACCTTAATTTAAACAGGGGATAGATACCTATTAATTAGACATATATTCGATAAGTGCTTCGTAGTCTTTATCGGTACAGTCAGGGCACAACCCGCCAGCGGGCATCTGTCTGCCCCCATTTTTTACCGTATTAAGCAAATTAGGTATGCCTTTTTCCGACTTCAACTTCGTCCATGCAGCAGTATCTCCAGTTTTAGGTGCTTTGAAAGCGCCTGAGTCATGGCAAGTGGCACAGCTTTCTTGATATATGGTATCGATATTGGCATTTACTAGCGTAGGCGCCGCCCAAAACATTACTCCTACCACAGATAAAACCATTAACCTTAAATTTTTTATCATTTTAGCAGTTGATACTTTATGTATAGGGACGAGTTCATACCCTGCTACATCATGATTTGATGCATTATTAATAGATACTTCATTTAGTACATTAATGGAAGGTCGCATAGACAGTCTCATAAGTAGTCTCCTTGATATCTGATGTCGCAAGTTTAAACTAAGGTTTACTAACCTAATTGTTTGTACTCAATTACTTTTAAACAATTACTTTTAAACAATCACTTGTAAACAATTACTCGCAAACATCCTTTACCCCACTCTCAACTTATTACAACCAAATGTAGGTTGGTGCATTTAGCACATCAAAACGTATCTTTTAACTAAATACGCTGGGCTAAAGCCACAGCCTACGCAAAGAGTTGAGAGTGAGGTATCCTTTAAGACTCTTAAAACATAATTTGATAGAAAGAACCTTAAGTATTTTTCAGTAAACACATATTCACTGAATATACGTTTATTATGGTGATTTATTCTAGAATATCAATCATTAAAGTTATCTATTGGGTTTTTATAAGCTTATTAGGCTCATAAAACTTTTTTGTTGTTCAATATCTTTACAACTAATTAGGATTAACGCATAAGAATCGCTATAATAATAGTTTTTAATAGCCCGATCTGAGAAAGACTATGAATAAAAAATCATTAAAGGTCGAACCTCAACCTACTGAGCCGCAGGATTTATCGCACTTATCGGCGCGTAAACGGTTAGAGCAAACTGAATTTTTGATGTCTGCGCCGACCTTTAAATTGTGCCCACCAGATGTGGGTTATGAGGTTGCTTTCGCGGGGCGCTCTAACGCAGGCAAATCATCCGCTATTAATGTATTGACCAATCAGCGTCAATTAGCACGTTCCTCAAAGACGCCTGGGCGTACTCAAATGATTAACTTCTTTACGATTGGTAATAAAGAAGCGCGTTTGGTTGATTTACCCGGTTATGGTTACGCCGCTGTACCTGAAAAGATGAAGGTGGTATGGCAAACTGAACTTGAAGAGTATTTGGTTTCTCGTGAAAGTTTGTCTGGTTTAGTGCTTTTGATGGATATCCGACATCCCTTAAAGTTTTTTGACGAGCAAATGCTACATTGGGCCAAAGATGGCGAACTGCCTGTGCACGTACTGCTAACCAAAGCCGATAAGTTTAAATATGGTCCTGCAAAAAACATTTTGCTAAATACCAAACGTGTCATGGAGAAGTTAGACCTTCCCTTCTCTATTCAGTTATTTTCATCTCTGAAAAAAGAGGGCGTGGATGAGCTTGTAGAGGTCATGGGTAACTGGTTGCATATAGACAATAATGCAAAGCCCTTACAACCGTCTGATTAACTCTCGATATTTGAATAATGGTTTTAGTCCTATGGTTTAACCTTATATTGTTTTAATCCATAAACTTAACCCATGCTGATAGCGACTTGATTCACTATGATGTGGTTTTAACTTATAATGTTTCTACATTTATATATCAAACCTATATTAATATAAGGGTATATCTGGGCCGTATCCCTAACTTCCCTAATACTCCTAACTGCCCAGTTATAAACTCAGCTTTTACTTTATTAAATAAGACGACTTCTATGACAGAAAAAAACTCAACTCCTGATTATAAAGACACGCTCAATCTAGTCGATACGGCTTTTCCAATGCGTGGTAACCTTGCAAAACGCGAGCCTGAATGGCTAAAAGCGTGGGAAGAAGATGATGTATATGGCAAGATTCGTGCCGCTAAAGCAGGAAGAGAAAAGTATATTTTGCATGATGGTCCTCCGTATGCAAATGGTCAGATTCATCTGGGCCATGCGGTTAACAAGGTACTGAAAGACATCATTACCAAATCAAAAACGCTATCAGGGTATGATGCTCCTTATGTGCCCGGTTGGGATTGTCATGGACTACCGATTGAACAAAAAGTAGAAGCCAAAGTAGGTAAAGTTGGAAAAAAGGTTTCTGCTACTGAATTTCGTGGACTGTGCCGCGAATATGCTCGCAGTCAAGTCAACTTACAAATGGCTGACTTTAAACGCTTAGGGGTGTTCGGGGACTGGGAAAACCCGTACCTCACCATGAACTTCCAGCAAGAAGCCGATATCGTACGTGCGCTGGGTAAAATTTATGCCAATGGCTATGTGACGCGTGGCATGAAGCCAGTGAACTGGTGCTTGGACTGCTCATCTTCACTTGCTGAAGCAGAAGTTGAGTACGAAGACAAAACCTCTGACGCTATCTATGTGTCATTTGAAATCGTTGATCCGTCTCAAATTCTGCCTGAGAGCAACTTTGATAAAACCTTAGCGGTCATCTGGACCACGACACCGTGGACGCTACCAGCCAACCAAGCGATTACGGTAAGTGCGGACTTTGAATACAGCGTGGTTAAAACCACTAAAGGCAATCTCATCTTAGCAACTGATTTGGTTGATGACGCTCTTAACGCATTGGGGTTTGAAAATGAAGGCGTGGTGAGCACCCTAACCGGTGACAAGCTTGAGTTAATTAAGGCTCAACATCCGCTCATTGAGTCGCGACAAGTGCCTATTATTTTGGGCGATCATGTTACGACCGAAAGCGGTACAGGCTTAGTGCACACCGCGCCTGCACACGGTGCGGATGACTACGTGGTTGGATTACGCTACGATTTACCAGTGACCAATCCCGTTGCTGGTAATGGTGTTTATCTTGATACAGCAGAAGTGTTTGTTGGTGAGCATATCTATAAAGCGCAACCAAAAATCATCGATATATTAAGTGAGAGCGGTCATCTATTAAAGCACTATAAAATGGAGCACAGCTACCCGCATTGTTGGCGCCATAAAACCCCTATTATCTTCCGTGCTACCCCGCAGTGGTTTATTCGTATGGACCATCAAGTAGACGGTCGTAGCAATACTTTGCGTGAGCAAACACTAACCGATATTCCAAACGTGACTTGGACACCAGCTTGGGGTCAAAACCGTATTGAAGCCATGGTTGATGGTCGTCCAGACTGGTGTATCTCTCGCCAGCGTACTTGGGGCGTACCTATCCCGTTCTTTACGCATAAGGACACCGATGAGCTACATCCCCGCACGCTTGAAATCATGGAAGACATTGCACAAGTGATTGAAAATGGCGGTGTTGAGTCGTGGTTTGATGCAGATGCCGAGCAGTTTATTGGTGACGATGCCAAAGACTATGTCAAATCATCTGACACCTTAGACGTTTGGTTTGACTCTGGCACCACGCACTTTGCTGTACTAGAGCAAGATGATGCGTTAAGAAATCCGGCGGATATGTACCTAGAAGGTTCAGATCAGCACCGTGGTTGGTTCCAAACTTCACTACTTACCTCTGAGGCAATGTACGGCCGCGCACCTTATAAGCAAGTACTGACGCATGGTTTTGTGGTCGATGAAAATGGCCGTAAGATGAGTAAGTCTTTAGGTAATATTATTAATCCGCAAGATGAAATCAACAAAACTGGTGCTGATATGCTGCGCATGTGGATTGCATCAAGTGATTACCGTTATGAGATGAATGCGGGTAAACAAGCGTTTAAGGGTGCAACCGATATGTATCGCCGTATCCGCAATACGCTACGCTTTTTATTAGCCAACACTGATGACTTCAATCCAGAGACCAATAGCTTACCGATGGAAGAGCTGGTGAGTATGGATAAATACATTATGCATCGTGCGCAAAAAGCTCAAAAAGTTATTGTTGACGCTTATGATGCGATGGATTTCCACCAAGTGACACAACAAGTGACTGCGTTTTGCTCACAAGACTTAGGTGGCTTCTACTTAGATATTATTAAAGACCGTCAATATACTACGATGAATGATGGCAAACCGCGCCGTTCAGCGCAAACGGCAATGTACCATGTTGCGCATGCCTTGTTACGCTGGATTGCGCCTATATTAAGCTTTACTGCTCAAGAAGCTTGGGAAGTATTGTTAAAAGATAACGCAACGGGCGTGAATGCTTATGTGTTCACCCAAGACTGGTATAAGTTGCCTGATTTTGTTATGGATAAGATTAGCGAGGACGATTGGGCGGTCATCTTAGAAGCCAAAGATGCCATCAATAAAGTCATCGAAAGCGCTCGTGAAGCGAAGTTAATCAATGCCAACTTATCCGCTGGTGTCACTATTTATGCTGCAGGCGAGGTCTATGATAGCTTGGCGAAACTTCAAGATGAGCTGCGATTTGTCCTTATCACCAGCTCAGCCAAATTATTGCCTTTAAATTCTAACGCGTCGGCTAACGAAACTGGCGGACAAGGTGGGGATGTATATGGTGAAAATACAGATATGGAAAACCTGCGCGTAACAGTTGCTGCAGCAGAAGGTACAAAATGTGTTCGCTGTTGGCACGTACGTACTGATGTCGGCTCAGATCCAAAACATAATCAAATTTGTACGCGCTGTGTCTCCAATATTGAAGGCCCAGGAGAGGTACGTTACTATGCCTAATCATATTGAAGAGAGGCAAATTGTCATGCAAGAGGCCGAATCAGACCAGCCTAACCCTGCTTATGCTAGCATTGAGCCTAGTGCTCTTAAGCGACCAAAATTAATACCTAATGGCAGTAAAGCATGGACCTGGTATTTATTGGCCCTTGTAGTGATAGGATTGGATCAATGGACCAAATGGCTAGCGAATACCAAACTTAATTTTCATGAACCTATACCAGTTATAGAACCCATTTTAAACTGGACCTTGGCTTATAACTATGGCGCTGCTTTTAGTCTTTTAGCGGATCAAGGGGGATGGCAAAAATGGTTTTTTTCGGGAATATCTGTCGTGATATCTATCCTATTAATCAGCTATATATTAAAGGCACCAAGACAAGCCAAACTTTTGAATATGGGTTTGGCGTTGATATTAGGCGGTGCTATTGGTAATTTAATAGATCGACTACGTATTGGTAAAGTCATCGATTTTATCCATGTGCATTACGCAGATGTATGGCACTACCCTATCTTCAATATTGCAGATATTGCCATTTGTATTGGTGTTGCCATGGCCGTGATTGATATGCTATTTTTAGAAAGTAAAAGAAATGCTAAATATCGCCTTGATTAAATCAGCTGTTTTTATTTTTAGTTTGGATACCTAGTCTAAAAGTTTAGTTTAAATGTTTAGTTTAGATGTTTAGTTTAAATCAGAGTACAAATAGACTCGGAATGTATTCATAATTCATATTTGCATATTCCTCCCTGTATATAGACTTTAAAGAGATCATAATTGATCTCTTTTATTTAAACCTCAAAAAAGTTTATCCCACTTGACATGTAGATTACTCGTGAAATGTAAAAAACTGAGCATGGTGAAAAAGCTTTGTTTTATACTAGGGTCTGTTGAACATTCAAATATGGAACTGGCGGCGGTTATTTTTTAGACAATATGCAGGGAAATTTTAGACACTTAGTTATTCTAAGTTAGAAAATTTCACAATATATTGACAAAAAATAGACCCGCCCCGTAGGGCTGATGCTAAAATTGCCCCAAACGTTGTTATAAACCTAGCTAAGGTCCAATACGCTTCGGGCATTATCGTCGGTTTATGCCTAGTTTGGAACAATTTTAGCTATCAGCAGTCCTAATATTTGAATGTTCAACAGACCCTAATAATCAGAAAACCTTTATCTACTACTCTTAAAAGTTTAATGGATTAAAAACAATAAGTGAAACGTTGATTGCGCTAATGTCTTAGCTTCTTTATTGTTCATTAAACCTAACTTCTAATACCGTATTAATAAGTCTAGGGGTTGTCTAAAGATTGATATGCTGCGCATTTAACATCAAATATATTAATACCGTCAAATTTAAAATAACCGTGAGATAATAAACGGTTTTAAAACTTGATTTCTTTGTTTTATGACGTAGCGAATTTTGTGCAATTAGCGCACCTACCCATCCCCCAATCAGACTCCATAAATGCAAGGTTATCTCTGGAATACGCCAAGACCCTCGCTGCGCGGCGCGCTTATCTTTATAATAGATAAAATAAGTCACTATACTTACCGCAATATACCAACCTAAAACGCCCCAGCTGATATCGTTGTTTAACGCTAATATTGCTAATACCACAAAAAACCCCGCACCCAATAACCAGTGTTTATTTTGATTATGCCTTGGGTACGGTTGTCTTCGCTTCTTTCGATATTGTTTTTTACTTTTAAGGTATTGTTTGCTCATCTCTAACTCATTTATTAGATTCAATGTATTTTATAATTTTAAGTTGCAAATTATAGACATGGATTATATATATGCCACAGTCAACTACTTCGGTACAACAGTCATGCTTGACTAGATTTGGTATGCTATTTGCTTAATGTAATGTAAGTCTTTTTAAACAATCCATACTAATATTAATTTCGATAATTGATTATAAATAACAAAAATATCTAGGGCGTATCCATATTTGGTTGGTGAGGCTAAAAATAAGATAGATTTTTGCTAATCACATAAATTTTGCAGAGAATATAAATATATTTTCTTAAAATTTGCAAAGATTAGCGAGAATATAGCCATTTTTTGCCAGCAATCTTAGGAGTATCAATTAGGGATACGCCCAAGTTTAATACCAAACATTTAAAATTCACGCATTAGGTAGAATATAAATATAATGGAAAAATCACACTTAAACGGTACAGACGCACAATCAACCATGAACAACCCAGCTCAAACCAAAACTTCATCTGCTAGCAAAAATAGCTACTCTCAGTCTAATAGTGCTTTTAAAGTAGGTATCGTTGGTGGCGGTGTTGCTGGCTCAACAATCGCTTTACGCTTGGCAGCTTTAGGTGTAGAGACGTATTTGTTTGAAACAAAAGCAAGCTTAATCGATGGGCCGCCTATGTGTCACTTACATGCAGGGGGTAATTTATACCGCGATATACCCGATGAAGACGGTGTCGAGCTTCTTAAACAATCTATAGATATGTTAAGACTATACCCACACAGTATCGATGTCCGCCCAACAGTCATTGCCATACCCAAACGAGACCCTGGAGATCCTCAAGATTTGGTACCCAGATTGCAGTTACTCACTCAAGAATACAGTAACATGATTGCTGAAGATCCAGCAAACAAAGTACTGGGCGAACCTGAAGACTATTACAAACTTTATGATCGTGACAGGTTAGAAACTTTAATTGAATCACATTCGCTACCAGCGGGTGAATTACCTAAACATATGGACGAATGGGTAGCGGCTGCGGCGGCTCAATTAGATCTAGACAAGTTAAAGTATCCTATAGTTGCCGTCAGAGAATACGGCTGGAACATATTTAGATTGGCGGCATCGGCTCAGATAGCATCAAACAACTATCCTAATATGAATCTGATGTTAAACACTGAGGTTACTAATGTAACTGATATTCCTAACACTATCGCAAATGATACTAAGAGAACTGACACTAAAGAAGTTTCCCACGATACTTTTAACAGTCCCTCTAGCAGTGACTCTATCCACGCCTCTATTAGCAACTCTCTTGCCACAGACGCAGACAACCAAGACATTAAGGTAGATAAATGGCAAATTGATTTTATTAACTTTAACCAAACTAAAACGCGCCAAACTGAAACCAGTAACTCTGAAACTATTAACGCTATAAATAGTAGCGCTGAATCGAATGCTACCCAGAATGACACTGATAATGATGAACAAAACGAAGGTAGTGTTACCGTTGATTATCTAATCAATGCGTGTGGTTTTAGGACTGGCGTCATTGATAACATGGTAGGCGTACCTGTAGAAAGGATGGTTGAATTTAAAGCCTCTTACATTACGCATTGGGACAGTCAATCAGTTCCAAATATGGAGTCTGTCAATGACGCTCTTAGGTTACCTGAAATTATCATACATGGCGAGCGAGGAACGCCTCATGGTATGGTCCAACTGACCCCATACCCACAAGGGTATTATCAAATACACAGTATGAATAAAGCAGTAACACTCTTTAATGATGGACTAGTGGCAAATACCGAAGACGATGCACAGCCAGAACTTAAGCCAAAATTTATAGACTATATTGATGAAGGCTGGAATCCAGAAACCCTAAAAAGTCGTAGTGAGCGCGCCATTGAACAAGTTAGTGAATTTGTTCCAAATTTTGCAACCGCAAATCCGACTAATAATGCGTTATACGGAGGACAACAGATTCCAGGTAAAAATGATGCTTTAAGAGTTGCCGATGTCAGCTTATACCCAGACCTGAATTATGCAAGAGCTGAAAATGTGAAAGCATCTTCTGCTCTTACCGCAGCGGACGACATCGTTGAACAGTTAACTTCTCAACAGCTGATAGTTGAAGACCCTGAACAATTTGATGCACGGCATCATCATAAGTGGTCTTACTTATCTAATACCACCTCGCGTCAAATTGATGAGCTTGCTTTGACATTGGCTGAAAAGCGTGATTACCCGCCAGCGATGTCAGGGTTGATAAAAGCATATATGCTATAGATAGCGTTTAAATTTATACTTAAAAGCGTCCTTAATAAATTATTGCAAACCACGCTATATTGATGATAAAACAGAATCGATGATAAAACAGGTTTACAAAATATATTCAATCAGTACCTAAAGCCATAATCTAAATTTTGTGAGTGGCTATGGGATTGACTATGTGAACGACCTTACTTAATAATTCCATGGCTGAGTTGATGTCATTACATACGACCAGCCTATCAAGGTCTTGTTCACTCATGAACCCTTCTGCAGCAGTGTGCTTAAGATGTGCTATTAATGGGTCATAAAAACCATTAATGTTTAAAATAACCATCGGCTTTTCATGCTGAAACAGTTGACGCCATGTGGCAATCTCCATGATTTCTTCTAATGTACCTAAACCGCCGGGTAACGTGATAAAAGCATCCGCATATTCTGCCATAATAGCTTTACGCGTGTGCATGGTATCCGTTAAATGTAATCGGCTTAACCCTTCGTGTGCGATTTCATGATTCAACATAAAGTTAGGTATTACCCCCACAGCATGCGCACCACCTTCAATCACTGTATCTGCTACAGCGCCCATTAGACCTATACTTGCACCACCATATACAAGCCCCATATTGTTATCTGCAAGTGCCGTTCCCAGCTCTCTAGCCGCCGCTTCGTAAACTGGATTTTTGCCAACACGAGACCCGCAATACACAGCAACTAAGGGTTGATCCATTGACGTCTTATCAACAACGTCACTGACGTGCTCAACATCTTTACTGGTAAATATCTTAGGACTATTTTTTTCATTTTCGGCAGAATCTATTACAGATTGGCTCATATATCTTATCACCTTATATCATCATGAATTATTGGGTTCAATTTTTTATATTATTTTAAAATTTTATCATACGTTTGAATTGTTAAAGTATTTTAACACCTTAGTGGCTATTGATTCATAAGAGAGGTTTTAGAACAACCTTTATCGTCTATATAATTAATCATTAATAATATCATAGTCTGATTAGGCAAACCTTTTCACTATGTTTCATAGCTTTGCGAGATGACATTCAATGGCGAGGTGACAGTTAATGATTTCAAAACTTTTATACCTAATTTAGCGTAAATCTCTTATGATAGATATTTTAAATCATTACGACCTGAACCATAACTAAATAAGACAATACTTACAGGGCAGTAATTATGAACAATACGAATACCGCACAAAAAACTCAAGCAAAAAGTCTAACTGAATCGAATAAACCGTCAACACCTAACAATACCCCATCGCCGATTAATAAAACGACCTTGACTGTTATTACTGAGCGTAATCAGCCCTTAACTGCCAGTTTATATGTCCCTAGCAATACGAGTCATGAGGACATCGGCAATGCCGTTATGATAGGGCCTGCCACAGGTATCAAGCGCTCTTTTTATAACAGCTTTGCAAGTTATCTCGCTGATCAAGGGTTTGCAGTCATTACCTATGATAATGAAGGGATTGGCGACTCATTAATAGGTGAGTTATCAAAATGTGATGCGTCTTTAATAACTTGGGGGCGTCATGATGCTACCTCCATATTGGAGGTGCTACAAGATGAGTTTCCAAATGCCAGTTATCATTTAGTTGGCCATAGCGCTGGTGGTCAGCTGATAGGTCTGATGCCTAATTACAAGGCTTTATCTTCGGTGTTTAATGTCTCGTGTTCATCTGGACGTATTAAGAATATGGACATGCCTTTTAAAGCTCAAGCCATATTATTTATGGATGGTGTTATTCCAGTAAGCAATACGCTGCTTGGGTATACGCCATCTCACAAATTTGGTATGGGACAACCCCTACCGCGTGGCGTTGCAAAACAGTGGCGAGACTGGTGTAATGGCAAAGGGTATGTAAAAACAGCCTTCGGTGATACTATTTTTACCCACTATTATAACGAGTTTGATATCCCTGGGTTATGGGTTAACTTTACGGATGATGATATCGCTAATGCTAAAAACTTAGAGGACATGCTTGCCGTATTTACCGCCATGCCTGTCCAAAAATGCATGTTTGATCCTAAAGAATTAGGGGTAAGCTCAATCGGTCACATGAAATACTTTAGTCGTAAAGTGTATGCTAAAGCCCCTCACTTGTGGGAGATGGCTACAGACTGGATACTATCTCACAGTCATGAGTCACATGATAAACGTAGTGACCCTAAAACTGCTTAATATCATAAAGTTTAGATAGAACTTATTGAGTATGCTGTTTGCGAAGCTTTAGCTATTAATTCTTTGCCAGCGTTAGTAGTAGGTTCTATTTTAATTGCTATTTTAAGGACTGTTTTGAGGGCTATTTGATTTCTTTGTAGCTTTTATAGTAGCTTCTTTGTCAGATTTTTTAGTGGTTTCAATGACAGATTGCTGTTCAGCTTTTTGGTCAGTTTTAAGATTAGCTTTTTGGTCCGCTTCTTTGTCAATACGCCGCTGTAATGCCGAATATAATGATGGCTTTAAGTTAGGTATATTCTTTAGCATCCATCTTGCATAATGGATGGGCAGCTCACTCACAAGCTTGCCTTTATGTTTACCAAAAGGCATACGCGTTACCGGTTTGGCATTATTAGATATTTTGTGTGCCGCTGCAAAGTCAGTTACTTCTATTTTTAGCCGTTCGCAACAGGCTTGATAGAGCAAATAGCACATACGTGCATCGCCTAAGGCATCATGTGCGTGCGCAGTCATTTGTGCAGCTTTTTCGGTTCCGATAAGCTGTTCGATACATTTTGATTGCGAATATCGATGCCATTCTGGAAAGGCTACGCGAGCAAGACGTACTGTACATATGAGTTTTACAGAAGGTCTACCTATCACACCCCAATCAAAGCGTACATTATGACCTATAAGATAATCTGTCAATGTCATCTTATTGAGATTAAACGCCTCTAGTCCCGCCACATCCTCATCTGTGATGCCATGAATTTTGGTCACTACCGGCGATATAGAACGCCCGCTGTTAAAATATGACATCCATTCATGACCCGTTATGGCATCTATCGTTGCTACCTGAATGGGTCTAGGATTGCGCCCTTGATCCGTTTCGGTATCTATCACTAGCGCACTTTGATGAGTATTATTGCCGCTCATTTATTCACCTTAGATTGTATGCTGCTGCTGGCACAGTGACCTCAAAACTCAAGCGCCCTGTTTGAAGGGTCACCACGCCCTAGTTATATTCTAATCTTTATTTGCTATTATACGTATTTATTAATTGAAATAGACCTTATCACACATGCTAACAGACTCAAATCAGCCATCTACAGCTACTGCACCTTGGCAGACTTACAACCGCCCATTTGTACGCGACTTAGCGTTTGCATTGGCATGTCCCGATGCGTTGACCCATTGGGTATCACCCCACCCCGATTTGGTTTCTCCTATCATAAATGTACACGATATTGACTTTTGGCGTGAACAATATGACAGTTATGCCTCTCGTCTACATGAGCTTGATAATACTGAAGCTTATCAAGACTTAACCCGTTACCTAATGTCAAGGCCTAGCCCGTATCGGCTTGGCTTTCATTTTGAAGGGTTATTGCATTATTGGCTAGAAGATGGCTATCGACTCAATTTGCACCCTTTTGAGGTAGTAGCTCATAATATTCAATTATATAAAGGACTTGAAACTACAGGTGAACTTGATTTTATCTTACGCAACCATGACACCATGGATATTGAACATTGGGAACTGGCAGTTAAATTTTATTTGGGTAGTGCGCCTTATGATTTTTCAGACTGGGTAGGTATCAATTCACGCGATACGCTTGAGCGTAAGTTAGTACATATGCAAACCAAACCTTTTCGTAGCGTTTGGGTAGATCTGGATTTTTATGAAAAGGTAAAGATCGACAAGCGCTTTGCTGTGTTAAAAGGTCGGTTTTTTAAACCCTTTGATGAACGTAAACGCGTGTTACCAGAGTGGCTAAATGGAAGCTTCCCTATGCATAACTGGTGTTATATCAATAACCGCGATGACTTTGAGTCATTAAATGTAGATAAGCTGCGTCCTGCTCATTATATTGAATGGTTTACACATCGTCCATTTTACGAGGCAAGCTTTCTAATGCGTTCAACCACGCCTGTACTAGATCCTAACCTAAGAAAAGATGAATTGGCTAGGCGACGAGCGAAGTTAGAAGCTTGGCCTTACACACTATTAGAATTTAAAGATATTTCTACAGGGCTATATATTTACGACAGCGAACCTTTGGTTATTAAAATCAGCTAAACAGATAACCGCTAACCGAGTACTTCATTAAACGGTTACATCATTAAACGGAAACTTAGCTAAGCTTATAACTTGCTAAACGAATAACTAAACGAATAACTAGCTAAACACATGTAATAAAGACAGTTTACCGTACTAACCGCCATGCATTAACTTGCCCAGAAGTCGTCTGCGATAATAAATAATCTGAAACACTACTAAGTTTGTTGATAGCGCCCTTTGTTTTTGTACGGCTCATAATACGTCCACTTTCTGGAGATAGGATATGAATCACGCCATCTAAATCACCAATGGCTATATAATTACCTATTAGTTGTGGATTACTCAGCTTACGATAAGCAAGTGCATCGTTCTTCCACATTAGCTCTCCCGTCGTTCGATGATAGGCAATGACCATACCATCCAATGTCGTTACGATAACCGCATTACCAACAACGGCGACGCTATTGCGACTCGCGGCTTCTTGGAGGAACATGATTTGACTATTGACCAAATCAACTCCAATTAATTGGCCACTGTAGCTGATTGCATAAAGCTGACCATTATCAATGACCGGAGTACCATCAACATCTGTCATACGCTGCACTTCACTGGCTCCTGATGGAATGCCCACTCTGCGGTTCCATTCAGGTATACCTGTTTCGATATCGACAGCATGCAGACGTCCATCGGCGCCGCCAATAAGTACAGATTGCGAACCGAGTAATATGGGTGATGAACTACCTCGTACACTTATCGCAGGGGCTTGAGTGGTGTACTGCCATATAACAGCGCCAGTCTGTAAAGCCAGACCATACATAACACCATCATTTCCCGATAACACCACGCGATTATTATGAATCAAAGCAGGAGATAGCACGGTGCCGCCAAGCTTACTTTCCCACTTGACGTTACCTGTTGTGGTATCAAAAGCAATAACTCGTGCAGACTTAGTGCTGACTACAGCAGTTTTACTTGCACTATCAAAGGCTACGCCCCCAACTATAGGCTCGTTCACATTAGCTTTCCATAGTCTTTCGCCATCTAAACCGTAGCTTTCAACATTACCTGAACCAGAGGCTGCTACAACTTGACGACCATCAAATCCTACATTAAAGCGGTTTACCTCTGCAAGCTTAGTACGACCCTTTAAGGATGTTTGGAACACAGGATCGATGACCTTTAAACTCTGCTCAAGCTGTACTAATTTGGAGGGTTTATTCACCTCAGGTTTGATCGTCTTACTGCACCCTGTCGAGACGGCAATAGCGGCACAAAACACACCAATCAGAGAAGTTTGAGTAATGACTTGGGTCAGTGACGTTTTGGCTTTATCAGTATGCATAATGGTCTCGGCTCTGTTAATTTTTAAATAAACTCTATGGGTATGGGGGCAATTATCTAATACAGCCAGCCCCTAATAAATTACTTTAAAGTTATTGCTCTACTTCTTCTAACGTATTTTCTGAAGAAGCATCTTCTAAGGAGCTAGTTCCAGATGGATCAGTATTTGCACTTTCACTCTGAGTCTTAACCAATCCTTCAGATTCAGTAGTAGATTCAGTTTCAACTTCGGTGTCGGCTTAAGGAACCTCTTGTATCCCAGACGGCGTCATATTAGATTGACTGACTATTTGAGGTCCAAGTTCAATTGGTTCAGGATTAACCCCTAAACTTTCAAGCTTAAGACGCAAAACCTCTCGTTCTTCTTGTCGTTTAGATAATAAGCTCCAAGCATTTTGGTAAGCACGTACCGCTTCATCTTGCTTACCTTGCTCTATAAATATATCGCCCAATATCTCTTGCTGTGTTGGCTCAAAAGGTACTGGCACATCGATTGAAGCCTGATGTAAAGCCGCTTCAATATCACCACTGGCAAGTAATACAGTGGCATAGCGTAATTGGGTAATGGCGTGAAGGCCTGCGTCTTTTAAATCAATTTGCATGGCCTTATTAAGCGCCTCTTTTGCAGTTTCAAAATCATCAATGTCTACCGCAAGACGGGCTTTAATCATTAAAGCTTGCCATGCGTAAATAGTTGATCCATGGTCTGCCACTAGAGCATCAATTTGATCATTCAACTGTTGTACCGCTGCATCATTTGAGCCATCAATATTAGGATTATATCTTAGATCTTCAATCATCGTATCTATAAGGGCATATTTTTCGGCGGCTACGGTGTCCGTTTTTACCGATGAGCTTTGAAAGTAACTCCATCCAAAATATGCTGCCAAAGCCACTACGATAATGCCTAATATATAGCCCGCAGACTTCTTTAGCTTTTCCATAGATTGTTGATCGTTATTAGGATCATTTGCATCAGAAGATACGGTAATGGGACGTTTGGCCATAATTCTACCTAGTGGTTAAATCTTTAAATTAAGTTATATAATATTTCTTACCGATCGCTAAATAATTTTTAAACAATTAGCTTTTTAAACAATTAGCTTTTTGGACAATCATTATTTTGAAAAAATTAACATCAAGAACATCACTAATCACTGTCAATCAAGAAGTGATTTTTCTCCGACAGACTTCTATACGACTAGATCTTTGATCCAGTTACTTTATTCAAGTTACTTATAGTCAGTTACTTAAAGTCAGTTACTTGAGTTTAGTTGCCGAAGAATAGTTATCCGCTTCATGTAACCACAGACGGTCATGACGTTCTTGCTCACCGGTGGACATAGTCTTAACACTGATTGTATCACTTTCTATTTCATCTTGAGCAATGATGACAGTAAGGCTCGCGCCTGACTTATCGGCTTTTTTCATCTGCGACTTTAAGCTAGTCGCACTCGACATTTTAACGCTTAAATCATAGCGCGCCATACGTAATGACTGGGCATAAATCAAACCTGCTTCATACCAATCAGGATGTACGACGACAAACACGTCACAAACAGGCTTAGTAGGAAGTGGGTTTACCGCATCGACTAACAATAATAAGCGCTCAAGCCCCATAGCAAAGCCAACGCCTGGATCAGATTTGATCTTACTTGCTTTATCGGCAGATTTGCCAATAGATTTTAACTGACCAATCAAGCCATCATACCGTCCTCCAGCACAGACTGTCGCTTGAGCACCGAGCTTATCTGTTACCCACTCAAATACAGTCTTGTTATAGTAGTCTAGCCCGCGTACTAATTTCGGGTTTATAGTATAGTCTATTCCCAGTGCTTTTAGATAGCGCTGCAATAGCTCAAAATGTTCGCGACTTTCTTCCCCTAAATAATCTGATAACTGGGGCGCGTCTGCTAATATAGTTTGGGTATTTTTGTCTTTACTGTCTAATATACGTAAAGGATTCGTCGTCAGGCGGCGTTGACTATCACTATCTAAAGTGTCTTTTTTAGCAGTTAAAAATTCTACCAACGCGTCACGATAAGCCAAACGCTCATCAGACTCTCCCAAGCTATTTATCTCAAGTGTAAGCTCGTGGTCGATGCCTAACCGCTTCCACATCATATGGGTCATGGCTATGAGTTCTGCTTCAACATCAACATGTTCACAGCCAAACACCTCTACACCTAATTGGTGAAACTGACGGTAACGACCCTTTTGTGGTTGCTCATATCTAAACATGGGTCCCATGTACCAAAGCTTAGGACTTTCACCGCGTAGTAAATTATGCTCGATGACAGCGCGAACTGCTCCCGCAGTACCCTCTGGACGTAAAGTAATGGGAGTGGGTGGATCTGACTTATCTGTAAAGCTGAACATCTCTTTTTCAACGATGTCAGTGGCATCCCCAATAGCACGGGCAAATAACTGCGTCTCCTCAACGATAGGCAGTCTGATCTCTTCGTAGCCGTACTGATCCAATACCTCACGTAATATCGTTTCTAAGTGTCGCCAATCTCCACTCGCAAAGCTTGTTGAGGTTGCGACATGCAGAATGTCGTTAAATCCTTTAATTGATTTAATCATTATGGTTGCCCAATATTTATCTTATTATTTATTGTTTTATTACAAAAGAGCTGTCTTAAATAAACTTATCATGTAAGTTAAAAGGCAAGTCGGTTATCTTGAGCCGCTTTAAGACGGGCAATTATTAATACTTGTAACTATTAAGATGGGTAATTATTAAGATAGGTAACTATCAAAACTGGTTACCATCGACCCGTAATATCTCGTTAGCAGCTAGTTGTTCTGCTTTACTGACACGCTCACGCACCATCTTTTCTATATTATCCACCAGAGTGGTTGTATCAATCAAATGGCTTTTTTCACCCTCAAGGTAAACCAATGAGTTAGGTGAAGCGCCAACAACACCAATATTAGACTCTTTCGCTTCGCCAGGCCCATTGACTTTACACCCAATAACGGACACATCCATAGGAATACGAACATCTTCTAAACGCGCTTCAAGCTCATTCATCACTTTAATAACGTCAAACTCTTGACGTGAACAACTTGGGCAGGCGATAAAGTTAATACCATTTGCTCTGATACCTAGAGATTTTAAAATATCAAATCCTACTTTAATTTCATCCTCAGGTTCAGCTGCTAAAGAGATACGGATAGTATCTCCGATACCATCAAGCAGTAAACCGCCTAATGCGATCGCTGACTTTACCGTACCTGTTCGATAAATACCCGCTTCTGTCACCCCAAGATGTAGCGGGTTATCAATTTTTTGTGACAACAGACGGTAGGCATCGAGTGTTAAGAACACATTGCTGGCTTTTACTGAAACTTTGTATTGGTCAAAGTTTAATCGCTCTAAAATATCAATATGACGCATGGCTGATTCTACCATAGCCTCACCGGTTGGCTCTTTATATTTACGTTGAATTTCTTTTTCAAGAGAGCCTGCATTTACGCCAATACGAATAGGTATGTTGTAATCACGCGCACAGGCAACCACCTCTCTAACTTTGGCGTCATTACCAATATTTCCTGGGTTGATACGTAGACAATCCGCCCCTGCTTCTGCGACAGCAAGTGCTATTTTATAATCGAAATGTACGTCGGCTATTAGTGGGATATCAACACGGTTTCTTATTTCTGCAAATGCGGCTACCGTATCCATCGTTGGTGTAGATACCCGCATCATATCTGCTCCTGCATCAACGCAGCGGTTGATCTGAGCGACGGTAGCCTCTACATCGCACGTGTCAGTATTGGTCATACTTTGTACACTTATGGGCGCATCACCACCCACAGCGACGTCGCCAACATAGATTTTTTTAGTGATTTTACGTTTTATAGGAGAGGGTAAGGACATAGTGCTTCTCAGTTGACTGAAAAATATAGGATTCGTAACGTGATAGAGATGTATTTTACGCTGAAACGTCATATTATAATTTATTATATGACCATGATTGTAGGGAATTATTATAAGATAAAGGCTGCAATTTAAAAAAGCAGCCTTAACAATATCACTTTTGTTTTACTTCTTTATTTCACTACTAATTTATACTTGTGTGCAACTTCTTAATTTTACTTATACGCAACTTTTAAAGCGGTTAGCTATATAAGAACTCAAACTATATTGAGTCATCTGTTGTTAAGGAGACAGACTAAAGTTAGCTTTATTATCTTGTGAATAGTCATTCAATTTAATTGGGACTTGATTAAGGTTTAGAGTAACATTAGAGACGGCGTCTACTTGAACTTTAAATGGTGGTTTACCCTGTAATTTATAGCCACCTCGAGGCTGCACGCCCGATAGTAAGGTATTGCCTGTGGCATCAACCACTTCTATGTTTGTGTTATCTCTTACCCAAAAATCAAGTGTCGAATTTTCAAGGTTGTCCGAGTTAGTTTGGGTCATTGCATCATCCGCATTAGTATTTGTCTCAACTACTGAGTTATCAATACCTAGCGCAGATCCAGAGGCTGCAACTGAGTCATCTAAATCTAGGGCGCTGCCACTACTGCTAACGGAGCTATCAATAGCGGCTCCAGCCGATTGCTCATCATCAGAAAAATCATCAATCAATTCGATATTTTCATTATCTGCTTGACTGGCATCACGTGCATTCGAAACAGTACGTATTAAAAATACGGCCAAAATAATTAACCCAATTAAACCTAAGATAAGTAATGGATTGATACGTAACGATCGTCCGCCTTCACGCTGTAAAGTCCCCATAGGCTTTAGCGGAGATTCGATATCATCTACATTTTTGCGTCTTAATTCGTCAGGATAAGCCCGATTAAAGCTTTCAATAATCTGTTCAGCATCTAACCCCAAAAACTTAGCATAGTTTGATACAAAGCCACGTGTAAATGCAATTTGAGGTAAAGATTTAAAGTTTTCAGCTTCTATCGCTTCTAGGTGACGATTCAAAATGAAAAGCTCGTTTGACACATCATCAATACTCAAATTTTGTTTCACTCGTTCTTGCTTGAGTCGATGACCAAATGAGCCAAAATTTTGGTTGGATGTATCAGTATTAGGAGTCAAAGGTTTTTTATTATTTATTTCCATGATGCCTCTGGGTTACGAATCAAAACTCTTAACTTGCTTGCCTCTTCACTTAGCGGAAAGTCTGCTAAAAGCTGTCGCGAAAGTTTTTCTTTATGAGATAAATTATTTTGTAAATGTGCAAGCTTGATACCCTGGAATAATATTCGGGGTACTTGGTTTGCACTATCACCAACAAGAACTAACAACTCGTTATACAAATTCTGTGCTTGGCTTATACGATTACTATCGATCAAAATATCTATAAGCTCAATATGAGCAATCACATTATTTCTATCGTTTTCAAGTACTCTAACAAAGGATTGACTGGCAAGCGTTGTATTATCTAACTTCAATGCAGTACGACCAAGGTTTTCTAGTGCGCCAATACGGCCTTCATAACCAAGGGCTGAACCTGCTAACTCGAACTGCTCAAGCGCTTCGTCGTCACGTCCTAACTGAGATAAGTAAACGCCGTAGTTGTTATGCGCTTGCATAAAGCTTGGATCAAACTGTATGGCCTTCAAAAAATACGCTTCTGCTTTAATAACGTTACTTTGACTACCTTCTCTTTGTAACAAAACCCCCATCATATCATAGGCGGGTGCATAACGTTTATTAGAAGCTAAGGCTTTCTCTAATTGCCGCTTAGCGGCGTCCAATTGATTTTTTGATATATACTGGGCTGCCATCTGTGTTCGAATCGCTGCCGCTTTATCAGAATTATTACTAGATGCAGAACTGCCAGCTGAATAACCACCAACTTGGTCAATATCAGTATTATTTGAGACACATCCTGTTAGTCCTGCTGTTGCTAAGCTAATTATAGCAACCATCAATACTGAGATTGAATTGTGATGACAAGGTTTGCCTGACATTTTAGTCCCTATAATTATCTTGAGCGAATAATACGAGTCGTTGAAGATTTTATAATTAGTATACTAACTTATCAAGCAATCAATCATAATGATGGCTTAATCTTATTAAAACTCATTTTTAAAACTTATTGTAACCTTAACTTAATAGTTAAAGTCAAAGAAATCTAAAATACTTACAAGGCAACCGAGTGCAAGTACTGCTCATGTAGGCTCAGCGAGGTTAACGCCGTAACCTATAGTAGTTGGCTGACTATAGTGAACTTTAATAATTATTATTTTAATATTAATTTACCATAAGATTGCACTTCAAGTTAATATTTAGGATCAACGAATACTAAACCTCTTGTTTGTTCATATTACGCTCTTTAATGCTTTGCTGCCATTTGGCAGAGCGACGTGTTCTATCAGCGACTTGTCCAACTAATTGACCACACGCTGCATCGATATCATCGCCGCGAGTTTGACGAATGGTGCAGACAAAGCCTGCATTATTTAGGATATTACTAAAAGCGTGGATACGGTTATTGCTCGATCGATCGTAAGGGGTATGCGGGAATGGGTTAAATGGAATTAGATTAATTTTGCTAGGTAAGCCATCTAGTAGGGTGACTAATTGATACGCGTGTTCATCACTATCGTTGACACCAGCGAGCATCACATATTCGATGGTAACGTGTTTTTTATGGCGAGGATTGTTGTCAAACACATACGCTTTTGCCGCCGCTATTAATTCATTAAGCGGGTACTTTTTGTTAATAGGCACCAGCTCATTTCGCAGCTCATCATTTGGAGCGTGAAGGGAGATGGCCAATGCCACATCGATGTCTTGGTACAAATCGTACATCTTGGGCACCACACCAGAGGTTGATAGCGTCACACGGCGCTTTGACAACCCATACGCATGATCAGACAACATCAAACTCATTGACGCCACTACAGGCTGGTAATTAAGCAGCGGCTCACCCATGCCCATCATCACCACATTGGTTACTTTGTTTTCCCAGTCGCTATGATCAACACCTTCCATATAAGACGCATTAGCTACCCACAGTTGTCCAATGATTTCAGCAGCAGTAAGGTCACGCTCAAAGCCCTGTTTGCCGGTACTACAAAAACTACAATCTAAAGCGCAGCCAACTTGAGAAGAAATACATAGGGTTTTGCGCCCCTCTATCTTCCCGTCTTCAGCAGGAATAAGAACAGTTTCTACTAAAGACCCACCCGCGACCTTAAATACCCATTTACGCGTACCGTCTTCACTAAACTCTTTATGAACGACTTCTGGAGCTTGAACATAAGCTTGCTGACTTAACTTTTCCCGCAATCCTTTGGATAAATTTGTCATTTGCGAAAAATCAGTAACCCCATGTTGGTATATCCACTTCATAACTTGGGTAGCACGAAACGGCTTCTCCCCAATTTGTTTGAAGTAATCACCTAATTGTTGCTGACTCATACCAAGAATATTTACTTTGGTAAAAGTTGCATCGTTTGGATTATAGGTCGCTGGAATGCTATCAGCAGACTGCATTGGTATTTTGGTCATATAATTTCTTATGTCTAGTCTTTTGTCTACTCTTTTGTCTATTCTTTAGTCTAGTATGGCTTTGATCTAAATAGTTTGTAATTTAATTGTTTGACATATTAGCCTGTGTTCACAGTCTAATATATTGGGTCTAAAAACCTTTTTTCTATATAAGTTTAGCTTAGGATACATTAATCACCATACTAACTTAAAGTTATTAAGCCAATGTTGTCATACCTTAAGTAACTTGTGAATATATAACTTATATAAATACAACCTTGAGATTATATAATAAAAACGACTAAGCAATCGCTTAGCCGTAGTTATTATGCAGATAAGATAAATATCTAGACAATAATTTGCTCGAACACCGTAAATTAACGCGTGCGATCTAGAACTTCATTCTCATCAAAGAAGTAAGCAATTTCACGTTCTGCTGATTCAGGAGAGTCTGAACCGTGGACAGCATTTTCGTCGATACTTGTCGCGAAGTCTTTACGAATAGTTCCTTCAGCTGCTTCAGTTGGGTTAGTTGCACCCATGATTTCACGGTGCTTAGCAATCGCATTTTCACCTTCTAGTACAGACACAACTACTGGGCCTGAGGTCATAAAGGATACAAGATCATTGTAAAATGGACGCTCTTTATGCTCAGCATAGAATCCGCCTGCTTTTTCATCATCAAGATGCAACATCTTAGCACCAACAACTTTAAGACCAGCTTCTTCAAAACGGTTATAGATTGCACCAATATGGTTGCCGCCTACAGCATCAGGTTTGATAATAGAAAGTGTACGTTCGATAGCCATGTTTAGCTCCTTTTATTATAGAATAATCGACATTATTAACATAAAAATTCGGGGAATAAAATCGTTAAATTAAACATTCATCAAATTTCATTCACCTAACATTTATCTACTTAGATTTAGTATTGAGATGATCTAAAGATTCGTTAAACTCACGTATATGAGTTAAGACAGCGTTTATTATAGCGATTCAAGTTATAAATGATAGAGCAAAACGGTCTTTTTTCTAAAATATACACAATGTAATCAGACACTTTACATTAAGCCAAACATCTAGACAGTTTGATGGAATGCTTAGGGACTGTTTAGATTAAGTTGGTTTTTTTAAATAGAGAAGGAATGCTAACCACTCACAGTGTATTATTAACGTCTCAAGGCATGGGATAATAAGATATTCTTCGTTATAATTAAAACTTATCATCGGTATACAATAGATAAGAATACAATAGATATAAATTCAATAGATAAGAATACAACAGATAAAACATTTCGGCATATAGATGACGAAATGTATTTAAAGGTTATGAAAGAAGAGGACGGTTTATGCCACAATCACGAACGGACTTGAATCCACAAGATGACAGTATGGAGTCAAATGAGCGCCAATATCAAGTGAGTGCGCTTAAACGATATGCGCTATTAATCATAGTTACTATTGGCTTAATCGTTACCATATTTACTTCAGTTTGGTGGCTGGCACTTATTTGTGCCGCCTTAATCGTTGTTGGATTATATGACATTTCTCAATCAAGGCATGCTGTCCTTTATAACTACCCTATTGCGGGTCATATTCGGTATTTCTTAGAAAACTATCGCCCAGAGATTCGTCAATATTTTATTGAAGATGATAAAGAGCAAGTACCTTTTTCGCGCCAGCAGCGTGCACTTGTGTATCAGCGTGCGAAAAATATTAGTGATACTAATGCTTTTGGTACCCTTGACGACCTTTATTCAGATGATAAAGAATGGTTTTTACAATCTCAAAACAGTCGACCCCTTAAAGATACTGATTTTCGTATAACGGTTGGCAATCGTCATTGCTCACAACCCTACTCAATGTCTGTTTTTAACATCTCTGCCATGAGCTTTGGTAGCTTATCAGGCAATGCCATTATGGCGCTTAATAAAGGCGCTCAAATTGGTAAGTTTACTCATGATACTGGTGAAGGTGCTATTAGTCCCTATCATAGAAAATTTGGCGGCGATTTGATTTGGGAGCTTGGCACAGGATATTTTGGTTGCCGTGATCAAAACGGTAATTTCGATGCAGATCTTTTTGCACAAAACGCCAAAGACGATCAGGTAAAAATGATTGAGATCAAATTATCTCAAGGCGCTAAACCCGGTAAAGGCGGCGTACTGCCTGCTGAAAAAATTACTGAAGAGATAGCAGATACGCGGCGCATACCGATGGGTGAAGACTGTATTTCGCCCTCTACTCACTCAGCGTTTAGCACACCGCGTGAACTGGTGCACTTTTGGCAGCAGCTGCGCGATTTATCAGGTGGCAAACCAGTTGGCTTTAAATTGTGTATAGGCCAACCTTGGCAGTTCATGGCAATCGTTAAAGCCATGATAGAAGAAGACAACTATCCTGACTTTATCGTGGTCGATGGCGCTGAAGGGGGTACTGGTGCTGCTCCAGTTGAATTTATGGACAGTGTTGGTATGCCTTTGATTGATGGGTTTTTATTGGTGCATAACACCTTAGTGGGTGCTGGCATCCGTGATAAAATAAAGGTTGGCGTTAGTGGAAAGATTGTATCAGGATTTGATCTGGCTAAAATGCTGTCTTTAGGTGCGGACTGGTGTAATTCCGCGCGCGGATTTATGTTCGCAGTCGGCTGTATTCAATCTCGCTCTTGTCATACCAACACTTGCCCGACTGGCGTTGCTACCCAGGACCCCTATCGTCAAAAGGCGCTTGATGTGCCCGGTAAAGCTCAGCGTGTGGCAAACTTCCATCAAAACACACTTAAGTCGTTAGCAAATATAGTTGGCGCTGTTGGTTTATCGCATCCTGATGACTTGCATGCCTATCATATTGCCCGCCGCATGAATGACGGCTCAATCAAACTTTTATCAAAATTCTTTTACTTTACGGATGAAGGTGTCCTAATTGATGGCAGCGCTCGTGCTAATATTTATAATCAAATGTGGGTCATGGCGGATCCTAATAGCTTTAAAGCAGATAATGAAGCCTATGTTGCTTACAACAAAGACTCAAGAGATAACGATAAAAACAAAGATAGCGGTGATATAGGTAATGTTGAGTTGATGTTATAGTCATAAAAAAGCGGGTTGTTATCATACGGCCCGATTGTATTTATCGGTTATAATAATGTCATAAAATAACTGACTCTGTCTGAATCAAACCTTGTTTTACCTTGTGTATGAAATTTTATTGAACCCTAATTTGAGATACCTACACCGTGTTAACACCACCGCTAAAGCCCATATTATTATTAAAATTATCCTTGCCTATATTATTGGCTTGTACGCTATTGATGGGGTGTAAAGATGATTTAAAATCAATCATGCACACGATTAATAATAACGAGGCGCCGCTGAAAGGCGAATACTGCCAAATAAAGAAGGCACCTTTTAATCATGCACTGTGTGACGTCTCGCAACAAGCGCTTAAAGACAACGATCAACTTAACCTTAAATTATTCTGGAAGTCAGGCAAAACTCAGCCAAAGAGCTCTGAGCCTATCTCAGTTAAAAATCAAGACACTGTGCAAGCTATGCAAGCCGTGCAAAATGATAACATCGAACCAGGCACGTTTGCCGATACCGATCAATCTATCAAACCACTTTATAAATTTGACACTTTGATCAACGATTTAGAGGATGATACCACTTTAATATTTGCTGCAAACGCTGGAATGTATGATGCTGATTTTGCGCCTATAGGCTATACAGTCATACAAGGACAGCAAATTTTGTCGTTGAATTTAAATGAAGGCGTGGGTAACTTTCATTTGACTCCAAATGGCATCTTTTGGTGGGATAAACATAATAACTTTCATGTCACAGAGAGTCATCAATTTGACGCAATGCTAAAAGAGGGGTCGACGACGCCATGGTATGCCACTCAATCTGGCCCTATGCTCGTCATTGACAATACTATCCATCCTAAATTCAATGAGTCTAGTAACTCACTTAAGATTCGCAATGGAGTTGGAATCTGTGAAGATGACAGCGTCAAGTTTGTGACCAGTACTGAGCCGGTTAACTTTTATCAGTTTGCCGCATATTTTAAAGACGCTTTGAATTGCCCCCAAGCTTTATTTTTAGATGGGGGTATTGCCTCTGCCCTATACGCGCCTAGCATTAATATTAAAGATGATAAAAACATGGGGGTTATGCTGGGTCTGGTTGAACAGACTAATCCTGCAAAATAAATATGCCTATATTAGCTTGCCCCCTATCCAATGAAGTTTGCTACAATACGCATATTATTTTATATCGTCGCTGTTTTATAATCAGCGAAATACTAAACGGTTAGGGTGTTAACCTCGCTCGCCCTACTATAGCAGTACTCGCACTCGGTTACCTTGTATCCATTTTAGATTTCTTTGACTATAGTATATAGACATTAAAACTGGCTTTTACGTATTAAGACTATAATACAGGCTCTTTTGTATAAGCCTTCAACATAGAATCTTTAGTATAGAACCGATGATATATAGATGCCGATATATAAACATCTGACGGCTAAATCCTCGATAATGACAATCAACAATAGACACAAAATTTAATGGTCTATCCGAACTGTTCTATCCAAATTAAACACACATGCTATTTTATGTAGCATCACAAATCCGATTTAACTTTTATTTAACCTTACAATTAGATTAAGAGAGACATAACATGGGCTTTAACTGTGGCATCGTGGGCTTACCAAATGTTGGCAAATCAACTTTATTTAATGCTTTGACTAAAGCTGGAATCGCTGCGGAGAACTTTCCGTTTTGCACCAAAGATCCAAACGTAGGCATTGTACCTGTTCCTGATCCGCGCCTAAAAAAACTAGCAGACATTGTTGAGCCTGAGCGCGTCTTACCGACGACAATGGAATTTGTAGACATTGCAGGCTTGGTAGCAGGTGCGTCGCAAGGTGAAGGCATGGGCAACCAATTTTTGGCCAATATTCGAGAAACAGACGCTATTGCGCATGTGGTTCGCTGCTTTGATGATGATAACGTCGTTCACGTTGATGGCCGCGTAAGCCCTATTGATGACATTGAAACCATTAATACCGAGCTTGCACTGGCCGATTTGGAAGCGGTCGAACGTGCCATCACCAATCTTACCAAAAAAGCCAAAGGTAATGATAAAGAAGCGCAAGCGGCTCTAGATGTCTTCAAGAAGATTGAGCCATTTTTGGCAGAAGGTAAAGCGGCGCGCGCGGCAAATATAGATGATGATGAGAAAAAAATCATCAAAAGCTATGGTCTTATTACGTTAAAGCCTACCATGTATATTGCTAACGTTAGTGAAGATGGATTTGAGAACAACCCTTACTTAGATGCAGTAAGAGAATACGCAGCTGGTGAAGATGCCATTGTATTGCCACTTTGTAATCAGATTGAAGCTGAAATATCGCAGCTTGATGAGAATGATAAAGCTGACTTCTTAGAAGCAATGGACATGGAAGAAGCGGGTCTTGATCAGGTGATTCGTCTGGGTTATGAATTACTAGATATGCAGACCTACTTTACTGCTGGGGTAAAAGAAGTTCGTGCTTGGACAGTTAAAGTTGGCGCGACCGCCCCTGAAGCGGCTGGTGTCATTCACACTGATTTTGAGCGTGGTTTTATACGTGCCGAAGTCATCGCTTATGAAGACTTTATCGAATATGATGGTGAGAAAGGTGCGGCTGCTGCGGGTAAATCACGTTTAGAAGGTAAAACGTATATCGTGCAAGATGGCGATGTGATGCATTTTAGATTTAATGTGTAATGTTTCTATTTTAACTACTTAAGATCTAATAGCTATTCAGACCATTTAGCTGAAGCTACTCCAAGGTTACTTTAAGGCCGTATAGAAATCTATACGGCCTTTGTTTTAACGCTAACTTTATTAATGTGCGCTTTAATTCAAGTTTTTGATCACACCCTACTACTCGCTTTATTCAAACTAAGGCGTGCCCCCTATTTGGCTGGTGAGGCAAAAATGAGATAGATTTTTGCTAATCACCTTAAATTTTGCAGAGAATATAAATATATTATCTGAAAATTTGCAAAGAGTAGTGAGAATATAGCCATTTTTTGGCCATCAATCTTAGGAGTATCCATTGAGGACACGCCCTATATAAACATTCTGCACAAACTCATCGAGAGTTTTTCTGATATGCTATTAGATACTTTAATAACATAGTTCAATAACGTATGACACAGCATCGCTTAAACCTAAACAGTGCCCTAAATGAATCAAGCTTAGCGCATATTAGTACTGAAAAACGTTGGTCTTACCTGTTTACAGACCGGCGACTGGGCCGTATTCATAATAATAAATCGTACGAAGTCTCACGAACCCCCTTTCATAAAGACTACGATCGGCTTATTTTCTCGCAGTCATTTCGTCAATTGAATCAAAAAACTCAAGTACATCCCCTGACCAATCAAATGGGCATACATACTCGTCTAACGCATTCCCTTGAGGTGTCCTGTATAGGTCGCTCATTAGGTATGATGGCAGCTGAGAAGCTGCACGCTACCCTATCAAATGGTCTACCAAAAGGTGTTAGTGTGGGTGATGTGGGCGTGATTGTTCAAGCGGCATGCCTAGCACACGATATTGGTAATCCACCATTTGGTCATGCGGGTGAATATGCAATTCGCGACTGGTTTAACAAGCCCGCCCAGCAAGATTTTCTATACCATATCCCTGAAGAGAAACGCTTGGACTTGCAAGGCTATGAGGGAAATGCGCAAGGGTTTAGACTCATTACCCGTAATGAGCACCATCCTGATCGCGGCGGAATGCGCTTAACTTGTGCCACTTTGGGAGCATTTATGAAATACCCTTGGCTGGCCACTCACAGCAATATCATATCTCCCAAATTAGAGCCGCTCACACAAACCGCGGTTGAAGCGTCACAAAAGACTCCAGGAACTGAAATTAAGCCTAGCATCATCAACTTAAGCGCCCAAACTATTAATAAATACGGCTGCTTTAATAATGATGCCACCTTACTGGATAAGCTGGCGGGACAATTAAAACTGCCCTATTCACCCGATCATGATGGATATGCTCGTCATCCATTGGCTTACCTGCTCGAAGCTGCTGATGACATATGTTACGCCCTTATTGACTTAGAAGATGGCATCCATCTTAATATGTTGAGCTATAAAGATGTTGAACCCTTAATGCTAGAATTGATTGGCTCGCGAGGTATTCCGCCTGAAGTGGTTAACGATGCACCCGTAGCGCAAAAACTTGCAGCGCTACGTGGCCGTGCTATGATGCGTTTGGTCGATAAAGTCACGCAGGCCTTTGTCACTCATGCGGATGATATGTTAGCAGGCGAGCTTCAAGGTAGCTTATTTGATCATTGTGATGTCAGCGTTAGTCAAGGCATCGCCGAGGCTAAAAAGATTGCTTCAAACCAAATATTTGCGCATCCTGATAAAGTAAGGATGGAGCTAATGGCAAATAGATGTTTGCAGACATTACTCGATGCGTTTATGCCATTAGCGCTTTTACCCATAACAGATCAGCCACCGCATTTTGAACAAAAGCATCTAAAACGCCTACTAGACCAACACTTACACAATTTGCACCGATCACTAAATAATGATGTCTATGACAATGCTCTAAATATCTTAGATTATCTAACGGGTATGAATGATCATGAAGCCTACCGCTTAGCGCAGGATCTTAACGGTATTGGAGATAGAGTCTGGTAAACTTTAAACCACTTGAAATCAGCGGCATACCCCTCTATTATTTTAAATGCTATCAAATGTTCAGCATTGGTTACTTATCATCGTCATGTGTATCCGTCATCAATATTCGTCATTCAATAATTGTCATATAGTCAATCAGCATAAAAGTGGTTCGACTATCAATGCTTGCTTGTATAACTAGAGAAAACTGTATCATGTCCAATACTATAAATAGTCGTGAACAAAAAAAACGTCAAACACGTCAAGCTTTTTTTAATGCGGTATTAGACTTATGTATGATGGGTCAATCGTTTGGTTCAATCAGCTTACGTCAAGTTACCCGTGAAGTGGGCGTTGTACCTACTGCTTTTTATCGTCATTTTGACGATATGGAATCTTTAGGTCGCTGCTTGGTAGAAGAGGAGCTGGGCGAAGCGCTTTCTACACTACGTCGCGGGCTTCAAATGGGACGTACACGCAGTTATGATCGGCAAATTGCTAAAAGCATTCAATTATTCTTCAATTCAGTGGATGCGCATCCTCGTTATTGGCAGTTTTTGGTCAGTGAGCGCTTTGGGGGTTCAGAATCGGTACGCAATGCGATAGATGCTCAGATTAAAATATTTGCCCAAATTATGAGTGAAGACTTAGGCATTCAGCCCGCCTTCAAACACATTAATGCGTCAGATCGTCGTTTGTTAGCTAAAGCAGGCTTAAACCTATTTTTAACTTGGATTATTGATTGGCTTGATTTGACCTACTCACAAACGCATGATGATGAGGTCGATATTGAAAACTTAGAGGCTCAAAAAGATCGTATGCTAAGGCAGTGTACCCGCCAAGCGCAGATGTTATTTTATGGTGCAGAAAACTGGCGTTCCTCTGAAAACACTTTATTGACTACTGATTAATTAACTGGGCTAAAATACAGGTTTATAAGTCCATAAGCGAGTACCAAATGCGTTAATAAGTAAGTTTTCATTAGAGCCTATGTCACCATTGGCATCACTGCCATTACTGCCATTACTGCCACTTCCATTATTACCTGTTTGACTGTTAGCGTTTGACCGACTGTTAGCGTTTGATTGGTTGGCATCTGTATCGCCGCTGGTTTGCAAGTTTTCAGTAGACTGTGCGGTAACATCAGATTGTCCTGTTGGAGCGGATGAATTTGCCGACTCTGTATTATTATCATTAGATCCATCATCATTATTTGCTTGAGAATCAGTGTTTAAGGCTAGGTTTGGATCAATCTTACTAACGAATGTGGTGGCATACCGATGTCTGGCTTGCTCAGCAGCTTCATTGTTAGCGCTGTTATTAGAGTAGCTATTGGCATTGTTATTCACATGGTTACTAGCATGATTACTAGGATAGTTATTAGCATAGTTATTAGGAACAGCGACATCAATTGCTACATAAAAACCATGACTCTTAATATCCAACAACGATTCTAATTGCGTAATTTGCGACTGTGGCAACTCTGCTAATGGCAACTGTGCCAGCATCTCATCCACATCTTGGCCTGGTTTATTCTTTCGATCATTAACGAAGCTTTGAGCGAGCTCAGATGAGCCATCTCCTAAGGCACTAATCAGTTGTGCGGAAGCCGTATTTAAATTAATGGGTAGAAAGTAAGGTACTGCCGTGATATAGGGTTTGAGCTGATATACAATTTCGGGGGTGAATCCTCTTACCAAACTTAGTTGTGCCACACTCATATACGGCTGATTACTGATGATACGTTCACGGCTCTCAGGTCTAGTGAATAGACTTGAACCTGCACCAGCGTTATACACCGAAAATTCGCTATCTGCTTGACTATTGTCATCCTCTGAGCCAGCTCCTACTCTTACCTCTGCTCCAGCATTTACATCAGAGCCTGTCTCTGATACTGGCGCTTGAATGTCAGTGTGTTGATCTGGTAGATAGGCTTTAGAGTCTGGGTCTTGCCAGTCAAGTACCGCGTATGCCAACGCACCATCATGACCTAATTGCTCTAATAATCGCTTAAATACAGCAAGCGATGGCTCGTGAACCTCCCCATTTTGGTATAAATTATTGATATTGAATCTGCTCGACGCATCTTTAATCTCAAGCGTCACTTGATGAGTGCCAAGTGTAAACGGAGCGATAGGTTTGGCCCAAACATCTTGATAACTGTCATTATCATTGACCGCATTATCAGCTTGTATGATTGCGACGGCGAGCTGCTCTGCTGAGCGAATATCGTTGGCTATTTGATTCTGATCTCTCATCAGCTCATATTGTCTGAGCGATATCTTTTGACTGGCAAGCATAGACCCTGCGATCACCGTTATGGCAACCACCAGCAATAGAACCGTTAATAGCGCCACACCCTGTTGATGTGAAGGCAGTGATATACCATTCACTACAGGTATGCTCACCTTCGACTGAACGGCAAATTGATCGTTAATAAATTTGGCCGAGTCGGGCAGCTTTTTAATTAGTTTTTTCATTTTAAGCTTAATCGTTAAATATAGTCAAAGAAATCATAAGTGGTTACAAGGCACCTGAGTACAAGTATTACTAGTGCAAGTACTACTATAGTAGGGCAAGCTAGGTCAACATCGTAACCGTTTAGTATTTTTCTGACTATAGACGCTAAGTGACAGCAAGCTTGTTATCAAATTATAAGTTCATAAAATCAATTAGAACCTTCTATTGAAGGTGGTAATTGACTCAAAGCATATTTCCAAGTAATGGGAGTAGGCTCGTTACCAATTACAATATTAAAGTTAACTTGAACCCCTTTAGGCAATAAAGGTGACGATTGTGCCTCATCTTCTGACGTATTATTATTCGACTCTACACGGGAACCATTTGCTCTTTGAGTGCTTGATGCTCTGTTTAATGTTGAGGTGAATTTACTTTGAGTGTGCAGTGGAAATTCAGTGCTAGGCTCCGGTAAAAGTGCTTGAAACTGCCCCTCCGAAACTGTACTGAGTATGACGCTTTGCAGTGGCGTCTCATTGTTTGCCTCATCTAAACTGGTATAACGTTCTCTCACCAACCCCTCTTGATTAAAATAATAAACTACTTTTTCAAGGGTTGTGGGCTGCGCATAACGAGGGTCTGGGTCTGAATAACGAATAAAGCTTAATTGATTGTTCGCAAGTTTAAACGCGCTGACACTGGTGTCTATAGATTGTGGCTGATTAGCATCGTTTATATTAACATCTCGACCAAATTGAACAGGGTTACCTCTCTCATTTGTCTCATTAGCATCGCTTTGAGCTAAGTTTTGTCTGCCCGGTTGCTCATAAGCGGCGGCTTGCATCATGTCCCTTTGCAATTGACCATAAGCGTATTGTAATTCACTCAAGGTATCAAACTGGATCTCAGCGCGCTCTTTACTACGACTGATACTATCAAAAATTTGCCACCCTGCGACTGCCATCACTGCAAAAATCGCCATCGCAACCATAAGCTCAAGCAGGGTAAACCCACTTTGAGATTGCTTAACACAAGGCAATCTTTGAGACCATAACCTTGTATTGATATATAATGCACTAATTGTCATAGTGTGCTAATCCTGATGCTACACCTTGCAAGTTAACTGTGGTCATCGTCGTAGACGCTGTTTCTAATATCGATGTTCTTGAAATCGATGTTCCTAACAACTTATTAATATCTACGATAGTATGCTCGGCTTGACCTGCATCATTGACAGGAGCAACTTGTATGAGGACTGGCTGGATACTATCGGACAAGCTATTAATCATAGTATTGGAGGTATCTATAGTCTCGTTGGTAGTCTGAGGAATAACTGAAACTTCCCAAGTTCGACCCTGCTCAGAGACTTGATTGATCTGGGCAGTTTGTGGCCTTAGGGTATCTTGAGAATTTAGGGAATTTTGAGAGTTTTGAGAGTTCTGAGAATTGATATCTAAAGTAGCTGCTGTATTTTGCGCGACAAAGACAGCTAATGTGCGTGTTTTAAGATTGGTTACCGAACGCAAATATGTACCGCTTGCTTGACTAGCTACCATGGCTACGGTTGCTAGTATCGCAAGGGCTACAACCACTTCAATTAAGGTGAATCCATATTCATAACGTGGCAATCTTAGTGGTTTAGATCCATTTTGCGTACGCCTATCCTCTCCATCTTTATAAACATTGAGTAACTTTAGGCGATTTAATAATTGATTATTATCTTTATTGTTGTCATTAAACATCACTTATTCTCCCACAGTCACTCTGCCATCTGGAAGTAACGTAATAGCGTCACCTACCAGCCGTTTGTTGTGTCTGATTTCGATACGTGCAGTTGCAGCCTCCCCCGTGCCAAACCATAATACTTGGGGAACATCCGTCCCAACAAACCAAGGCTGTAATTGCTGAGTAGAAGTAAGTTGACTTGAAGATCGGTTAAAAGATGATGATGCACCAGAGATTGGTGCATCAAGAGGAATAATGATAATTTCAACATTGGCGGGCAGTGATGGTAACGTAACATCGTCTTCAATGCGCCAGTTAGGTAATGCCGCTTGCGTGTTAGATTGCATTCCCGACAACTCCATACTGTTTTTTGCACGATTAACAGACGCTAAAGCTTGATTCTCAATATGTGCATAAGGGTTATTTAATGCCATTATGACGGGATTTACTTGCCCTTTATTGTCCGATTGCAATACCAGACCCATTGGCTGCATACGCTCTGCCGATAATAGCCTGACATAGCTTAAGCTATCAATCATATGCTCATAAAAAGCACGGTTTTTACGCGACTCGGTACTTCCGACTGATACGGTAATCATACCAGCAAAAATGGTTAATATAACAATGACTACCATGATTTCGATCAAGGTAAACCCTGATTGTATCGCTTTAACATTTGGCATTGAAAGACGGATATCGTGGGTATGGCTCATGGTAGCTAGCTTAGCATGACTTTTGATGTCAAGGCTTTAGACGTTAAGACATTAGACATCTGGGCTTAAGACGTCACTGTAAAAACAATCACCACAAGCGTTCGGTAACGAGTCTAAAAGCAATGAACTACTGTGGTATATTTTGGATAGAATTGATAGAACGAACAGATTTTTATTATAAACTTTTAATATGACAATAATAACTAACCCATGCACCGTTATTCAAAATCTTTAAGAGCTTTGAGCCTTAGAATAAGCCTCGATTTCTGAATCAATTTGGCTGACCAAATCCACCATATCATCATCAAATTTATTATCGCTCGGGTACTGCTTTGGCAAATCCAACATCTGCTGAACCAGTGCCATACGTAAGGTATCCCTACGCCCTAAATAGCGCTGATAAAAGCTTGAGTTTAGAAGACTGGCACCGCCCTGCCCTATCGACCAGATAGTTGATAGATAATCTCGCGTACTTAGTCCGCTATTTTCTTGATTTAAATACGTGCTAGTAATGTCTATCAGACGTTTCATACGGGCGCGTCTGATTTCATACAATTCACTAAACATACGGTTCAATCCATGAGCTGACGCGGCCAACCGCTCTTCAATCTGGTTAAATAATAACGCCTTTTGCGGACTGAATAATTGTTGTAAAATCATGCGTGACACGCCAGCAGCAGGACAATCATCGATTTTATTAATACTAAATAACTGCTCTTCATATCGAATAATGATACGCAGATAAAGCTCATCTTTACTTGAAAAATGCTTGTATAACGTCCCTTTTGCAAGATCTAACAGATCTGCAAGGCTATCCAAAGTAATATCACCACTACCTGACTCAAGTAAGAGCTGTTCAGCTGTGGCTAAAATCTTCTCTTCACGGTTCTTGAATTGCTGCTGCCTGCTCATGCAAACTCCTAACCTGACATACCAAATACGTTATTGAATAAACGGGTAAGCCCTTAAACCACAAGGCCTATATAAAAAATGCTATGACTGATTGGTCATAACCTTTCATAGGATACCGATTTTATTGTACTTGCGCCAGTAAATCATCGAAGTTTTTTGCAGTTAATTCTCCAATCTGTTCACGCGAGGTATTAAATAAATCTGCAATACACTCTGCAACATAGGGAACATAAGCAGGCTCATTTGATTTACCACGTTTGGGAACTGGCGCAAGATAAGGGCTGTCTGTTTCAATTAACAGTCTATCTTTGGGTACTTTTAGTGCAATGTCACGTAAACTCTGAGCATTTTTAAAACTAACAATGCCTGAAAACGAGATATAAAAGCCTAAATCTAGTGCTTTTTTTGCCGTATCCCAATCTTCGGTAAAGCAATGAATGATGCCGTGGTTTGCTTTTTCTGACTTTAAGATATCTATGGTATCGTGCTTCGCTTCACGCGTATGTACTATTAAGGGTTTTTTTAAAGTTTGACTGGCATATATATGCCGCGCTAGACTTGCTTGCTGTTCTTGTTTATTTTCATCGCTCCAATAATAGTCCAAACCCGTTTCACCAATAGCCCATACATGGTCTGCACTCGCTGTGTCAACCAAACGTTCTACCGAAGCGGATTTTAAAACTTCAATATCCTCACAAGGATGAATGCCCACACTCATGCCTAGTGTTAACTCTTCATCAGAAAACTCAGTAACAATGTCATAAATCTCATCATATTCAGCAAAGTCGCACATGATGGCCATTGCTCTACTGACATTGGCTTGTTTCATAGCGTTTATCGCACCTGATAACTCGCCATTATAGTGTGTTAAATCCAATCGATTAAGGTGACAATGACTGTCTGTAAACATAGGGATGTCTCTATTTAGTTTTAGCAAAAACAATTAATAATGCATTTTATTCAAATATTCTTTATTAATTGCTACTCATTGCTTATATTTCAAGTTGGCTATATATTAAGTTGGCTATATTTCAAGCACTTGGATTATAGGGCATTAAAAATATCTAAAGCTAGCTACTTAACTATTATCAATTTATTGTTCTATCTGCTGAACTTTCTAACTACTTAACTTTCCAACTACTTAACTTTCCAACTATGAAATCTTTATAACGAATTCAATAAGCAGAACATTTTGGGAATTTCCATTGTCTTGAGAAGCTTCATTGTCATCTGTAGCGCTCATTCTAAAGCCGATATCATAGTTTTTGTAACGTATATAATACTGACGATCAGTATCGGAGCGTCGATAAGCGGGTCTTGGATCTTGCGCGATAATTTGCATGATAAGCACTTTGTCCTCTTCGGTAAGGATGTCTAATTCTTGACTGCTTTTAGAATTATCAAGCGTAGAGTCTTTAGCCTTAAAACTATTATACGTAGAATCACATGCCCCACTATTAATGAGTGATTGAAACTGATTATTAGCAATTTCAGATAAAACAACTTTTTTATTATTAGGTTTTTCGGGCGCAAAAGTACTAGAGGACGCCTCTAATTTATCGCTATAAGGAAGATATGGTTTGATATCGATAATGGGCGTGCCATCTACCATATCTGCACCTCTGATATGAAGTCTTAGCGTATTATCAACACGCTCAATTTTTAGAAACTTAACCACCGACAGCCCTTGTTTAGAAGGTCTGTAAGTACTTCGCGTGGCAAATACTCCCCGTTTGTTATTTCCGCCCAGTCTAGGTGGCCGAACTTTGGGTTTAAAAGGCGCTTCATTATGTGTAGAGGGATGATTGTATGTAGAGCTGGACTGTTGATTATTTACTGTCTGCTGATTGTTATTTTGATGCGCGTACCACGTAATCCAAAGATGGCTAAAATCTGCAATACCCTCAAAGGCTTCTAGCGTATCATAAGGGGAAATGAACTCTATTACACTATTTATCGCCACTAAATTCGGCTGACGGGGAATACCAAACTTTTGTGTTAATGGCGATCGATGATATCCAATTATCGGTACAGAAATGAGAGGCGCAGAGGTTTGATCATGTTTAACAGAGTTTGTCATAGTTAGGCGTCATCACGAATTTGGAGTTGGTAAAATTTATAATAGAGTGTAAAGGTATTGCAATCATAATGAATGACTTAAATTAACTTGATAGCTATTTTTTAATAACAATATCTTATTAAGACAACGCATAATAAAAGCATTAAAAAGTTTATCTTAGTCTCACCCAATTTAGGCATTGAACTATGTTTTCTAATTAAGTAATACTTAATAAAATGATATAATAACGCTCGCTTATAATTATTTTAATAACTCTTATTCCATTTTATAATGAGATATTTGACCTAATTTAAATTTATAGCCATTATGACAAGTAATTATTTGTTATCATATGCGTCTTGAAATTATGTACTAAGTACAAGCCTTATCTAAATAGCCAATACTTTATATAATACGCAACTAGGTTTTCATCACTACTTTATTTTAACTGCTTGCTAATGGTTTTGGTGTTTCTTATTACTTTGTGTGTTTAATCAAAGTTGAGTGCAAAGAACCCGTTTAAAATAATTTATAACATTATTGATCGATTTATTATCAACCGATTTGCCATCATTATTAATTGAGGCCTTTATGTCAAAGTTTCTAACTGAAACCGTCACTTATGTACACCACTGGAACGATTCATTATTTACGATCAAAACCACGCGCCATGCCGGTCTGAGATTTCGCAATGGTGAATTTGCTATGATTGGAATTATGGTAGATGGTCGCCCATTATGCCGAGCCTATTCTATCGCAAGTCCTAATTACGAAGACCATATGGAGTTCTTCTCTATTAAAGTTCAAGACGGTCCTCTTACCTCACGCTTACAACATATTAAAGTTGGCGATGAATTATTAATTAGTAAAAAACCTACGGGCACCTTGGTTCTTGATGACTTATTGCCTGGAAAACATTTGTATATGCTATCAACGGGTACAGGGCTCGCGCCATTTTTGTCCTTGGCCCGTGATCCAGAAGTTTATGAAAAGTTTGATAAAATCATCTTATGTCATGGGGTGCGCCGCGTAGAAGACTTGGCGTATCGTGAAATGTTTGAAGATACTTTACCCAATGACGAATTATTTGGCGAATGGTATCGTGAGAAGTTTATTTACTATCCTACTGTCACGCGAGAAGACTTCCGTAATACAGGACGTATCACAGACTTAATGAAATCTGGTAAACTTTATGAAGACATTGGTTTACCGCTAATCAATAAAGAAGATGACCGTGTGATGATTTGTGGCAGCATGCCATTTAACGCAGATGTTTCTGCTATATTAGATGAGGCTGGACTAGAGGTATCACCGCGTATGGGCGTTCCAGCAGATTATGTGGTTGAGCGCGCCTTCGTCGGTTAATTACTGTATGACATCTTTAAGGGTTTAGCTCATTAAGTTTTGATAGAGTATGATAGACAAATCTATCCCTAATAAACCGCTTGACCAGACGTGATAAGTTGATATAATACGCCCCCTATCTAACACATATTAAAGTTAGTAACCCTACATGCCAGTGTGGTGGAATTGGTAGACACGACGGATTCAAAATCCGTTGCCTATAAAGCGTGTCGGTTCGAGTCCGACCACTGGTACCATATATAAGTTCTATATAGTTTTATACTATCCTCAAGCCCTTGTTTATCAAGGGCTTTGTTGTATCTGATGTCTTATATTGTCCTGTATAATGTACACTAATCCCTGCATTTAATGTACACTCTGATGTACACCTATTTAAAATGTACATTGGATTAGGCCATCATGACTCAACGCAAACCAATCTCTTCTGATCGTAGTATCTCTAGCCATAAAACTGAAGATAAAGAATATCTGGTGTCTGTTAAGAACCATCCTAAGTTGTATTTGATGGTTAGACCTAATGGTACGAAGTCGTGGGTCTATCGCTACAACTCCCCTATTACTAAGAAAGCCAAGAGAATATCGTTAGGCGTTTATCCTAATGTGAAGCTTTCTCGTGCGTATGAGATTTGGCATGAGTATGAAGATCTGATCAGTAAAAATATTGACCCTAAAGAATATCGTGAAGAAAAAGAACAATTACTTTTAAGTAATGCTAATAATACTTTTGAGCATTTTGCCTGGTCATACTTCGAAAGCTTAGTACAAGTACAAAAACCAAATACATTGTTGCGGAAAAAAGGACGTATTGAGCTTCTGTGCCATTATATTGGCGATCAACCTATCAAGGATATTACTGCTCCTCAAATGCTAGAGGTACTACTTGATATTCAAAACAGCTCGCTTAACAAACAAGGGCAGCCTACTGATAAGGCTGAAAGATGCGCTGGTATTGCCAGTGATATATTTGTTTATGCAGGTGCTCGTGGCTTCTGTGATTCAAATCCAGCTAATCTGATTAAGAGTCAGTTAGCCACTGCTCGTTACGGGCATAGACCAGCGATAACTAAACCTAAAGACTTGGCCAAGCTATTAAGGGATATTGAGACCTTAGAGGCAGATAAGAATACCATGAATTCACTTAGGCTATTGGCTATGCTGTTTGTACGTAATGGTGATATTAGACGTATGCGATGGGAAGATTTAGATTTAATCGAAGGCCGATGGAAGCTTAAGCCGTTAAAAGGCCAAGGTAAGGTCAATATGGTAAAAGAAATGGTTGTGCCTTTGCCTAGACAAGCGGTTGAACTTTTATGCGAACAAAAAAAGTTAAATGGTCATACTGAATATGTCTTTTACAGCGCTACTGCTAAAAAGCATAACATCATTTCAGAAAATACTGCTACCAAACAACTTAACAAATTAGGCTATCAAGGCATTCACTGTGTGCATGGCTTTAGAGCTACTGCAAAAACTATTCTGCAAGAGCATTTAAAGTACCCTCTACTGCTTGTTGAGATGGCATTGGGTCATACGACTAAAGATCCAAATGGAGGCGCTTATGGTCGATTTGAGTACATTGATGATAGGGCTGAGATGATGCAGAAGTGGGCTGATTATCTGGATGCTTTAAGAGCTGGTGAGAATACAGATCAGTTTATCCGTAACAACACGGCAAAAAAGCCTGCAGATGAACTGCAGGCTTTGATTGACAAGTTGGGTGAGGATAAAGTTATGGAGATGCTTAAAAACAAGCTATAAGCTATTTAAACACCATAAAAATGATTCAAGAACATACTATTATCTAAAAACAACTTTTAACAAAATATAGTTAAAATTTTAAATTAGTTTCAAGTGGCAAGTCTCTTTTATCGAATAGATATTTATAAAGGTGAGCATCTGCGTCAGTACCTCTAATCATACGGTACTCTATACTACTTTCAAGAGCATACTCTTGAGTGGCTTTTTTCTTCGCTAAAACAGTTTTATCTTCAAACTGGTGATCCCCTTTTACTTCAATAATCAGATAACCACCACCTTTTAGCTGAACGAAAAAGTCAGGATAGTAGTCTCTTAATGCATAAGAGTCCGGATCAATGTACTGGAAATAAAAGTCAGTTTTATTTTTGCTAGTGAACATACCAGTGAAATATATCTTCTCAACTTCTTCGTCTTTTAATAAATCCCAGAATAAAGTGTTCTCTGGATTTGAGTCGAAAGTATAAGTATCTAGATTAAAGCTCTTATCTCTGTACTCTGTTGGTGAATCATTATAATAAGCCGTTCCACCCTTTCCTTCATGCACTTCGAAGTAGCTTTGCTCCCCAAGCGCCGGAGGTATAATTAAGTCTACTTGATGCTCGACTGTCTCAAATTTAGTCTCCACTTCATGCATTTCTTTGAATAGGTTTGGAATTACTAAATCATATAATAGCTCATTAAACTCATTCACACACTTAAGAACTACATCAATACCTTCATGTGTTTGATTCAGGATACTTTCAATTCTTAAAGGGCTGATATTTAAGTACGTAGAAATCTCAGCGACTAATGTTAGCTTACTGTAGGAGCGCTTTTCTTTTTCTGAGGTTCTATCTTTGACCCGAAGGTTCTGGTTATAACTTGTTGAATTTTCTTCTAAAGTCGTTTTTGTCTGCAAAATCCGATATTCTTTAGTCAGCTCATGCCACTCATCAGGATCCTCATGATTCAACCCTATAGGTGTGCCATTAACAAACTGCTTGTCCTTAAGTTCTACTGTACGCTTAACCTTTTTAAGAGGAATCTTTACAGCCTCCCTCATCCTAACCTTAAGCTTAGGCTTGTCATCCTTGGACTTTTCATTAAACTCATTAGCTGTCATTCTAAAGTTAGATTGTAATTCTTTATCTAATATTTCATAGTTTTCTTCACTCAGAAAAATGGAGCCTGTATGTTGCTTATCTCCAATAGAACGTAAGCAACGCATCGTTGCCTGAAGTACAAATACTTTTGATCTAGGAGACCTATACATTGCTACACCAAATAAAGAACGACAGTTCCAACCTTCTCGCCCTTTATTAACTAACAAAATAAATTGCTTGTTGGATTCTGGGGTATCTAAACGGTTAAATTCGCGAATATCATCCGATGAAGTATGCTTTTCATCACCTACGTTAACTAGAATACGATCTAATGGTATATCGTGTTTTATGAGCTGTCTCTCAATTTTAGGCTTCAACTCATTAACTAACTCATCAATGCTAGTAGCAAAAAAAGCAATCTTAGGTAACATTCCTTCAGGCCGTAGACCCTCTACTGCTTCTAAAAAATCTGCAATTACTAGACTAATAAAATCACTATCTTTAGTATTTGAGTAGGAGTTTACATCTGGATTCTTAAGATATTTTTCCCTAATAGCATCTTTTAGGTTGAATGCATACACTACTTCAGGTAGTACGTCTTTACCAATATACGGTGTACCGGTATAGTTATAACAACCCACTACCTTAGTACCTGCTGCTTCTAATTTAGCAGCCAACTCATCGATTGTGCGTCTTAAACTATTGTCTGTCTTTGACTTAGTGCCTAGCATGTTTTTCTTTAGCGTATTACCAAATGAATGGTGTGCCTCATCAACATAAACACCTAATCTTGGCAACCTAGACAGCTTTTCGAATCTTTGGTTGGAAGTTAGTTCAGCTTCTGAAGTGGGGGCTCCTAAGTCGCCGTATAAATCTCCAAATTCGCCGAAATCAACTTTATCACTTTCGAACAATTGATCAGATGCGCTCTTTTCTTTATGAGATTGCTTCAAGATAATTTTCTGAGTATTAGAAACAATAATATTAAAAGCTGAGTTATCGATCGTACTTAAGTTCGTACCAGTCTCTTCCAAGAAATGAAATTTGATATTAGTATTTAAGAAATTCTCATAGCCTGGTGGCACTACTTTACTTAAGTCGAATGTCTCAATTTCTTTCAAAGACTGTAAGACAGTTTTATCAGGTGCAAATATTAACGCGTTTTGACAGTACCTATCATCTTTAGGAAATTTATTAGCTAGTAAAAACTCATAGTAGATGCAGGTGGCCATAAGGAGCGTTTTACCAGTACCCATAGTCAGTGCAAAGATATAGTTAGGGTACTCCCGACTATTATCTTTCATTTTTTGTAAGACTTTTTTATAATTTTCTAATTCTATCGCATCATCAAGCAGCAAGCTTCCTTGAGATTCATTTTGTAAGAAGCCAGTTGCTTTTCTATTCTCAAATTTGTTCTGGGATTTGTACCAATCCTCGAAAATCTTTTCTACTTTTTCATTATTTAAAAACTCTTTCAAAAAGATATATATCTCTAATGCTTCAAATTGAGGCCTTCTAAGAAAAGCTTCTCTACGCTTAGAGCTATCGTTATAGTCCAAGTATTTCTTAGTTAAATCTCTATAATTTTGCCTAATTGCACCTTTATTAATATCATAGAAAGACCATAGGAAGTTAAAAAAAGCGAAGTCTAGGGCTGATGTAGAGCGAGTTGAATTTGCCATTTCTAAACCCCTCCTTCATTCAAACTGATCTCAAATACCTCAGATAGCAAGTCTGTGATTTTTACTCTAATCGTTCCCGCGTCCTCAGGTACACTATAACTACCCTCAACCAATTCTTCATTGTCAGGCATATCAATGAGTTTAGGTTGGAATACTGCTCCATCATAATTCCAGTCAATTTTTATGGTTTCAACCATTTCCCTCCAGTCGCTAACATTATCCTTCATCATTGAAAGCTTTTGCATCAAGTTAAGAGGATAAAAGCTTTCAATAGTTAAAACTCCGTCATCAATTTGGATTAGTGCCTCTGAGTCACGTTTAAACTCTAAGTCCTTTCTATCCTTCAAGATATCTACTACTTGTATATCTAACTTATAACCTATCAACTGCTCTATATATGCTGCCAAGTCAGGTTCATGGCCCATACAAACGATTAGCATTTTCTCCACTGCTTGATTAGGCTTATCATCTTTTCTCTTTTCGAATGTTTTATAGTCCACTCCGCTTATTAAATCCTGAACATCTTGCTTCGTAGCAATATGGTTAACAGGCATAATCTTAACCATACGTCCATCTTTTTCACCATCATAAATACTATTACGGATGGGCTGTATTTCTAAAGCTTCGATTAGAAGTTCTTTGGCTTGAATAGGATTTCTAAAAATGTCGTAATGATTTACGTTATAAACTTCGAACCCTGTGTACAAGAGCTCTGTTCCATCATCTAAATCATTTTCCCCTAAACCTATATCTTTAACTGTCTGTAGTAGGCGTTTGGTTGTAGTTTCAATAGATCCCGTGTTGATGTCTGCACCTATGAAGCGTCTCCCTAACTTCATAGCAACGTTCTGAGTTGTTCCTGAGCCCATAAAACAATCAAAAACCAACCCCCCTTTAGGACTAGAGGATACAATTATTCTTCTTAGGAGCTCTTGTGGTTTCTGGGTAGGATAATCTGTTTTATCCTTTGCAGAGTTGTTTACCTTATCTAAACTCCATACATCGTCAGCATTTCTGCCTTCAGCCAAGGCATCTTCAATATACCTTTTGACTCTTGTACCATTACCACCATCTGAATAAACAAACTCACGACCCTCATCATCTGTATGAAGCTTTTGCTTTCTATGTTTTACATACGCTTCTTTAGACTCCCATGGGATATCAAAAGGTTCAAAGTAAGGACTATCGGTCTTTGTGTAGTAAAAGATATAATCATGTCTCTTATTAAAATACGTTTTATTTCGTTTATTCCACCCTGAGTAATGCCAAATAATATCATTTTGCAAATTGGCTTTTCCAAATATCTCATCCAGAATGAGCCTCAAGTAATGACCTTGATGCCAATCACAATGCAGGTATATCGAGCCTGTATCTGAAAGAAGCTCTTTACACAACATCAGCCTTTCATACATAAACTGTAGATACTCATCATTACTCCACATATCTGAATATTGTTTTTCTTCAAAGCTATTTTGATCGTTAGTAGCAGACTTACCTTTTAATTTAATCTTTTTTTTATAATCTGCTTTTGAGTCAAATGGAGGGTCAATATATATTAAATCAACCTTTCCTCTAAATTCTCTTAGTAAATGAGACATAACTTGGAGGTTATCTCCCCAGAATATTTTATTAAACCATCCATTTACATCTTCGCCATATTGCTCTTTTAGTTGAGCAGGATAAAACCTTGTAGATTTAAATGGACGCTTACCGCGCCAATTCAGCATAGGATAACCTTTAATTGGCTCAAACACATATTCACTTACAACAACTTGGTTTTCTTCAATATCTCTCATTAATTTTTTCCTAATTAGGTTTGAATTTCCAGTTCTTTTTATTACAGTAAAAACGCATATCGCACTCTAGACATAGTTTATCCGGCCTAGAGCTCATGTCATAATCCTTTGATTCGATTTTTGAAATAACTTCCTCAAACTGTTCCAACGTTTTGTCTACTTGCTCATTGTTTTTATCAAATGATACATAAGGGGAGCCATTATTTTCACCAGTATAATACAAGTGCATTTTACTAACTTTCTTGCCAGTCTTTTCTTCTACTAGATGAGCATAAAGCTGCAGCTGGCGTTTATAAGACTCTAGCCTGTCTTTTTCTTTGAATAAGTCAGGCTTCTTTTCTGACTTAAAGTCGATAATTTCAACTGTTTCATCCTCACCTCGAATCAGATCAATACTCCCTTTAAGAATATAATCTTCTTTAACCAATGAAACCTCAACTTCAGCCTCCTGAAGTCTATCTAAGCTTTCTTTCTCTCTTTCAAAATAATTAACGACATGCTTTTCAGCTGCTTTTAGCGTGATCGGAGCTAGGTACTGACGTTCTTTTTTTGACAAATACATGTAATTAGTATTAAGCCAATCCTGTATTTTCTCTTTCGTAATAATCTGCGATTCATTGCGAAGCACCGCTTTATGAATATCTTCAATGGTTTGATGTACTAAGGTACCAAAGATTTGAGCACCCGAGCGTACTGGATGCATCTCAAGCTCTTTAAAAAACTTATACTGCTCAGGACATGCTTCATATAGAAGTATATGAGAAGTAAAAGCATACTCTCTTTTGATATTAATCTCTTTAACCTGTTCAAACTCTATTTGAGAAAAATCAACTCCAGCATGCCTCCAATCAACCACCTCGTCTACTACATCAGCGAAATATTTTGAAGGCGACCGCCCATGTCCATCCTTAATCTCACATGCTAGCACCAATAAATTCTGCGCTCTAGAAAAAGCCGTATAATACAGTCTCCAGAAGTCAAATACCTTCATACTCTCAAATGGCTCATAAGCTGGTTTGTCAAAAAATTTATTTTGTAACAACTCATCCAAGTCTGTATGACTTTTACGAGGAACACCTTCTAAACTACAGGTTACAACTACGGGATACTCTAACCCTTTAGACTGATGAATTGTTAAAAAAGAAACACAGCCACTAGGGGCATACTCACTATCGTCTTCAAACTCTCCTATACCACCATTTTTTAAGAACCTAAAATACTGATTAAATAAATCATTCAAGTTCCTATTTATGTATTCTGTACTGATTACAGAAATATAGTGCAAATGCTCAAACTTCGCTAATAGAGAAGTGAACTTCGAGAGATTCCTAGCAGCCCTACCCTTATCTACACCATTTAAAGCATCTTCTGAAAAGCATTTACTAAACAATGGAAACTGTATCATTTCGTAAAACAAAGCTGTGAAGCCATAGTCTGTATTATCTTTTAATTGATAATGACTTCTTGCCTTATTAATTGCCCATTTACGTAAATCTTTATTATTCTCTTTCTCAAGTTCAGCTTTAACAAGTGGTATACACTGCCTATCATAATAATCCCAAATATCAAGCTCTATACCTTCTTGCCACTGTCTAATCTTAAAGTATCGAGGGAAAATAAATATAAATAATCCAATCAATAATCGGACTTCATCCCTTTCAAAAAACTGATTTGAGCGTGGGGAATAGACAGGTATACCTTTGGACTCTAGATAGTTAGCTAAGCCGACAGATCTTTTACTCTGGACAGATCTGAATAAAAAGGCTACTTGGTTCCAGTTCTCTAGACCATTCTCTTTCAGCTTTATAAGAAACTGATATACCTCTTCATACCACTCGTCTTGTCCTCGTGCTGTCACTTTAACAACAGCAGGTACTTCAGGGTAAGAGGCTTCGGGAGTTTCTATATTTTTATGGTGACGATAATAATTTAGACCATCGCTCCACTCTATTCTTTGCATCCAATTGGTGAAGAACTTCACAATATCCGGATGAGATCTATAGTTCACTGCGAGCTGGATATTTCTACACTGATTATCTTCGAATATCTTTGGGAACTCTAAGATGTTTCTAACCGTAGCACCTCTAAATCTATATAACCCCTGATCATCATCACCTACTACACACAGATTCTTTGAGTTGCCCATTAATAGTTTAAGAATTTTTTCTTGAATAGTATTTGTATCCTGATATTCATCTACCATTAAATATCGTAGTTTTTGATGCAACTCATCTAGAATCTGAGGATGATCAGTCAGTAACTTAAAGGTTTCGTACTGTATTGTTGAAAAATCTAAAGCATTAGCTTCTTCGAGCATAAGGTGATATTTCTCTAAGCAATGGCCCAATACAATCACTTCCTCATAATCCGCTGATTGAAGCTTCTGATATGATAAACCTTCCTCTGTAACCTTATTAAGTAAAGAAAGTACCTGACTCGCTTTATTCCAATTGGACTGGTTTTCTTTAACTAAGCTATTAAAACCTTCAATCTCTGTGAAGGCTTTTAAATTCTTATATAACATAAACTGCTGATCGAATTGATCATACAGAGTAAAATTACGCTTAAGCCTTGTATAATGTTGATATTCTTCAAGCAGCCTTAAACATATTGAATGAAAGGTGCCTAAATACATTTCATTTAAATTAACAGCAATATCTAGCTCTATTAGCCTATTTGATATCCTAGTACGAAGTTCTCTGGCAGCCTTTTCAGTGAAAGTAACTATTAGAATTGAATCTACTTTAACGCTATAGTTCTGAATTAGATTAACTACCCTTTCTACTAGGGTAAAAGTCTTACCTGAACCTGGGCCAGCAATTATTAGCACTGGTCCGTTAACCGTCTCTATAGCTGTTTTTTGGAATTCATTGGCAATGCTCATATCACATCTACTTTAATTTTTAGATTTTATAAGTTATCTATAACTTTTATAAAGTTAAGCTTCTTGTCTCGTGTGAACTTTGGTTTTGTGAGATTTGCAGTTTTTCTAATCAAACTATGAATTTAATAGAGATATTCATCATTTTAAATATTATTAATTAGTATAATCAGGACATCTGAAATAATGCAAATAGAATAAAATCATAAAAATACTATTTATTCATTTAATTAAAATTTAGAGGGAGAATATAATGGGTAATACTTAGGATGATGATCCAAAAGAGTATTTAGCAGACAATTAATACCTTAAGGCCATGCATACATAACACTAGCATGGTTAAATGAGCTGAAGCCTAACAAGGTTAAATGAATCGTAATTTGTAAATAGTGTCCCATCTGGTGTATTAATTAATGAGATCGACTATGATTAAGTAACTTCACCACTTAAATGCTTTGAAGTTATCCTAAGACTGGCAAAGCTCAATTGTTTAAAAGGGTTTAATGATGATAAAGGTTGAAGTGATATGGCTATTACAACATACGAAGTAAAGCGTATTACTACTTGTTTAAAGTTTTAAATTATAATATTTTTTTAAAATATGAAGTTTTACTTTTTTGATTATGTAAAATTAACCTTAGATACTAGTATTTAAACTTAAATTAACATCCTTTCAAAGTCGTTGTTAGTAAAGAGAATCAATATCATGAGCATTAATAGATATCAGTTATTTAAAATAATTAATTTTTTTATTTTAGCTCCTTTTATCCTAACAGGTTGTCAGAAAGTATTTGAAGATAAAAAAACAACTAGTATCTACAAAGAAATGAAAAGATCAGCTAATAAAGGGAGCATCCCTGCTCAATATGCGTTGGGACGTATTTATGAAAATGGATTAGGTGTAAATGTAGATTATAAGTTAGCTAAGAAATGGTTTGGAATGGCTTGTGATAATGGTTTACAGGGAGGTTGTGATGGTTATGCATCAGTAAATATACATTAAGAGACACATGGTTTCATATAACTTCTCATGTTAAGAAACTATCGTAAAAGTGTTCAGCGAACATTATATTTCAAAAATAATGATTGTAATAACAGATTAAACAATTTACCTGTAGTAACAGTTATAAGTATAGGATTATAACTTACAAATGAATACTTATATAAAGAGAGATTTAAATCTCATACTCCATACAGAAAATGCGAAGGGGCAACTTCTATAGATTCACGACCTATAAAAAGCTTCTGCTCTTTTCTTATGGGATCTATAACCAACCCTAAACTGTATGGATGGTAAAAAAAGTTTTTCTGAGTAGTACGGTCAGTACTACTAAAAAAAGCACCTAAGTTGGGATGGCTATGATACCAACCCACTACAAAATTAGTTTTACTGGACTTTCCTGTGGCCATATTCCAGACACTTGAGTCCATCGATAGAGAGACAGAAGTAGAAGAATAGTCTCTACTTTCAACAATATCTTCTACGGTAATAGCCACAATACCCTTGTTAAGATTCACCTTACTAACTACCCTCCCGAGTAAAAGCCCTCCCAGTTCAACATTTCTGCTTTCAAGATGTTGAAGAATTCGGGTTTTTACTGATTGAGTAAGCAATATTGCTGGCTGCTCTTTAGTTAATTTAAGGAGATTTATTATCTCAATCGCTGAATGATTATGATAGAGTCCATTAACTGAAATAGGTTCTAATTCAGACTTAAGATTGGTCCACTTCATAAATAGGCTCTACAATTTTTAAGTGACAAGCAGTCAAAAGCACCTATAAGATAGATAAATCTAACTTGATACTATTAAAGGTTTCAAACCTTGTTGTTAAAAGTTGTTCCAAACAATTTTATTTTTTTGTTCTGTTTTAATATTCAACTTATCAGTTGGAAATGCATTAGGGTTTTTAACTATTTGTCGTCTATACCAATTTAATGCAGGTCCATTTGCAGGGGAATTCTCATTTAATAGGAGAGGATCAAAAGTTATAATTTGAATAATACGTTTAACTAATAGATCGAGACCTTCAGTAGGTAACCACTTCGTACCCAAACAAACCTTTCCACTTCTATACACATTTGGATGAAATATAGTAGAAGTTATAGTAGCATTTGGTTCCTGGAAAGGGTATCGACTTAAAAGCTCAATTTCTACGGTTGTCGTATGTTGAATTTTACTCGGGTAATCTTCCGATGGTGCAGTAGGATAGTCTAGCTCTAAAATTATTTTATTAACTGGGTTACCAGATTTAGATTTTATTTTGACTTTATGATTAGTAGTTCTTGCTAGGGCTTCAATTTTTAGCAAGTCTTGTTTAATTCTTTCATTTGAAATAGCCATATACTACCCCGCTACTAAAACTGGTTGTACTTCTAATATATCACCGTTCTTGACTTCTAGAGACTTAAGTGTCGAAGTTGGAATGATTGTTTTTCCTGAAGTAACGTTTACTAAGCTATAGTCAGTATCAACTGGTAACGACCAATTATCAACAGACGCTTGAATTACGTCAGCTCCAGTAGTGTCAGAGGCCATAGAAACTTCAGCTTTACGAGTTTGGTCAGCTGTTCTAATTACAACATTCACTTCAGACATAATGTTACTCCAAATCAATTATTAATATTTCGTCTTCTTCAATTACATAAATAAATTTACTAGGAATTTTTTTTCCGTACATTGTTGATATTAATTCATTTATAGTGAATGAATCCTTTATATTGACTCGAACTGTATCTTGCTTACAATTAATACATTTAGCTATATCGGTATTATATTTACTCGCTCTTTCAAAAACTACTGTAGCGTCATCCTCATTAGGATTACACTCTACACATCTGTAAGAGACTAAAACTGGGTCACTTAAGGTTAAAGTAGCAGAATCATCAACGGCTAGTGATAGTCTATCATGTATTAAAGGTGATCCTTTTAATATCAACGGCTCAGTGTGTAGAAATGAACATCCTGGACAATCTGGGTTTTTACCTAAAACTGTTGTAGTTGAATTTCCAGTAAAAGTATCTATAAAAATACGTCTAGATAAGGTACTTTTTGGATTGTTGATTAGCTGCAAGATATTTGCTACAGCTATAGACGCAGCAAGGCTAGATGTAATGATAGTTGTAGGGATTTTCTTTTCAAGGTAAGATACTTTTTTCAGCCAACCACAAGAGTATCTCTCTTGCATTCTCGCATATGAACTTTCAGGTAAGTTACATTCATAGCAGGCAGTTGCATTGCTTAAATAAAATGGAAAAACCTCTATAATAGCGTATTTACTATCAATGGCCGTATTCACGAAATTTGTTTTAGTTATTAAAGCAATCTCATTAAGCTTTATTCGTGCCTCAAAGTTGTCTACGCAACTTATTATGCAGTCATAATTTTGGGCTCGTTCTAAAGACATCAGATCCCAGAAGTTTCCAGGGAAAATATTTACTACTGAATCAGGATTTATTTTTTTTATCTCTCTTCCAGCAACTTCTGCCTTATTAAGCCCTACATCTGTCTCTCTAAAAAGAATACTTCTCGTTAAATTATGAATTTCAATAGTGTCAAAGTCATAGAGGTCTAATTGCCCTACTCCTAATAAAGCTAAGTTTTTAGCTACTTCATTCCCAACAGCACCACAACCCACTATAGCAATGGAAGACCCATATACTTTATCTTGTGAGAACCAATCAATAAGCGAATGTCTTAAATAACGTTTATCATTCATCTTCAATTCTACTTTTAAGGGTGGCAAAGGATAAGTTAAGTAATTTAGTTACCTCTTCCCCGTAATTTACCATAAATGGATCAGCTCGGTCTGGATGATAGATGCTCATCTTTTTTCTATATGCTGCCTTTACTTCTTTTAAACTAGATTCTTTAGTAACACCTAGCCTTTCATATGGTGTTTGAGCCTTTAATTTTTCCAATTGACTCTTATATTTATTGTCAACATCAATGTCTTTCCATTTCATTATCTTACACTCAGAATCATACTTTTTTGGGATACAATGATTTCATAACCAAAAGTAGGATGTTTTATCAGTAGTCCTCTAATTCTAACCTTTTTACCCTTTAAGCTATTAATATATTGTGCACCGCCCACTTTTCTAACAGCTCCCTTAAAGAAAACAAGCTTGAAACCTTCCACCCACCTTTTATTTTCAAACATGACTGCAAAATCATTACCTCTTTTACTTTCGTAAACTCTATAGACATAACTTTCAAAAGTTACTACTGAGCCTACATAATCTTTAAAGTTACTTAAGGTGACGATGTCAGGAGTGTGGTTTCTACCAGTTTGGGCTGTAGAATCATCTAATATGGCAGTAATACGTTTTGAGTTACATGCCATACACTGTAAGTTATTTTCTGCTTTTATAACTTCATAACTTTCAGTATGATAATAAACTTTACAGTCCTGACACTGATATAGCCCTAAACTCCGATCTAAAGGAGCTCCAGTAAAGGCATCATTTAGTCCGGATAGATCTAATGTAGTTGTAGGGGTACTACTTGTAAAACCTGAATCTGCTGTTTTGAAAGTTATATTAGGGTTATTGGTTTTTCTTGCAGATGGTCTAAAGGATTCCTTTTCCTTTTTTTCACGTAAAACAACCTCTAGGTCTGGCTCTAGGTCTTCTAGGTTTAGCTCTCGCTCTAAGCGCTCCTGGGCTGCCCGCTCTCGGTTATTTCTTATCTGTCTCTGGTTATAAGTGTTAGAGCTACTAATATTATTGGATCGATATGTATTAGAAGAAGAACTTGAGCTATCGTTATTATTGATAGTATCCCAAACCCAACCAACAAACCATAAAATGGCAATAAAAATTATCCAACCCATTTAAACCTGCACTCTCTAATCATAGTTATAATTCATTCAACTTTTATAGTTAAATCCGTTACAAAATACAACTCAGCCTTTTAAGAAAAACCACTTGATGTCATTCTACTAATTTTCCACATGCAAATAAATATATAGATGGGCGTGATCTCTAATTATCTATAATCATTCTCAGAATAGGTGCGCTGCGCTCATTTAGCTATACTTTATTAACATAAATACTCATATTTAGAAAAGTCATATTATCAGGACTTGCAGATAGCATCAGGTTTATAAAAGCATAGCTATCAATTGTGGGTCAGTATTATATAAGTAGTTTTGAATTTCATAATAAGTGCTTATAGGTGCGGGAATCGCCTCATTGTCTACGACACTATACATTTGATAAAAACCTAATTTGATCAGCGGTTTATCTAACGTGATCGTTCGTTCACCAGCGACAAACACTAATGGGCAAGCTGAGTAGCAATCAGAATGCAATTTCATATCAATACCTTTAGAAAATAATAAGTAGCCTACTGAAATTGCATTACCGAAACTACCCCTCCGCTTACAATCAAAACACTTTCAATATTTGGATATTTTTTAGAGATTCCTCTAATTTATCATAAAAATTGTTATCAATTTCTTCAGTATATCTCAAGTCTGCGAAACCATCTTTTACACGCACTAGTGCACCTTATTCATGTTTATTACTATGTAGATAATCTTCTCTGACTAAACTAAATTGATTCAAACAGCCCAAGTGAGTGAGCTATGCTGAAAAAACCTTAGATAAAACTTGGTAGACTAAAGGAGATAAATAGGAGTTTACCATGACTAAGAAAGTTAAGAAATACAGTGAAGAATTTAAAGCAGAAGTGGTCAAAGTTATAGGAAGTAATGGCGGAAATATCAGTGCCACAGCTAAACAGTTAGGGCTGCCAAAATAGCTCTTAACAAAAAAACAAATAAGGAAAAAGGAATAAAGAAAAAAGAGCGAGTCGGCACACTAAACCTTGATCCTATTAAACTAAAAGAAATTGGCGACGAAGGTGAGAGGCTTGTCCTCAAGTATGAGATATAACAACTTATAGAAAATGGTTACACTGACTCATTGAAAAGATATAACGCATTAGATGTCAGTGAATTTAAGCTCTTTAAATTTTGGAAAGGTAAGGCTCCCCATACAGGAACCAAATTAGGCTAGATAAGCTCAATATATATAAGGCTTTGAGTGTAGCAATGGATCGCAGTGTACATCAGGGTGTACAACATTTTGCATTAGTGACTATCCTAACGTGTCCGAATATTAACCAGTAAGTAAACTAAATAGCAGACACAAAAAAAGCCACCTAGTTAGTGAGAACATATGAAGTTGTCTGAGGTCTTAGAAATTGAGTCTAGGTAATTTATTGACCATTTATAGGAAATATGACAGAAGTTGTCGTGTTAATAGGTTCAAAATTTAGTCTAGCTAGCTTTTTTCCCGGTACTTCCTTTCCCGATTAAGAACTTCCTGATATAGTTCCTCAGATTGACGTTCAACTTTTCTGTTAATCCAAGGTATAAAAAAAACCAATCCTCCAATACTTAAAATCATTGTATACATAGGCGTAGAAATGTTACCTCCCATTACTGCTTGCCAAAATAAATAAAGTATAGAAATAATAATAATGATGAAAAGTGATAGACATATTCCTTTTATAGGGTATAAATTCCCTACTCCCTCTCTTACCAAAACCTTTATTGCATCTTTATTAAAGTAACGATTATCTAAAGATAAATTATTTACCGATATATATAAATAAGAACCAACTGGAGGATAAAGCCACATTACATGTAAAATATGACCTGATCTCATGGGTGGTACGTTGACATTAGTAAGTTTAAAGTTTCTTTCTTCCCCATCCTCACTAACCAAGAAAATATTATTAAACCAATCAGTCGATGATACTAGAGGTCGCACAACAGTACCATAGCTATTAGAATAACCGCCGCCACCTGAGACATGTGTTTGGGATGCAACTTGTTGCTCAATAACTTCACCTTTGAAGTGGCATAATGTATATGTCTGACCATCGATATTTATCTGTTCATTTAGAAGCATAGTCTAGGTTAATTCCTATTAACATTAGGTAAAATAGATACTAGTTTTTAATTTTTCAAAGCAATTATTACACATTATGCCAAACACAATCTCAAAAAATTAATAAAAAAAGCCAGATAAACTTTTCCGATTTAAGTTTAGCTTTAATCGACACAAAAAAACCACTTAGTTAATTTAGATTTTTAAGATTTATTTGATTCTATATTAAAAAAAGTAATTTAACATAATGGCTATAATCCTAAACGCCCTTTCCAAAAATATTTTCTGATTTAATTTTTTTAATAGTGCCAGTGGCTTAACCCTTTTTGCTCACACTTTATTAAATTATTTTTAGTGAGAACATACGTATTTTGCTAAGGTCTCACCAACTGTGTCTGGATACAATATTGACCATTCACTAGGACTTTTATGGTTGTAAAGTACTTTATCATCAAGTCTAGTTAATAATGCTAATGTTCTATATCGCATAGGTCGGCTCTTACAATCAAATTGCTCTAATGACACCGTTGAGTTGTATTTTTTATCAACTAATGTCTGAACATTAGAGAAATCCATTCTGGCAAATGCTTGCTTATAACCGCTAGCACTTGTTATTGAGTCTGTATCAATATAAGAAACAATATCACTGCCTTGTGAAACTTGTACCCAATTAGACGCACTTGCTGTTACTGACATTAAACCTGCCATTGCCAATATTACTAAATTTTTCATACCATCTCCCAATGCAAATTTTTCCGATTATAACGCAAACAATCAAAGTAGAAATAACGTTAAAAAGTGAGTTTAGCTCCTAATGTAGCAAGTAAACCAAATAGCTTTATACTAGGTCTTGCATGGGATTGAGTTTATTTCAATACCTTTGTACCAACAATTGTTTTTTAATCCTTCCATTTTTGATGTGATCAATGACAAGCGACTTATATAATTTGGTCGACTTGTGCCTATCCTACCATTGATAAATAAAGCCCTTAGAAAAAAACTTACGAGCCTTAAAGAATATCAATAAGGATTGACGCGGATAATTTTGAGAAGGTCATATATTAAAATCACTAATTAAAAAAATGTTGATTAATAATAGCATTGTTGATAAAAAAAGGCCTGACCGTACAATTCAACAAAATACCCCCTGCTATTTTGAAGCAGGGGGAGTTTCCATGAACAACAGCTTAAAACAGTTTAAACGATAGTCATTTAACGTAATGTCTATTATTTAAAAAAGCTCAATAATGTGATTTTTTAATTATAATTAATTGATTTGACTCTAATACTTATCTGTTAATAATTTATTATAGTAATTTTCAATAAAAAATAAAAAAAATAAACCGCCCTACTCTCAAGTAAAGCGGCTTATAATTTACACCATACGATGATTAATCTTACTATTAATCCACTCAGCTACCTCCTGTGCTACCCAAGCTACTCTCACTTTACTTAACTGCACCTTCTTCGGGAAGGTTGGGTCGTAGCGATCTGAGTCCTCATTGAGCATCTCATATATACTTGAGCGACTTAAACCTGTGTACTTTGTCACATCCTTAATGTTTAACAACTGCGGAATGTGATTGCATTCATGAGTAGTAGTAGCAGTAGGTTGCTCGCTGTTTAATTGGTTCATACTGTACTCCATTAGTTACTGTGTAATTGATTGAGAGCTTCTCCTCTCATACAGTTACGCAGTCCCATATTTTTTTACTGCATCTCATACTGCCTTTCGCTATGACATAAAAAAAGGAGCTGTTTACCAGCTCCTTTTTTATGCTCTGAAAAAACGACTTGCGTTAATTCACGCTCGACACGCTTTGCCTTAAGCCACTTGCAATATCAGCAAATTGAACCACATCCTGCCCCTTACATTGAGCCTTAACCTCAAGGTCATAATTCTCAATTGGCTCGGGATAAAACTCATCGACCACACCAACAGTATCTTCATCAGCAAAGCCTAATTCTGAATTGCCATAGCCTTGTTTGGCAGCCACATCCAATGCCTGCTGATTAAAGCCATAGCTTTTAAGCTCATTATCCATCGTCTGTGCTTGCTCTACGGCTTGTAAGATAGTGATACCATCTTCTAGCGTTAAATCCACATAATAAATTGGTGTTCGATAGCTTTGGGTCGTGCTTTTACCTCGCAGTGTTAGTTGTAGTGGTAAGCAAGACAGCTTGTTGTTAGATACCGCTGAGAAGTAATTGAGCCTAGCTGCCAATGTGCGAATACTATTAAAGCCTGTGGTTCTAAACACAAAAGTCCCTAGCTCATCGTCTTCGCTAATATTGACATACAGTCTGCCATAAGGCTTACACGCACCTCCTTTGGCTAATGGACACATTTCAGGGGATGGACAAGGGTGTGTTTCAACACCTTGTTGAGTTCGCCTTTTACAGCTTTCCCCATCACCGACACAAACAGGTCGCCCTGTTTGACGATCAAACAAAGTGTATTCTGCTCTAAGATTTAGCTCAGGCTCATTAAACAACATACGTACCGGTATCTTGCGTAGCTTACCGTCACTTTGCTCTCTGAACTTGGCATCAAGCGGATGGTTGATCCAGCCCTCCTTACCTTGTACTTGACTGGTTATGGTGAACTGGTCATCTTTAGTAGGCAGGCGCTTGCCATTTTTCTCAATGGTACCGCCTATACTGATACGTCCTAAAACTGGTGGGGTGATAATTAGACCTTTAATCATGATGTACTCCTTGGATTTGTTCATTGTTTATTTATGCAGTGGTTGTTAAAAATTAACGCCATAAAAAAGCCCACCTTTATGGTGGGCTTGCTATGCGTTTATTAGGTATTGGTATTGACTAAAAAGCGACGGCTACCTTGATGTGTTTTACTAAATTGCTTGAGCAGCTCAGGCTTAGCTTTAAGCAGTGCCTTGCTATCAAGGGTTGTGCTGTCTTTTGATCGCTTCCATGAAATGCTGCCTTTATCAAACACAGCCACTTCATTGTCTTTGATTAATGCTTTCAGTTGATGCTTGACCTGATCATGGCGCTGCTCAAGCTCGCTGATATCGTCACGATAGCTAATGAGCTTAGCAAACAATTTATTAGCACCTTCATCATTACTTAAATTAATCTTACTGGCAGGTTTAGGGGATGGATAAAGTAGCTTTAATGCTTTGGCTGCTGATCCGCTGTGATCAGGGTTAGGTGGTGTATCTGATTCAACGTATTGCCAGAATAAACGCTCATGTTCAATGATGCTAGCAATGAGACGCTCATCACGCTCAACTCTAAATAGCTTTGTTTCATGGCCACATAGCAGAACACAGATATGAGCCGCCTGTTTACCTGTCACTGCCAGTTGATGTTGCACTTGGCAAGCAACGTATAATGGTACGCCATCTTTCCAAAGCCTAGCGCCATGCTCCCCTGCTGTCTTACACTCAAGTACTTGCACCTCATCTGTGCCAACTACGGCATAGTCTAAGTTAGCTAACATAAAGTGCTTATCAGGGTTAGGGTGTTGTAAGACAGCATTGACTCGGCGCACCTTATTACCAGTATGTTCACTGTAATATTTAGCGACCAAAGGCTCTAGCTGATTACCCCAGTAAAGTGGTGAATAGCCATCACTACCTTCATCTATATTGGAATCAATGCGACCGGTCTTAAGCATCCACAGTTCAAGCATGGATAAGTAAGGGTGAATGCCACAAGCAGCAGCGGCATCACTGCTACCTATACCCAGCTTACGGATCTTAAGCCAGTTATCATGACTTAATTTTCTAGTATTAACCAATCGCTTGGCAGTTGTACTTGTTTTAACAGCATGGGTTTTTGTTAGCTCATTTTGATTGTTTAATGCAAGTGTTGTCATTGTAGACTCCTTAATAGTTGTTAAAATAAACGGCATAAAAAAACCACGCTCTAAGGCGTGGTTTAGTGTTGTTATATATTAAGTAAAATTAGGCGATTAGACGTAATGCCTCATTTTTGGCTTTATCTTTTAGTTTGGCTCCTGCACCAAACCAAGCTGAATCAAGCCTATGATCTTGCGACATGGCTCTACGCTCATGATCCACATATTCGGTCATAGCTGATAGTAGTCCATAAGCTGTATCCTTAGCTGAGGCTAATTCTGCACCACGCCCTTGACCGTTAAACATGCTCATTACTTGGTTCATAGCTCGTGCATTAGGCACAGCCTCTTTTTGCTGCTTGGCTGTATTAAATAAAATGATGCCGTCATCAGTATCATTAAATACACGATTAAAGTAATTGGCAGCTTCTGCTTGTGTGACTCGTCTGTTGGTTAACTGCTTCATCTCATAGTTAAACTCATCCCATTGACTAACAGACACGCCCAACTGACGTTTCACCTTATCACCATCAAATGCGGTACTGTGTGGTACTTTTACCAGACCACCACTACCATCAGCTAGACTAATGGCTAAGGTGTTATTACACACCACCCGAATATTGGTGAACTGCGCTGTAGTTGCAAGCGTGCCATCACAAGCGGTCGCTAGTAATAAATACCCATGACTAACATCACCGCCTTTTAGAGCTGCTGACTGACCTGTACGGGCTAATGCCCATAGCTTGCGCCCACCTTTTAGCACTCCTGCTGTTTCAAGTTCAAAGTCTGCTTGCTCGGTTAAGTCACGATAAAACTCTAGTATCTCCTCAGGCTGAACCTCTTGATACCTTTGGCTAACCACAGATAAAGGCTCTAAGGTATCGCTACGATAAAGTACTTTGTTTTTGTCATAAGGCATGATGATGCTTTGACCTCTATCATTGGTTGCCATATAGCTGACATCAGAGGATTCAATACGCCAATCCATACCTGCTTTTTTAGCCCATACTTCAAGTGGTTGGTTTTTAGGTAACTGATTACCTAAGCCATGCCAAGGGGTTTCGCCAACGTATGCCATGCTTTCTACTAAATGTGCCATAAGATTATTTCCTTATATAATTTTGATAAATAATTAGTTATTTAAACAGCTGATTAATTGAATCTATGAAAAACGTAAGAACAGTGACCACAGCGGTATTGTGATGTGTTCAATAAAGGGATTGATGATTGCTCTGGTCGAACTTGTTTAATAGCAGCAACTAAGGCACTGCCAACCACAAGACCGATGCCAGGATTAATGTTAAGTGACCGACATAAGCTGATACTCAACGGGATAAGTATTGCAAAGGATACGATCCTATCTTTGAATGGATCGCTATAGTCAGTCATCTCATATACCTCAGTTGACTGACAACGAGGACATACTTGTTTCATAAGAACTCCTTAAATTTAGGGCATAAAAAAGGCCTGCAATAGCAGGCCTTAATGATGCTCATAAGTTTGGTTATTGGATAAGCGTTAAGTGACTAACGCTAAATCTCATGAATGTAGTATGTATTTAAAATTAGTTTGTTATGGGCGGTAAGCCCCGACGCTTCTTTGTACGGTAAGAACCGTGACTAAATGTTTTCATACTTGATACTTTAGTTTTAAGACGTTGCTCAAACTTATCTGGCTTGGTAGTGAGATAACTAATTGTATTAATAGCACATTGGACCTGTTGGATGTTATTACGGTGAATCATACCTACCCCACAAACATTCCTCATCTTGAAGTAGATAGTATAATTGGGATCATTACAGTTGAAGTAAGCTCCTAAACCTTCTGTTATATCCACCCACTTTTCGCCAATTTGCTGACCTATAAAGCACCCCTTATGTTTTTTGCTACCATCATATAAAAGTACTAAATGGCAGTGAAGACCATTACTATAAGTTGAATTATATCCTTGCTCAAGAGACCATGCATATCCTTCGAGTGACTTAAATACGCCTTTCTTCCTTCTTATCCTATCTCTTAAAATACCAATATGATCATTAAAGTCCCGCACGGTTACTTTTGCTTGACTCTCAACTTTATATTTTAAGTCGACTCTAACGACTAACAAACGACTATAGTGATCAAACATTCGTTCTAAGTACTGTACTAAGGAGTTAGTATTACTGGACTCAACTAAATGAAAGTAGGTTTTACTCTGTAAAAACTCATACCTATACGTTTGAATCAACTCCATAAATCTGTAGGCGGACTCTCGATCCCACACTACTTCATCAGGATATAAATCTCCTTTTAAAATTTGAGCTGTACCTATGAACCATCTAACCGTTTCAGTATGTTCTAGATCCGGATCATCATAATACATCATTATTGGAAACAGATAGTTTAGTGCTAACATTACTGTATTTATATCAGTTTGATAAGACATGATTGCTCTTACCAACGAATCTATATCTGTTAAAACTTTACTTTGTGACTGTGTCTTATTTATCATTTAAATAGCCTATTAAGTTATTAATACATAACTTATAGGTATCCAGTAAATAATTATCGAACTACAATTAGAGGTTACTTGATACAATATTAATTTAAAGTCACTAGTTTCAATATAATATAAATAACCCACTTTAAGTGCATAAAGTGAAGCCGTATTAGCTTATTAAACTTTTCTTATTTTACACTATCACTTAAATTATTATAGGGGTATAGTTAGATTATAAGGTAGGAAAATATAATTAAGCTAAAAATAAGGTTAAAAACTGAATATATACTTACCAGGCCTTATAATTAGGGAGTTTTATCGGAGATAAATAGTATTTTTTTCCTACTTTTATGGACTTTTAACCTACTCTATAAGAGTTTTTTTGAAGGGAATCGAGCTATGACAAACACCAATAATTCAAATTTTAATATGAATAAACAAGATCAAACTTACGATTTAGATGAAGATGCTTACGAAGTTTTGGGTGATGCTAATCATGACAATTATACGGCAGTAAGTATTTCAAATAACGATGTACAGGAAATACAAGTTAACACACCAGAATATTCTAATTCATATCAAGAAGCTGTAATTCACGCTAACGCATATAATTTTACTCAGAGCTGTAAATTCAATACTGATTTATACTTTAATAACTTAAAAGAAAATGGGAAAGATTTAAAAGATTTTTACAAAACGATTGAACGTTTTAACGAAGATGAATGCAAAAGTTTAGTGATTGCCCATAATAATATTTCTAATGGTTATGGTTCGTCAATTGTAGAGTATGACAATGGGTCTTTCAAACTCACTTTAATAAGTATTTTCAAGAGTTGTTATTATCCTATTCAATACTTCCATGAACTGATGCAGTTCAAAATCAATACTCAATTACCAAATAGCTCGCTCGAATGGATAAAAATAGATCTACGTAATGCTTTACATGTGGCCTATATGGTCCAGGGGATACTCAACAGTAAATCTTTTGATGGAGCCGATGATCTAACTAACTTTATTTTGAATTACTTAAAATATGAAGTAATTGACTTTAACCATATACACTTAACACTACCTTACTATACTTCGTACGTCCCTCATAATAATACCAACCTTCTAACGTGGCGATTAGAAAATATAAAAGCTAACTATTTTAGAAACCGTACTGATAGAGAGATAAAATGGTTTAAAAGTGACGACAGTAGTCAAATTGAATGGGCGTATAACTATCTATGTTCTGAGAAAAGAGACTACTTGATACTTCAAGGCATCTTCATACCTAATACCTATAAAGATAAATATGATTTAGTTTTAGCTAGTCTTGATATCTTATCAAACGCTAATTACACCTACGAGGCTTTTACAAATAATATTGACTTGAATGACCCTTCTACCGATTTTGAGTCTATGCCAAAAATATCGTACAGAGCTAAAGTCATAGAAAATATGAAAGATGCATGGAATAAGTTTTCATCTGCTAACAAAAACGATGAGTTAAATGAGCTCAAGATATACAAAAAGAACCATGATCACTTAGACTCAATCATGAAAGCTAAAGGTACAACTGCTAATAAAGTGATCAGTCAGTTGATCGAGGATAAGTACAACGAACTATTTAAATCAAAGTAGACAATGATAGTTCTACTAGTTATGGGACACGGACTTAGTAATCAAAACCCAAACAATTATTTATCTGTACACTGCCATGTACACTCATTAACTAGTATAAAATAAAAACCTTTTAAATCAGTTGTTTGTCTGGTATATATGATTCCGACCACTGGTACCAATATATCTTTTATTGATATAGCAAACCCTTACAGAGATTCTGTAAGGGTTTTTTTGTTTTTGTATTTAAAAAATGCACCCCTTCACCACACTCTTTTATAGTATATTAAAATCCCTAGAACGAAACCATGACTTTATTCTTAATTTAATAAAATTAACATATTAATTATGGATTCAATTCATTAAGTAATTATGGATATAAGTTATTATGTAAATGTGAGTTGACGGGCTTATTTTTTGCAGATAACATCGAACGATAATTACTTTTTCTTTCACAGGACAAGAGTCATGACTAAAACAATAAATACAGGTAAGGCCTTCCCTATAGCTACGGATCCTCAGGGGGCGGACATAAAGTCTGAGGTCAAAAACATAAACCCTAAAGCCTCAACTAAAACTAATGAAGAGATGTTAGAAGGCTTAGTGAAATTTAAACCTGAACAGGTTTCTGAGTCAGGCAAACATATCTATGAAGCAAAACATAAAAATTTAATATTAAACCAACTTTATAAGTTGTTATCCGAAGGTCATAATTTGACCATGACCAAAAAAGCTTTGGCAATGTATCATAATATCAATACAGGGACATTGGACAAGTGGCGCAAATCTGCTGAAGATAAGAACGAAAAATCTGATCCAGATATCGTATTGAAGCAAGATGACAATAGTGATGATATTCTCGATAAACTAGACGATTTATTAAATGACATAGACAACATTAAGATGAAAGTCCTAGAAACTAAAGCACTTATTGAAAATCAGTCTAAAGACGGTTAATTGCTTAATAAAATGGCATGTTTATAAAATTTTATTTAAACTATAAGACATCTTTTCTCAGTTTATAGTTATAGGATGTTTGTACTACGGGACACCATTTAAAGTTAATATTAATATGGCACTGCCTTTGAACTTGGCATTAGCTATTAGATTTTGCACTACCTTAAAAAATTAGACCAATTAAATTATAAGAAAAGTGTGACAACTAAAACACTAATAGCAAAATTGTATTTGCGCTCAAAATGGATCTTTACATGACCGTATTAACTGTAGAACCACCCTCCTCTAAAACTAAAATCGACTATGGTCATCATTTTGATTCATCACGACACTGGCCTGCCTCTCTTACCTTAGGCTTTGCAGCCTACCCACAAGATGACACCTCAATCACCCGTATGAACGTATCACGTCATTACGGACCCCTTCGTGTTCAAAGAGCTTTTTATCCAGAAGGTCGAGATGGGTGTTGTCATGTATATTTACTCCATCCCCCAGGCGGTATCGCTAGTGGTGACTCACTAACAATTGACGTCACCGTATCCGAAAACGCTCAAACCCTGCTGACCACACCTGCTGCTAATAAATTATACAAAGCAGATAGCAATGGGGTCGCGTGGGCACAGCATACTCATCTAAAAGTTGCAAATGGCGCAACGCTTGAATGGCTACCGCAAGAAACTTTAGCCTTTGATGGATCAATTGGCAAACAAACCGTCGTCATTGATCTTGAGGACTCTGCTAAATGTTTGGGCTGGGAGATAATAGGGCTAGGTCGACCTGCCAGTGATTTGCCTTATGCAAGCGGCAAAATAGAGCAGCATTTTCAATTAACCCAAAACGGGCACCCTTTATGGTTAGAGCGTCAGTCTATAGATCCTACCCATCCTAGATTTAAAGGGATGTGGGGGCAAGGGGGTGCGACGGTTCATGCGACATTATGGACAGTTGGTTTAAGCGATCCAGATTTAGCGATTAGTGAGTTACGAAGTCAGTTAACTGCCAGTAAACATTGGGCAGTAACCTATCGACGTGGCGTGCTACTTCTTCGCTACCTTGGGATGGAGCGCAATGAGGCTTGGGAATTATTCCAAAATGCGCGAAATATCTTACGTCCTTTGCTCATTGATAAAGAAGCCACCACCCCACGGATTTGGTTAACCTAGCAAACTAATAACCCCTTAGGTGAATTCAGATTAGATTAAGCTAAATAACGTTATCATCACGCATTTTGGGTTTTATAACATTAACAACTCGGTTAATCTTTAAAATCAAGTTTTACCTTTAAAACGAGCTATATACAAGACATTCAATTTTATTTGGAAAATTTAGAATCTTAATTTAATAGTCAGATTTAAAAACTGTTCAAATCACCTTCTTTTATAACAATAACACGGGAGTCACACATGGAATTAACCCCAAGAGATAAAGACAAACTCATGCTTTTTACTGCGGGTTTGCTCGCTGAACGCCGCAAGGAAAAAGGATTAAAACTTAACTACCCAGAAGCCATTGCTTTTATAAGCTGCTCTGTTATGGAAGGGGCTCGAGAAGGTAGAACCGTTGCAGAACTAATGGGCTCAGGTCGTGAGATTTTGACGCGTGACGATGTCATGGAAGGCGTACCCGAGATGATTGAAAGTGTGCAAATTGAAGCGACTTTCCCAGACGGTACCAAACTGGTGACCATTCATCACCCTATTGTTTAAGGAGAGCAACCATGATACCCGGAGAATATAAATTTAAAGACGAAGATATTGAGCTATGCTCAGGCCGTGAAAGTTTCACCTTAGAAGTGGCTAATAAAGGTGACAGACCCATCCAAGTGGGTTCACATTATCATTTTGCTGAAGTTAACAGTGCACTAAGCTTTGATCGTGAAAAAGCGTATGGCAATCGTTTGGCCATTCCTGCTGGGACGGCTATCCGTTTTGAGCCAGGTCAGAAACGTGAAGTAGAGCTATTGCCGTATAGTGGTTTACGCCGTATTTATGGATTTAGAGGCGATGTGATGGGTGCCATTGATAAGAATGACGCGAAGGAGAATAATAATGAAGATTGATCGCGAAGCGTATGCAAATTTATATGGTCCTACCACCGGAGATCGCGTCCGTCTAGGGGATACTGAGCTGTGGATTGAGATTGAAAAAGATCATACTCACTATGGTGAAGAGGTAGTGTTTGGTGGGGGTAAGGTTATCCGTGATGGTATGGGTCAGAGTCAGCTCTGTGCTAAAGACGTGATGGATACTGTTATTACCAATGCCATCATTATCGATTGGTGGGGCATTGTAAAAGCGGATGTGGGCCTTAAAGATGGACGTATCGCCGCTATTGGTAAATCGGGTAACCCAGATACGCAGCCAGATGTTGATATGTGTATCGGCGCCGGTACTGAGATTATAGCCGGTGAAGGACAGATCTTAACCGCAGGCGGAATTGACACTCACGTTCACTTCATATGCCCTCAGCAATTTGAAGAAGCCTTAATGAGTGGTCTGACCACCATGATTGGTGGCGGTACAGGTCCAGCGACAGGGTCAGTAGCAACCACCAATACCGCAGGGCCTTGGTACATCGGTAAAATGATGCAAGCTGTAGATCAGCTTCCTATGAATATAGGCTTTCTTGGTAAAGGCAGTAGTAGCTCCCCTGAAGCTCTAGAAGAACAAGTCAAAGCAGGCGCTATGAGCTTGAAGGTCCATGAAGATTGGGCAGCTACGCCCGCCGCGATTAATAACGCTTTAAATATTGCTGATAAATACGATATTCAAGTCGCGCTGCATGCTGACAGTTTAAATGAATCAGGCTTTGTGCAAGACACTTTAGAGGCGTTCAAAGATCGCTGTATTCATTCCTATCATACCGAAGGCGCTGGTGGTGGACACGCCCCAGATATTATTATCGCTTGCGGTGAGCCTAACGTATTACCGTCGTCAACCAATCCCACCCGTCCTTATACTATTAACACAGTTGATGAGCATTTGGACATGCTGATGGAATGTCATCACTTGGATCCTAATATTCCTGAAGATGTGGCGTTTGCCGATTCTCGTATCCGACGTGAGACTATTGCGGCTGAAGATATATTACATGACCTTGGCGCGATTTCTATGATTTCATCAGACTCGCAAGCGATGGGACGAATCGGTGAAGTGGTATGCCGAACCTGGCAGACGGCACATAAGATGCGTATTCAGCGAGGCCTTCTTCCTGAAGATAAAGATCGTGGCACAGATAACTTCCGCGTCAAACGCTATATTGCCAAATATACTATTAACCCAGCGATTACGCATGGGGTTGCTCATGAGATTGGGTCCGTTGAAGTGGGTAAATTTGCTGATTTAGTACTATGGAAAACGGCATTTTTTGGGGTAAAACCTTCACTTATTCTTAAAGGCGGCATGATTGCTGGTGCACCAATGGGCGATCCAAACGCAGCGATCTCAACTCCGCAACCTGTTCACTATCGTCCTATGTTTGGTGCCTTTGGCGGCGCCGTATCTGCCACTCGCATGACCTTCGTTAGCCAAGCGGCGATGAACACAGGTATTGAAGAAAAACTGGGTCTTAAAAGCCAGTTAGTGGCCTGTAAAGACATACGGGACAAGCGTAAAAAAGACATGAAGCTAAACGATGCCTGTCCAGACATCTCTGTTGATCCAGAAACCTATGAAGTGCGTGCTGATGGAGAGCTATTGACTTGTGATCCACTCGCCGAAGTGCCATTGGCACAACGTTATCATTTGTTTTAAATACTACTATCCGTTTTAAATGCTTTAGGAAAGTATAAATGCTGCAATTAGTTGAAAGAATAGAGCATGCCACGATTGACGACGCTAAGGGTTATAATGGTGTTGAAATATTTGACACACTAACGCTACCTTATGAGCTGCGTATTCGTGGTCGTCTAAAAGCCACTACCAATAATGAGCATGAGGTTGGTTTGTTTTTAGATCGAGGTCCTGTATTACGTGATAAAGATTTATTAAAAGCGTCAACGGGTGAGATTATCCAAGTATTAGCTGCTGCTGAACCGGTAGCAACGGCTTATATCGAAGGCAACTTACCGCTGGCTCGACTGGCTTATCATCTGGGTAATCGTCATGTGTCACTTGCTATTGGTTCTGATAGCGATGGACGCCACTGGGTACGGTTTCCTCCGGACCACGTCCTAGAAGAGTTGGCTCGTCTGTTAGGCGCAGAAGTTGTACATCACGATGCCCCTTTTGATCCAGAATCTGGTGCTTATGCGCACGCTGGGCGTGAGCATGTTCAAAGTCATGGCTATGCACATAGTCATAATCACGAACACGAACATAGTAGCCACAGTCATGGACATCATCATGAGCATTGATTCTAAATCAACACCAATCACTGACTTGAGCTTGCTCGGACTCATGCAACTGGTTAGCCCTGCACTACCGATAGGCGCATTCGCCTGGTCTCAAGGTCTAGAGAGCGCATTTGAGCTTGAGTGGGTGACTAATGAAGAACAGTTATCTTATTGGATCACAGGTGTATTAGACGATGGACTGACTCGCTGTGAGTTACCGGTACTGGCTAGACTGATGCAGGCATGGGATGAGGCTAATAACGAACAATTAGCATATTGGAACGAATGGCTCCTTGCTAATCGAGAAAGCGCTGAGCTTAGTGATGAAGATACCCGGCTTGGACAGGCATTGGTCAGGCTGCTTAATAGTCTCGACTTGCAGCCCAATATTGATGACGGTGAGGCAAAATTCCCGCAAGAGACGACTTATCTTACTGCATTTGCGTGGACAGCACATAAGCGCGATGTGCCCGTTCGCTTAACGCTTATCGGCTTTGCTTGGGCATGGCTTGAGAACCAATTAGCGGTTGCTTGTAAGGCGATGCCACTAGGTCAAACTGCAGCGCAGCGCATTAATGAGCAGTTAAGACCGGAGTTGGTTGTTGCTGTAGATACTGCTTTATCACTTGAAGATGACGAGCTTGGCCCTATAATGCCAGGACTTGCCTTAGGCAGTGCCCAGCATGAAACTCAATACTCTAGATTATTTAGAAGTTAAAATTAACTATAGTTTATGTATAAACTAACGATCTGTATCAATAAAGGAAAATAAAATTATGACACACTGTTTACGAGTTGGCGTTGGGGGTCCTGTGGGCTCTGGAAAAACCGCACTATTACGCCAGTTATGTAGTGCTCTAAAAGACCACTACAATCTAGCAGTCGTTACCAATGATATTTACACCCGTGAAGATGCGGACTTTTTATTAAAGCATGATGCCCTACCGTCTGATCGTATTATAGGCGTAGAGACTGGTGGCTGCCCGCATACGGCTATTCGAGAAGATGCGTCCATGAATTTAGCCGCTATCGATGACCTACAAGCCCGTCATCCAGGTTTGGAATTAGTGTTAGTTGAATCAGGTGGAGATAATTTAGCAGCGACGTTCAGTCCAGAGCTTTCAGACTTAACTATCTATGTCATTGACGTCGCTGCTGGGGATAAGATTCCTCGTAAAGGCGGTCCTGGTATTACTAAATCTGATCTACTTATTATAAACAAAATCGATATTGCTGAATCTGTTCATGCGTCACTAGAGGTTATGGAGCGTGATTCGAAAAAGATGCGTGGTGATCGACCCTTTATTTTCGCCAATCTTTATGACGGCGTAGGTGTGGAAGAGATTATCAACTTTATTTTAGATAAAGGCATGCTGCCTGAGCGTCGTCCTGAAAAACTAGCTGCGAATGCTTAATTGGCTGTGTATTATCAGTGTTTTATAAAAATAGCCAAATTTATTAACTAAACAATAACGGCCACCAGTAACATCCAATAGTAACAGCCTAAAAAACCACGATTTTGGGTTAATAACATCACAAAAAGGAATCAGCGCATGAAAAATATAACAAAGTTAATGATTACAGCAAGCCTTATGGTTACTGCCTCTGTAGCGATGGCACACCCCGGTCACGATGGCTTAATACATGGAAGTGCTTTTCTAAGCGGCTTAACCCATCCATTTATGGGGCTTGACCACTTATTAGCTATGGCGGCTATCGGGTTTTGGAGTATGCGTCAAAATACTACCATGAAGCGTGGTACGCCATTGTTTGTGGCTGGCGGTATGATATTAGGTGCGGCAATAGCGTGGGCGGGTGTAAACTTAGCTGGTATTGAAACGGGAATTGCTGTGTCAGTACTACTCGCTGGTGTATTGATTGCAACGCTAGCTAAACTTCCTACCGCCGTTGGGGGTACTTTAGTAGCACTATTTATGATTGCTCATGGTTATGCGCATGGAACAGAAATGGCAGCAGGGGCTAATATTGCTACGTATATGATTGGCTTTTTAGCGGCTACGTTAGCAATTACCTATGGCGGCCGTGCGCTAGGTTCAGCGATGCAAAAATCAGACAACCGTGTTACCCGTGCTCTCGGCGGTGTGGTCGCAGTTGTTGGTGGCTTTATGGTTGCAGGTTAAGTTTTATAATTCAAATACTGTAGCTTAACTGTTATTTAAACAGCTATATTCTATCTAAAGCATATATCGTAAATCCAAAAGCCGTGGGTATTAACCTACGGCTTTTAGGTTTTACTGTAGCATTTAAAAGACGAAGGATAGATATAGAGTTATTCATTATTAATTTTGACCTAAAGTCTTAGTTTCTCTTTACCCACTTTATTGTTGCAATAAATTGATACTAACTGATACCAATAATCAATACTATTGCTCAATATTGTGGATAGTTATTAAGGATTATGAGTATGGCAAATAGCCCCAATGATATGGACAGTACAAATAGCAAAAATGCTAAGACTGTAGAGAATGTTTCCAGCTCACAGAGCACTGAATCTACTTTCACAAAACCCTTTGAACGTAGTCAGTTTGGCGGCTCCGTACGACTAAAGAAAGACAGTGATAGCGAGCCACCAATTTCGCGTAAAGATTTAAAAAAAGGAGCCGAAGAATTTTCGTCTCAAGCTAAAGCTAAAGTAAATTGGGGGGTGTTAATCATCTCCTCAATGATAATAGTTGCCTTTTCAATCTGGGCGATAATTATGCCGCAGCACGCAAGCTATGTTATGAAGCTTGTTGTGGATTGGATTGCGACCAATTTAGGATGGTACTACGTACTGACCATGACCATTGTTATCGGTTTTGTTATATGGATTGCTTTATCAAAGTATGGAAAAATCCGTTTAGGCCCTGATGACTCACGACCTCAGTACAAGCTTGCAACATGGGCAGCCATGTTATTTGCCGCTGGTGTTGGGATTGATATGCTCTTTTTCTCAGTAACAGGACCCGTTGTTCAGTATTTGCAGCCGCCTACAGGAGATGGACCTAATGCTGAGTCTTTACAAAATGCGGTGGTATGGACCATGTTTCACTATGGTATTGCAGGTTGGTCAGTATATGCTTTATTAGGTATGGCAATGGGTTACTTCGCTTACCGCTGGAACATGCCCTTATCTATCAGAGCAGCGCTATATCCTTTGTTAGGTAAACGAGTCAATGGGTCTTTAGGTCATTCAATTAGCACCATTTCACTGGTAGGTACTGTATTTGGTGTTGCCACGACTATGGGAATCGGTGTGGTACTTTTGAATGTAGGCTTCTCAAAACTGTTTGGTTTTTCCGAGGGGTTAAGTTTACAAATCTCTTTAGTACTTGGCGCAGTAATTCTTACTATTTTATCGACCACATCTGGAGTGGATAAAGGCGTACGCTGGATATCTGAGCTAAATCTATGGAGTGCGGTTGCGATGATGATTTTTATTCTCGTAGCTGGTCAAACCGCATTTTTATTAAACGCATTGGTAGAAAATCTTGGACAGTTTTTCGTCACTTTGCCCGCTCGTATGTTCCAGACGTTTGCTTATGAGCCAGGTAGTAGTGAATGGATGGGCAGTTGGACTCTTTTCTTTTGGGCATTTTGGCTTGCTTGGGGGCCTTTCGTGGGCGTATTTTTAGCTCGTATTTCTAGAGGTAGAACGTTAAGAGAGTTCGTCATCGCCGCGATCACCATCCCTGTATTATGTGATTTTATTATTGTTTCCTTCTTTGGCAACTCTGCGTTATACGAAGTCTTACAAGGTAATACAGCATTTGCCGAATTGGCAATGTCTAGCCCCGAACAAGGATGGTACGCTTTACTGGAGCTATTCCCCGGAGCTACCTTCTTAGTCATATTAGCCACACTATCAGGATTTTTATTTTATATTACCAGTGCAAATTCAGGTGCTATGGTAATGTCCAATTTCTCATCCTCTATTCCCGATCCTGCCGAAGATGGTCCTAAATGGCTGCGTATCTTTTGGGCGATATTAACGGCACTATTGACCATAGCGATGTTATTAGCAGGTGGGGTTATAACGATGGAATATGCCACGTTAATATTTGCTTTACCTGTAACCATCATTGCTTATCTGGTTATGTTCTCATTTTATAAAGCTCTAAAAATTGAAGCTGCTGAAAACGAAGGAAAAGTATTAAGACGACCAACCGTTGCGCCAAGTGGTAGTACTTTACCACATAGATCTTGGAAACAACGACTGGGTCAGATGCTGACTTATCCCTCAAGGCGTGAAGTACTCACCTTTATAAATAGAACCATTAAACCTGCTTTAACAGAAGTAGCTTACGAGTTTGAGCGTCAAGGCTATAAAATCTTACTTGATATCCCTGAAAATGACGATATTAACCTGAATAACAGCAGTCCAATACTAAAAGTAGTCAGCGAAGAGCACGAAGATTTTTATTATGAGGTTCTATTAGTAGACGTGCCCTCTCCTACCTTTAGTGGTAAAGCGCCGCCAAACTCAGGTTTGTATTATCGCCTAGAAGTTGCTACCCAAACGGGCTCGGGAGGATACGATTTGATGGGTTTAACCAAACAGCAAGTTATTGATGATGTTTTAGATCAATATGAGGCCTTTATCACTCATATTACAGCCCCTTAATTTGAACACATTTAAAGGATATAGTTGATTAAATTAGCTGTATAAATATAAATTTACTTATTAGGAAATGATTTACATTTATATTCAATTTTTAACAAAGTGATTAGAGAATTTTAAAATGACTACATTAAACTAACCGTAAGCATAAATTAATATGAGGATTATATAATTTATAACTATAAGAATCCTAACTATCAATCGAACAGTTAATAGTCTGGAATCAGTACTTTTACACCCTTTAATCTTTTTTTATCATCCTTTAGCCTCTTTTACACTTCAAGAACTAAAGTTTGATAAGAATATTTATATAGGAGAATATCTATGAAGATTTTAAAAATTATAGCATCTTCAACAGTTTTAACGTTTGCCGTAATGTCCTCAAGTATTGCGTTTAGTGCACCTCCTAAACCCCTTACCAATATCACCACTGTTCAAAATCAAATCAGTGTTACTAAAGCAGTTGATATTGCTAAAAGTGAAGCTCAAGGTATCGTTAAAAGCGTAGATTATGATCATGATGATTACGAGTATGAAGTAGAACTGATTTCTAATACTATGGAATATGAGTTTGAAATTGATTCAAATACTGGTAGAATACTTAAATCTTCAAGTGATAATTTAAGTAATAATGACATTCGAAAGTATGATGACCTAGTAAATGCAAAAATCTCACTGACTCAAGCTATGCAAATAGCTAATCGTAGCGTATCAGGGCAAGTGACTGAGGCTGAGTTTGATACCAAAAATGGTAAACCTGTTTTTGAAGTAAAAGTTATTAATTCTGGTCAAAAATATAAAGTGTATGTGGATACTATGACTGGTAGTGTTATTGAAACCAAACGTGATTAATCTGGCTTTATTTTGAGCCCATCCTGAATTCTGTGTAACTGCAATTTAGATTAAATGCTTACTAACACGCTCATCGAACATAATCATAAATCGATTAAGAGCAGACGTCCAGTTACGGATGGGCATCGACCACTTTTTAGACGCCTGCTGAGTCGCTAGATAAACAACCTTTAACGCCGCTTGATCAGATGGGAATATCTTACGCTTATTCACAGCGGTACGAATCACGCTATTTAATGACTCGATAGCATTGGTCGTATAAATGGCTTTTCTAATGTCTTTCGGGTAATCAAAGAACACGGTTAAGCCCTCCCAATTATTGCGCCAAGAGGTAACCACATGCGGGTATTTATCGCCCCAGATCTCATTAAACTGCTCAAGGCTAGCCTCTGCCAGCTCAAGCGTATCAGCACCATAAACCGCCTTTAAACCAGCCGCTACTTTTTTTCTATCTTTCCATGGTACAAACTTCATAGAGTAACGTACCATATGCACAATACATAGCTGAACCTGTGTGTTTGGATATACCGTATTAATTGCCTCGCTAAAGCCTTTTAAACCATCCACACAGGCAATAAGAATATCTTGAACCCCACGGTTTTGTAGTTCAGTGAGAATACCTAGCCAGAACTTAGCGCCTTCATTCTCCGATAGCCACATACCCAGTAGCTCCTTTTTGCCCTCAAGATTGACGCCTAAGGCCAGATAGATGGCTTTATTAATGATTTGCTTGTCTTGACGTACTTTAACGACAATGCAGTCTAAATATACGATAGGATATAAGCTACTTAGTGGACGATTCTGCCATGCTGTGATGTCATCTATGATGTTGTCAGTAACCCTTGATACGAGACTGGTTGAGATATCAACGTCATAGATATCTTTGATACTCTCAACAATCTCAGTGGTTGTCTGGCCTTTGGCGTAAAACATGATGATTTTATCATCGAGCCCAGTGATACGAGTTTGATGCTTTGCAACCAATACAGGATCAAAGCTTCCTTCACGGTCTCTGGGTGTAGATACTTCAATCTCACCTGTGTCACTGCGCACTGTCTTTTTGGTGTGACCGTTGCGCTTGTTTGGGGTATCCGCCTTTTCATGCTTAGGATAGCCTAGATGCTCTTCCATCTCGGCTTCTAATGCAGTGTCAATAAATGACTGCATGAGCTCTTTTTGAAATGCTTTGATGTCTTCAAAGCTGCCAACGTGTTTGGCCATTTGTTCGGCTAGTTTTTTTAGTTCTGTTTGTTTTGTCATTGCTTATTCTCCTTTACTATGGATTATAAGCAGTTACACAAAGTTTGGGAAAGTCTC
>NZ_JBXYJG010000010.1:0-113544 GCF_057396255.1 Psychrobacter sp. CX21 | reverse complement strand
GGAAATACCCCCATATTTAAAACACTAAATAAGTAGAACTAAGCTGCCATATTAAGTTTCTGAATCGGCGTAAAGCCACCATTACCCATATTGGGTCTCTCGTTATTATAGTGATTGAGCCAAGCCTCAGCCTGCTGTCTCACTTGCTCTAAACTATTAAACAACTCCTGATTAAGCCAATCATAACGAACTGTTTTATTAAAGCGCTCTACATAAGCATTTTGCTGAGGATTGCCAGGCTCAATGTATTCGATAACAATACCTTGCTCAGTTGCCCAGTCTTTTAAATCATTGCTGATATATTCAGGGCCATTATCACACCTGATTTGATCAGGTTTGCCACGGCATTCTATTAGCTGATTTAAACTGCGTATGACTCTTTGAGCTGGTAGTGAGAAGTCGACCTCTATGGTTAATGCTTCACGATTAAAGTCATCAATGACGTTAAAGAGTCTAATGGCTCTACCATCGGTTAAAGCATCGTGCATAAAGTCCATGCTCCAGCTTTGATTGATATGAGTTGGTACAGCAAGCTTTTGTGGTTTGTCTCGCTTAATACGGCGTTTAGGCTTTATTCTTAAGTTTAATTCAAGCTCACGGTAGATACGATAAACACGCTTATGGTTGTAAGGTAGTCTGAGTACATTTCTTAAGTATAGAAAGCATAGCTTAAAGCCCCAGTTTTTATGGTCGTTTGTCAGATTAATCAACAGCTTGGCTATTTGCTCATTATCATCCGCTGTCTTTGGCTGATAGTAATAGCAGGTTATGCTGATGTTAAAGATCAGACAGGCCAAGCGTACGCTAATGGCTCTGGCTTTGATGTAATGCTCAGCAAGCTCTTTGCGCCTAGACGGCGCTACCACTTTTTTGACATGGCATCCTGTAAGATGTCTGATTTTAGACGCTCTTCAGCGTACATCTTCTTTAAGCGAGCGTTCTCAGCTTCTAATTCTTTAAGACGGGTAATGAGTGAGGCATCCATACCACCGTATTTGCTCCTCCATTTATAGAAGGTGCTCTGACTTATATTGTGTTCACGTAATATGTCACTGACGGGTACGCCTTGTTCTGCTTGTTTGAGTATGTTAACAATCTGTGTGTCGGTAAATCTTGATTTTTTCATGTCGAAATCTCCTGCTAGTATTTTAGCAGTTAGTTTCTACTTTTAGGTGTTATTATTTTTTGGGAGGATTACCAAACCTTAAAATATTTAAAACCAAAAAAGGATACCCGTAGGTATCCTTTTTAGTCTAGACAAGTTAAATCTAGATAAACTCAAATCTAAATAGGGCTTAAAACCCTAATACAGAGTCAATTACTCTTCAACACCCGCATCTTGACCTTTATATTTAGCGTTTGCATAGTCCCAGTTCACTAATTTGTCTAGGAACGTATCCACATAATCAGGACGACGGTTACGATAATCGATGTAGTAAGCGTGTTCCCAAACATCACACGTCAATACAGCAACTTTATCGTGAGCTAAAGGCGTATCTGCATCAGAAGTTTTCATAACAGATAGTTTGCCACCTTCAGTGTCAGCAACTAACCATGCCCAACCAGAACCAAACTGTGAAGTCGCAGCATTTTTAAATTCTTCACGGAATTTGTCATACGAACCGAAATCTTCTTCAATTTTTGCTTTAAGATCACCAGTAGGTTCGCCGCCACCATTATTAGGTGTCATGCTATTCCAGTAAAACGTGTGATTCCAAACTTGAGCTGCTTGGTTAAACATGCCTTGCTTGTTGTCATCTTTAGCAGTTGCTTTGATAATTTCTGGTAAAGTCTTACCTTCTAGACCAGAACCAGGCAGCATGTTATTAAGCTTAGTGACATAAGCATTATGGTGCTTGTCATGGTGAAATTCTAAAGTTTCTGCACTAATATGAGGCTCAAGTGCATCTTTTGCATAAGGAAGAGGTGGTAGATTGATATGTGACATATTATTTTTATCCTTGGCTAATATAGATCATTCCTTTATAGCATAACTCTTAAAATTATAGAGTTTGAATAAATAATTGATCTAAGTGGCTTATAATTATTTGAAATCCTAAAATCACATGATTATATATAAGTATTTAAATATATAAGTATTTGAACCAGTATTCCAGTATTTTATATGTGTGACCAACTTTAATTTTCCAACACATATTCAAATTTAGACTACGTAAAAAATTAGACTAGATAAAAAGGAATAATCTAGAAAATACCCTTTAATATAAATATGTAATATAAATGTGATTAGTATAGGCGAAAGACTAAACTCAACATTACTATAAAATAATTCGAATTTAATATAAAGCTAGAAACCTAAATATCAATGTTTTATAAAAGTAAATGAATGATAAAGTTCAATTAATAATAAAAACATAATATTGATATAGGTCTGCTTGGACTTGATAACTAGTATAACAAAGCAAAATGTTATACTCAGTTACCGATTGTTATACCTAGTTAGGTATTTGTAGTTCATCAAACATATATACCAAACTAGAAAATCAAAAATACTGCCCTTAAATAAAACTTGTAAAAGATAGCGGCGTAAAATATCGAGATAATATGAAACAAACTAATAAATGTTTTACACACATTGGTCCAAACAATGACACTAATATTGGTACAGACAATGAAAATACTAAATCGAAACAAAAATGGGTATTGGCTAGTAATAACAAAGGCAAACTAAGTGAGTTTAGGCGATTGTTTACGGCAACGAATTTGGGTATTGAGATTGTACCTCAAGGTCAATTGGGCATTGAAGATGCTATTGAAGACGGCTTAAGCTTTGTAGAAAACGCTATTATTAAAGCGCGTAATGCCAGCCGATCGAGTGGATTACCTGCTATTGCTGATGATTCAGGACTGTGTGTGCCTATATTGGATAATGCTCCTGGCATACATTCGGCTAGATACGCGGGAGAGCATGGTAATGATGACAAGAATATCGATAAATTGATTGCCCAGTTAGCACCTATTCGTAATAAACTTGAGCAAACTCAGACTTTGGTTGAACCAGATTCAACAGCTTCTGATACTTTTATCAGCGGATTTTTTGTTTGTGTATTAGCAATGGTTCAGCACGCAGACGATCCTTTACCCCTTATTGCACAAGGTTTATGGCACGGTCAAATACTTGAGACCCCTATCGGTGATAACGGCTTTGGTTACGACCCCATATTTTGGCTACCCGAACGTCATCAAAGCGCAGCCCAACTCGATGCTGCAACAAAAAGCCAGCTTAGTCACCGTGGTCAAGCGTTGCAAGATTTGATATACCAATTAACACAAAAGGTTTAAGGGTGAATGTTATACCTTAATATTGAAATTTCTCTTAGATAGCCTAGATAGAATAACCATCAATTCATAAAGGAAAGACCTCGTGTTTTAACTATATTGAGAGCTTTATATGAGCCGCTATTGGCGTTTATATCAATAATTTATACTTTATTTTTACTTTCCTGGGCTGATACATTATACTATTCTACTTTTATAATTTTATAGCAGTCACTCCAACACACTTGTAATTCAAGACTGTGGATGGTTTCGGCGAGTGTATAAGCCCGTATTGTATATGCGTACTGTATAAGTTTGCAGTGTATTTAATTTGCATACGTATTCATGTGGATTAAATGAAAGCTTTTTATATTATAAATAGCTGAGCAGCATAATTAGGATGCTCATTGTACTGATAACTTATACAGCCCTTAATACCAGATTCTATTTAGTAAATAGCGTTCATAATATTAGCGTTAAACATATTCCACATAACAATCATTTGATTAATATATAGGGTTTAAGACCATGGCAAAAGATTTACAAATTACCACCAATAAACTGAACGATAACCAAACTCAACTGACAGTTAAAGTGCCCGTTGAACAAATTCAAAATAAAGTTGAAGGCCGTATCCGCAATGTGGCCAAAACTGCCAAGATTGATGGTTTTCGTAAAGGTAAAGTACCTGTTTCGCACATCCGTGCTCAATATGGTGCTGGCATCCAACAAGAAGTTATCAACGATGTAATTCGTGATACTGTTTTTGAAGCCATTAAAGCAGAAGATGTTCGTGCGGTAGGCATGCCAAATATCGATGACGTCAAGCTTGAAGATGAATTTTTAGTTTATCAAGCGACGGTTGAAATCTTCCCTGAAATTAAAGTTGAAGGCATTAGCGACATAGAAGTTGAACGCCACAATGCTTCTATTAATGAAGAAGACGTAGATACTATGATTGAAAATCTACGTAAACAGCGTCAAGAGTTTGCTGATAAAGAAGGTGCTGCGGACGAAGGGGATCAAGTCACTTTTGATTTTGAAGGCTCTATTGATGGTGAGAAATTCGAAGGCGGTTCATCTGAAGATTTCAAACTGGTATTAGGCAGTGGCCAAATGATCCCAGGCTTTGAAGATGGTATTAAAGGCATGAGTGCTGGTGATGAAAAAACCATTGATGTGACTTTCCCTGAAGATTATCAAGCTGAAAACTTAGCTGGCAAAGAAGCACAGTTCAAAATAAATGTTAAAAAGGTTGAAGAATCTAAGCTTCCTGAAATCAATGAAGAGTTTCTTGAGCTATTTGGCGTTAAAGAAGGTGGTGTTGAACAGCTAAAAGAAGATGTGCGTAAAAACATGACGCGTGAAATCAAAAATGCGGCACGCAACCAAGTAAAACAAGCGGCCTTTGACGCCTTACTTGAAAAAAATGAATTCGATGTGCCAAGTGCCATGGTCGATCAAGAAGTCGATCGTCAACGTAACATGATGATGCAGCGCTTTGCGCAGCAGTTTGGCGGTAATACGGATAGCATCGATAAAGATATGTTGCCACGCGAATTATTTGAAGAGCAAGCCATTCGTGCTGCTCGTTTAGGTATCTTAGTATCGCGTATCATTGAAGAAAACAACCTAGAAGTGGATCAAGATCGCGTTGAGACTTTCATTAATGAAACGGCTGAAAATTACGAAGATCCTGCCGAGGTTATCGAGTATTACACTAACGATAGACAGCAACGTGCAAATATCGAATCTGTTGTTCTTGAAGATCAAGTTGTGGACTTCTTGATTGATCAAAGTAAAGTAACTGACAAAGAGGTGAGCTATCAAGAACTGATCGCTTCTCAGCAGCAGCAACAGGGCATGATGTAAGCGATAAGCATTGAATTATCTTTAGTCATAAAAATGCCTCGATTTTTTCGAGGCATTTTACTTTAATAGCCATGTAAATTTATTAGCGTTGTTAGTTTGAGGTCAGTGTTGATTGAATACCATTGTTAACTTAATGTGATTATTAATATACGTAGCTATAATTGTATATTATTACGCCGCCTTCGAGTAATATAAAGCGCAGTTAGCATGATTATTGCTTGATTTATTGATGCGTACCCCAAAATACTATTTAAATCTTTAAAATGCTATATATTCTCTAAAATGCTATATATAAAGAACAACTTATAAATCAGTAAAATTGAACAAACGACAGGACTACTTATGACTCAACACAATAATAGAAACGATATCGAACGCATCATGAATAATCCGCATTTTGAGACTTTGAGTGCAGCTCAAGATTTGGTATTACGCGATATGCAAGATGCTACCGTTAGCGTCCCTCAAGCTGCCCTAGTACCGATGGTTGTTGAGCAATCTGCTCGCGGCGAACGCTCTTTTGATATCTACTCACGTCTATTGCGTGAGCGTGTTATCTTTTTGACCGGTCAAGTTGAAGACAATATGGCCAATCTTATCGTGGCGCAAATGTTGTTCTTAGAAGCGGAAAACCCAGAAAAAGACATACACTTGTATATTAACTCACCGGGTGGTTCTGTGAGTGCAGGACTTGCGATGTATGACACCATGAACTTTATCAAACCTGATGTGTCTACTATTTGTATGGGTGGTGCTTATAGCATGGGCTCATTCCTGCTTGCTGCGGGTGAAAAAGGCAAACGATATGCGCTAGCTAACTCGCGTGTGATGATTCACCAGCCATCGGGCGGCGCTCAGGGTCAAGCGACAGATATTGAAATTAATGCACGCGAGATCTTAAAAATACGTGATCGTTTAAACCGTATTTTAGCGGAGCGTACCGGTCAGCCGCTTGAGAAAATTGAAAAAGATGTTGAGCGTGACTACTGGCTAGATGCCCAAGAAGCCAAAGAATATGGCTTAGTTGATGATGTTCTTGAACGTCGTCCAGAAGAAGAAAAGTAAATTCCAATTTAAGCTCAAGCAGTTACGCGTTATTAAACCCTTTAGGGCGTGTCTGTAATTAACTGCTTGGGTTTTACGGTTTTAGTATGGTTTACATGACAACTTATGGTTCGGTTAATTCTATTTGAATTTCTATATTTGATTTATTGAAGTATTTAATTTATCGAAGTATTTAATTTTTTTATTTAACCTTGCATCCAAACCTACTTACCTAAATACGTTTTTCTCAAAGTCCAGTAGTCTTTTAGTATTTTGCTGACTATAGGTCGCTATTAGAATATGTCATATGACACAATATTATTTTATTCTCTTGTACTGTCTATGACGCTCAGCTGGACATATTGAGCACTTTATAAGGAGCGCTAAGCATGGCTAAAGACAACACACCACATTGTTCGTTTTGTGGCAAAAAGAAAGATGAAGTCGCGCAGCTTATTGCCGCTGACGATGCCAATATTTGTAATGAATGTGTGGCGCTATGCACTGATTTAATAGAAGATGGTGATACAGACTACGAAGAATCGGCAGACGATGCTAATGCATGGTTGGCTAAAAAGCTCCCCACGCCAAAACAGATTCGTGAACATCTAGATGGGTATGTGATCGGTCAAGATACGGCAAAAAAGGCGCTGTCAGTTGCTGTTTATAACCATTATAAACGCCTGAAAGTAGCCGCACAGCTCGCAGAAGACTCAAAGCAAGCTCGTATAGGTGCTGATGATGCGATGGTAGAGCTATCTAAAAGTAATATCCTACTTATTGGTCCGACAGGCTCTGGTAAGACGTTGTTAGCTCAAACCCTTGCCCGTATGCTCGATGTGCCTTTTGCGATGGCAGATGCCACCACGCTCACCGAAGCGGGTTATGTTGGTGAAGATGTTGAAAATATAGTACAAAAGCTATTGCAAGCTGCTGATTATGACGTCACTAAGGCTGAGCAAGGTATTATATACGTCGATGAAATCGATAAAATCAGCAAAAAAGGCGAGAACATGTCTATTACTCGCGATGTATCGGGTGAAGGCGTGCAACAAGCCTTACTTAAGCTTATCGAAGGTACAGTGGCTTCTATACCGCCTCACGGTGGTCGTAAGCATCCAAACCAAGAATTGATTCAGGTCGATACCAGCAATATCCTAATCATTGTTGGCGGTGCCTTTTCAGGATTAGATAAAGTCATTCAACAGCGTACCGAAAAGACAGGCATTGGTTTCAATGCTGAGGTGAAAGCGAAAGATGATGGTAAGCAGTTGTCTGAGCTGTTTAAAAAAGTAGAGCCCGAAGATTTAATTAAGTTTGGTTTAATTCCTGAGCTAATCGGCCGCCTACCAGTTATAGCGACGCTTGAAGAACTTGATGAAGAAGCATTAATGCAAATCTTGACTAAGCCCAAGAATGCGATTGTAAAACAGTATCAGTATTTGTTTGACATGGAGAATGCTGAGCTTAAATTTACCGAAAAAGGCTTAGAGGCCATTGCTCAAAAAGCAATGGAGCGTAAAACCGGTGCGCGTGGTCTACGTTCAATTGTTGAAAATGCTTTGTTAGATACCATGTACGAATTGCCTTCGATGGAGAATGCAAAATCTGTAACTGTTGATGAAGATGTTATTAATGAGGGTAAAACACCTAAGATTGCTTAAAACTGCTTTATAAAGTTTTGTAATTTAAAAGCTCTGAGCGTTCATTGTAGTTTAGGCTTAGCTTGGATTTGTTTTAGCTATTAGCAGTCCTAATATTTGATGATCAGTCCTAAAATTTGATGAGTCGAACAGACTCTAATTAAGCGCTTATCTTTTAGATAGGCGTTTTTTTGTTGTTTGGTTTTGCTACAAGCTTTATCCGCTTATTACGAGTAACCTTGTTTTATCAACTATTACTTAAATTGACGACTATTCAGTATCTTATTTATTTGCGCTTAGGGGTTCCCTCCCCTATTCTTACATATGCTATATTAAAATTTTAATATACTATTTTTATTGGTTATTTTTTATAGTTAATCTTTTATATGTTATCAAGGACGGTACATTTATGCCCGCTTTACTTTCTCATTTTCCCGAGTCACTTTCAAAACATCTGTCATTAACACTCCCTTTCATACCGCCCATTATTGATAGTGAACAACTCACAGACTTTTATAAAGACCACGTTGCAGCCATTACTGGAGCTGGATCTGGTATTGGTCGACAACTCGCCATAAACCTTGCTAATGCTGGCTGCCATTTGGCCCTAGCCGACATCAATGAAGACAATTTACAGCAAACGGTAGCGCTGTTAGAAAACGATGACATCAAAGTCACCACGGCCATAGTCAATGTCTCAGATAAAGAGGCTGTTTTTAATTGGGCAGATACGGTCAAAAAAGAACATGGTCAAGTCAATTTCATCTTCAACAATGCTGGTGTTGCTTTATCTTCTACGGCAGAAGGCAGTCGCATTGAAGATATGGAATGGGTAATGGATATCAATTTTTGGGGTGTGGTGTATGGCACTAAAGCATTCTTGCCTTTAATCAAAGAGAGCGTACGTCAGAGTGAAAAAGACGGCAAACCATCTCAAAATGGGCATATTATAAATATCTCAAGTCTATTTGGTCTTATTGCTCAGCCTACTCAATCAGCATATAATGCCAGTAAGTTTGCTGTACGCGGATTCAACGAAAGCTTGCGACATGAGCTTGTCATGGAGAAAAGTGGGGTATCGATTACTTCTATTCATCCTGGAGGTATCAAGACCAGTATAGCTACTAGCGCTCGTATCAGTGACAGTCTGACCACCTTAGGACTTCCTGTTGGCGAAAAGGCACTTAAAAGCTTTAATAAACTGTTAAAATTCGATCCTAATACTGCTGCTCAAATCATTCTAATGGCTGCTGCAAATAATGAGGCGCGTTGTCTGATTGGTGATGATGCCAGGGTTGCTGATTTGATTCAGCGTTTTTTCCCAGCAAATTATAATAATGTGATGCTCACGTTGAACAAACTGTACCGCTCGCGTAAAAAAAAGCGTAACAGAAACAAGTAAGATTAAGATTGATATTTAATTATAAGTTACCTATTTTAGGTAACTTATTTTGTTTTAAGTCATTTATATTTTGATCTTAATACATCCGTTAGTTTGCGTTAATTTACCCCAGACGTGGCGTCTTTATGCATTCCTCTTCACAATCTAACCGCTCAACTAAGTCGCGCACCCCTTTAGCATCCCCTAACTCTGCGCCAAGCTTCATATTAAAGTTAACTGCGATTCTAATCGGTATGTTTGCTTTTCTGCAAGTGTATTCCATTCAATCTATTTTGCCTGTATTGATGGTAGATTTTGCGGCGAGTGAGGTTCAAGCAGGCATGGCGGTTGGCGCCACTGTTATGGCCATTGCCTTGATGTCACCTTTTCTTGGGATGTTGTCAGATGCCATAGGTCGCAAGGTTCTAATCGTGGGATCGCTATTTTTTTTAGCCTTCCCTACCGCGCTCATAGCTATTAGTAATAATATTGAATCATTGACGCTGTGGCGGTTTCTACAAGGGTTATCAGTGCCTGGTATCAGTGTGGTGACGATAGCTTATATTGGAGAGGAGTTTAAAAGCAATGCGGTAGCTGAACTTATGTCCTATTACGTGTCTGGGTGTGTATTAGGCGGCTTTTTGGGACGGTTTATCTTAGGGCATTTGCACGAACTGGTCGGTTGGCGTACCGCTTATTACATCATGGCGGCCTTAACGTTATTAGGTGCTATTTGGGTAGCAAAAACGCTCCCTGTCTCTCAGCATTTTGTGCCACGTCCTAAATTTCGTATGGCACTACATACTTTAAAGAATCATTTGACCAATCGATACGTGATTTCGGCCTCGTTATTGGGGTTTTGTGTGTTATTTTCGCTTGTCGGCTGTTTTACCTTTATCAACCTTCATCTATCCGTTGCCCCTTATTCATTAACGACAGGTCAACTTGCTAATATATTTGCAGTATATTTAATAGGCGTCATAATCACCCCGCTATCGTCCAAACTTATGCAGCGCTTCGGTTCTGCTCGCACCATTATTGTCGCCGTGATGTTATCTATGGGCGGTGTCTTGTTGACGCTATCCACCCAACTATGGCTAATTATAACAGGCTTAACCATCATGTCTTCAGGCGTTTTTATTACGCAGTCTGCAACCATAGGCTACATTGCCACCAACGTGGATGAAGGACGTTCGTTAGCTTCGGGATTATATTATATGAGCTACTATGCGGGCGGTACTGTTGGTGCATGGCTTTGCGGTATAGCGTATGCGTATGGTCAGTGGCCCGTCACTGTCATATGTTTATTCATTATACAGGTGCTGGCGCTGTTGATTGCGATATATGGCATGATACGAACCCCTTTGCAGGCTCATCAATAAGTGTTCTCCTCTTCTTAAATTGATTCGTTCATTCGATGCTCACCCTTCATGTAATAAAAGATTCTTGCAATCATTTTTTATTAAGACACTTACATTCTATTGAAGTAGCACTATTGACCTATAACTATACAATCTGTTAAGTTTACTTATTAAAACGATATAATTTGTCTCATATATATTGTATTATAATATTTGTACTTACTAAAACTTTATTTACTCCTTAAAGCACCTATAAAAAGGGCTGTGAGAAATCATTTAAAGTAACAAATTACAAAAATTAATAGGCATGAAAGTCTTCTATTTATTATGAATACCTGTTTAAATAATACAATTGACGATAACATCGTTATTTCTTTTTAAAAAATTCAAAAACTGTTGGTAAGGATAGCTAACAGCACAGCATTTGCATAGGTTATATCAAACTTGTGTCGACTGTTTTATTCATTACTCACCTCTGCTAAGGACAGCATTATGAATTCACAAATCAACACCTCTTCTCCATCCCCTATCTCAAATAGCGACGTTGCTAACCCAAACAATGATAGCAATGTGTCGTTTGCAAAACTCTACGATAACTCTATTAATAACGCCACTGAGTTTTGGCGCAAACAAGCTGAGCGCATTTATTGGCATAAACAGCCCGATAAAATACTAGACGATAGCAACTTACCTTTTGCCAAATGGTTTGTCGGCGGCGAAACCAATCTTTGTTACAACTGCGTCGATAAACATTTGGATACGCGCGCCGAGCAGGATGCCTTTGTCTGGGTATCCTCCGAAATTAATCAATCCCTACTCGATAACCACCCCGGTGTTGTCGATGCGTTTAAGGCGCTGGACAACCATGTAGAGTTTTACACCGACTATGCAAAACGTCGGTTGACTTACAATCGCTTGTACAAAGAGGTCAATTATTTTGCTGATGTCTTGCAGCGTTTGGGCATTGGCAAGGGTGATAGAGTCGTCATCTATATGCCAATGATTTTAGAGGCGGCTTATGCCATGCTCGCCTGCGCACGTATTGGTGCGGTGCATTCCGTGGTATTTGGTGGTTTTGCAGCTCATAACTTGGCCATTCGCATGGATGATGCCGAAGCGAAAATGGTAATTACTGTAGATGCAGGCTTACGTGGCGGTAAGGTTATTAATTACAAAAATCTTGTTACTCAAGGGGTTGAGCAAGCAACTGTCAAACCTGAACATGTCTTAGTGGTTGACCGCGGTATTATGCCATTTACGCCACAAGATATTGATGTAGATTATGCCACTGAGCGCCGTATTAGTTGCGAAGCTAAAGCAATTGTAGAGCCTGTGTGGCTGGAGTCCAATGCGCCATCGTATTTGCTATATACCTCTGGCACAACGGGTACGCCAAAAGGAGTACAACGAGACACTGGCGGACATGCCGTAGCGCTAACGACCTCAATCGATTTAATTTATGATGGCAAACCGGGGGAAACCTTTTGGGCGATATCGGATATTGGTTGGGCAGTTGGGCACTCGTATACCATTTATGCGCCCCTACTTGCCGGCATGACCAGCATTATGTATGAGGGTCTACCGCACAACCCTAATCCGGGTATTTGGTGGCGTATAGTTGAAGCAAACAAAGTGAATATATTATTCACTGCACCCACTGGCATACGTATGCTTAGAAAGGCGGATGAAACATGGCTAACCCGCTATGATACCAGCAGTGTGAAGTCTTTCTTCTTAGCAGGTGAACCGCTAGATGAGCCGACAGGTCAATGGTTATCCGATCACTTTGGCGTGCCGATTATCGATCACTATTGGCAAACCGAAACAGGCTGGCCCATTTTAAGTCATGCCCCAAAGTTCAACCATAAACCGCATAAATCAGGTACACCCGGCTATCCTATGTTTGGTTTTAATGCCAACGTATTGGATGAGGAAACCGGAGAAGTGTGTGCACCTGGCGAAAAAGGTTTACTAACCATGTCGGCACCCTTACCACCCGGATGTTTGACGACTGTTTGGCACAACGACGAGCGCTTTATTAACAGTTATTTTAATTTGTTTGATGGTAAGCAGTATTCAAGTTCGGATTATGCCAAAACCGATGAAAACGGTTATTTCTATATACTAGGTCGTAATGATGACGTCATCAATGTGGCCGGACATCGCCTCGGCACACAAGAAATTGAAGCGGCTATCAGTGAGCATCCTGAGGTTGCAGAAGTGGGTGTGGTGGGCATTAAAGATGAATTAAAAGGTGAGTTGCCTATTGCCTTTTGTATACTGCGTGACCCCTCCATTGTTGATGATACCGAAAACAGATTCCGTGTTGAACAACAAATTTTTGGTGTGGTAGCAAAATCTTTGGGTTCACTTGCGCGTCCCGTCGCTGTTTATTTTCCCAAATCACTTCCCAAAACCCGTTCTGGCAAGATATTACGCCGTGCCATTCGCGCATTGGCTGAAGGTCAACCAACGGGGGATATGTCGACGCTAGATGACCCTAGTGCCATCAAGGCAGTGCAAGAAGCACTTGAACATTATTAAAGTTTTGAACATAGTACAGTTTTGAACATAGCATATAGATACTTACCTCCATATTAATGGGAATTATTTCTTTCGAATAAGGTCACAGGATGGCTTTCATTTAAGAATTTACAATTTTATAAGCAGACAAGATCTCTAGCAATTACTGTTTATATATTTTGATAAGTGCCATATACTATGTATAGATTAAATTTTTTCTTAAGTACAATAGTTATAAACCTCAGGATAAGGACACCTTATGCAACAAGTAAAACAACTCATTAACGGACAATTTGTCGATTCAAACACCTCAGAATGGATTGATTTGACCAATCCTGCCACTCAGGAAGTTATTGCAAAAGTACCGCAAACCACCGACGATGAAATCAATGAAGCCGTTGCTGCCGCCAAAGAAGCCTTTAAAACGTGGCGCAAAACCCCGATTAGCAAACGAGCACGTATTTTTCTAACCTATCAAGCACTTATCCGTGAAAATATGGATGAACTTGCGGCACTATTGACCAAGGAGCAAGGTAAAACTCTTGCCGATGCGCGTGGTGACGTGTTCCGTGGTTTAGAAGTGGTTGAACATGCAGCGGGCATTACCAACTTGCAAATGGGTGACTTTGTTGAAAATGTAGGTACTGGCGTGGATACTTATAGTATCTGGCAACCGCTGGGCGTGTGTGCGGGTATCACCCCATTTAACTTTCCAGCGATGATTCCTTTATGGATGTTCCCAATGGCAATCGCCACGGGTAACACTTTTGTATTAAAGCCGTCCGAGCAAGACCCAATGGTACCTATGCGTCTAGTTGAGCTTGCTTTAGAAGCTGGCGTACCTGAGGGCGTATTGAACGTCGTACATGGAGGCAAACCAACGGTCGATGCAATTTGTACTCATCCTGATATTAAAGCCGTATCGTTTGTCGGCTCTACCAAAGTAGGTCAACACGTCTACGATACCGCAGCCAGTACTGGCAAACGCGTCCAATGTATGATTGGCGCTAAAAACCATGCGGTTATCCTGCCAGATTGCAACAAAGAACAAACCTTAAACCAATTGGCAGGCGCTACCTTTGGCGCAGCAGGGCAACGCTGTATGGCATTGTCTGTTGTGGTATTGGTGGGCGAAGCAGGTAATTGGGTCGATGAAATAAAAGCTAAAGCCGAAACGCTAGTGGTATCAGCAGGTGAAAATGACAAGGATTTAGGTCCACTCATTACCCCGCAAGCCAAAGCTCGGGTCGAACACCTCATTCAAACTGGGGTTGATGAAGGCGCTGACCTCTTGTTGGATGGTCGAGGTATCCAAGTAGAAGGATATGAAAACGGTAACTTTGTAGGTCCTACCATCTTTGATAATGTCACTACGGATATGCAAATCTATAAGCAGGAAATCTTTGGTCCTGTGATGGTTATCATGCGTGCAGATAGCTTAGATGCGGCAATAAAATTGGTAAATAGCAATCCAATGGGCAATGGTACCGCTATCTTTACCCAGTCGGGCGCAGCAGCGCATAAATTCCAACAAGATATTGATGTGGGACAAGTAGGTATCAACCTACCAATCCCTGTGCCACTACCGATGTTCTCCTTCTCAGGCTCACGCGGTAGTAAACTGGGCGATTTAGGACCTTATGGTAAGCAAGCGGTACAGTTTTATACCCAAACCAAAACCGTGACCGCGCGTTGGTTTGACGATGAAGCCTCCAGCAAAGTGAATACCACGATTTCGATGTAAGATACCCTGATATTCTATGTAAGATACCTTGCTATTCAACTAAGATAGTCAATTTAATCAGATAGTTACGATTTTTGGGTACATTAAATCAATAAAGTTAGATAGATAGCTTTGGGTTTATTTGAATATATAACTCATTTGAAGAGACAGTTTATTTGAAGAGATAATTTACCTGAAGAATAGTGTACTTGACGAGACAGTTTGAGGGATAGCAAGGATGATATGTATACAATAGTTTTCTCAGTATTATTCGTTCTGCTGTACGGCTCTGGATTTGTCGCAGCACAGTATGGTCTTCCCTTTGCCGATCCTGCTTCGTTTTTAGTAGTTCGGTTTACGATTACGGTAGTGGTATTGGGATTAATTTGTTATGTGATCAAACCTCCCATGCCAAGTAACAAAACTGAGATATTGCATACTTTAGTAGCAGGCACGTTCATTGTTGGATTCTTTACTTTGGGTGTGTTTGTTGCCATAGACTATGGTATATCAGCATCAACATCGGCGCTCATCATCTCATTTCAGCCTTTGTTCGCCAGTTTAATTGCCAGAGTTTTATTTGATGCCAAAGTATCAGTGACGCAGTGGGTGGGGTTAATCATTGGCCTAGTAGGTGTGTTTTTAATCGTTCTTTTGGGTCTTGAAACCCCAAGTCTTATTGGGTTGTCGATGGCTTTTTTTGGGCTAGTTGGGGTCGCTTTTGGTAGTGTCTATCAAAAATATTTTTGTGCTAATATGAATTTAATGTTTGGCGGGTTTTTACAATCATTAGCCTCTTTAGGTTTGTGTACGTTAGTGTGGCTATTTTATCCGCAGCACTTTATTGAATGGACACCAGCCTTTGTTTTTTCACTATTATGGATGGCAATTGTGGTCTCCATCGGTGCTATAAGCTTATTGTATGTATTAATTCGTCAGCTATCCATTAGTAAAGTTTCGAGCTTATTTTATTTGGTGCCAATAGCTGCCCTATTTTTATCAATAATCTTTTTAGACGGTCATATATCAATTTTTCAAAGTTTTGGTATTGTATTGATATCTTTATCTATATTTTTAGTCGCTTTATTCGATCAGAAACATTTAAAACGAAGCGATAAATCAATTAAGCCTATTTTATAAGGACAACTATGGATTTCGCACTAACCGAAGACCAACTTGCTTTTCAACAAATGGCACGCCAGTTTGCGCTAAAAGAGCTTAAGCCCAATGCCGCTAAATGGGATTCAGAAAGCCACTTCCCTGTCGATGTTATCAAAAAAACAGGGGAGCTGGGGTTTCTAGGATTATATACCAATCCTGACTGCGGTGGACTCGGATTGCCTCGCTTAGACTCTGCTATTGTGTTTGAAGAATTAGCCTGGGGCGATACTGCGATTGCGTCATATATCAGTATTCACAATATGGTCACCTGGATGATTGGCGAATATGGGCAACAAGAAGTGCTAGATGACATTGTTCCTAAGTTGGTCAGCGGTGAGTTATTAGCCAGTTATTGCTTGACCGAACCTAATGCAGGCTCTGATGCAGGTTCATTAACCACAAAGGCAGTCAAGCAAGAGGATGACTCGTATCTACTTAGTGGCGAGAAAACCTTTATCTCTGGCGCAGGGTCTACTGATATATTACTAGTGATGGCACGTACTGGTGGTGCTGATCATGATAAACAGGGTGCAAAAGGCGTGTCTGCCTTTGTGGTTGATGCACATAGCGACGGTATCAGCTACGGTAAAAATGAAGATAAAATGGGCTGGAAAGCACAACCAACCCGTACCATTCATTTTAAAGATGTGGTCGTACCTGCCAAAAATAGATTGGGTGATGAGGGCGAAGGCTTTAAGTTTGCCATGAAAGGTCTAAATGGTGGGCGTATCAACATTGGTATCTGCGCCGTCGGTACAGCGCAAGCTGCCCTAGAAACTGCGGTGAATTATGTGCAAGAGCGCAAGCAATTTGGCAAAGAGTTGGCTAAACTGCAATCGGTACAATTTAAATTGGCAGATATGCTGACCCAAACCATTGCGGCTCGCCAGATGATATATATGGCAGCAAATAAGGTCGATACCAATGATGTCAATGCAGCAAGTTACTGTGCCATGGCTAAAAGAATGTCTACCGACTTGAGTTTTGAAGTGGCTAATCAAGCATTACAATTACATGGCGGTTATGGTTACCTAAAAGAATATCCGCTTGAGCGTCATGTACGTGATTTGCGTGTGCATCAGATATTAGAGGGTACCAATGAGATTATGCGCGTGATTGTGTCACGTAGTATGATGGAGGACGACAATTTAAGCCGGTTGCGTTAGGGCGTGTGAAACATAATTATGATTCAATATAATAAAAAATATTCGTAAAGAAAAACTAAATCACGGAGATTAAAAATGACAGAATATACCAACCTTAACCTATCTATTGACGGCACTGTGGCAACATTAACCTTAAACAACCCGCCAGCGCACACATGGACACAGCAAAGTCTTAACGCCCTAAAAACACTAGTATCAGACTTAAACCAAAATGATGACGTCTATGCGTTAGTGATTCATGGCGAAGGGGAGAAGTTCTTCTCCGCTGGAGCTGACTTAAATACCTTTGCAGACGGTGACAAAGGCAACGCTATCTCAATGGCAATCGCTTTTGGTGAGGCATTCGAAGCGTTGTCTAACTATCGTGGCGTCAGTATTGCCGCCATCAACGGTTATGCAATGGGCGGCGGTCTGGAATGCGCAATGGCTTGCGATATTCGTATTGCCGAGCGCCATGCAGTGATGGCATTGCCTGAAGCGAGCGTGGGTTTATTGCCCTGTGCCGGTGGTACGCAAAACCTGACTATGCTAGTGGGTGAAGGATGGGCAAAACGCATGATACTGTGCGGTGAGCGTGTCGATGCCGAAAAAGCGTTAGAGATTGGTTTGGTTGAAGAAGTGGTTGAAAAAGGCGATGGGTTAAGCACAGCGCAAACATTAGCGAAAAAAGTTGCTAAGCAATCTCCCGTTGCAGTCACCTATTCTAAGCAATTGATACAAGCGTCACGCCATAATCCACCTGCGCAAAATCTAATTAAAGAGCGTGAAGCTTTTGTTAAACTGTTTGATACTGCCGACCAGAGCGAGGGCGTTAATGCGTTTTTAGAAAAGCGTAAACCGACTTGGCAGAATAAATAACATTTATAAGATTTACGCATAATTTAAAATTAATAGCGATTGGTAATCATTTATTTGCGCTGGCTTTACAGTATAGTCATAGTCATATAAAAGAGTTACAGTGTTAATCTCGTTAAGCCTACACCAGTAGTACTTGCACTCGATTGCCTTGTACCTCATTTATCTGCCTGCGACTATAGTTCCAGAGGCGCAATAAATAATTCCCAGTCGCATATAAAAGTTTTAGTATCACTGTTTGCGTAAGTCCTAATTAAAAATAACCAGTAATTTGACGGAAACTTTATGTCCACTAATGTTGCTAATAATGACAGTGCCCCAGTGTTATTCAATACTCACCAAACCCAAGATGGTCATACAATTGGTGAGATGACGCTTAACTCCCCGAAGTCACTTAATGCGTTAAGTGTATCAATGTGTCATTCAATGAGTCAAAAGCTTATTGAATGGCAAGACGATGACAGTATTGTTGCAATTATTCTACGGGGCGCAGGCGATAAAGCATTTTGTGCAGGTGGAGATATTCGTAAACTGTACGACAGTATGGTCGAGGGTGCGCCGTTGCCAAATCCGTATGCCAATGAGTTTTTTGGTAGCGAGTATGCGCTATATCGTCAAATGCACTTTTATAGCAAGCCTATCGTGTTATGGGGCAACGGCTTTATCATGGGCGGTGGCATGGGGCTTTTGGGGGGTTGTAGTCATCGTATCGTTACTGAGGCCACCAAATTTGCCATGCCAGAGATTACCATTGGCTTATTTCCAGATGCTACAGGCAGTTGGTTTCTGCAACGTATGCCGGCAAAAACGGGGTTGTTTATGGGGCTAACTGGGGCGATGGGTAATGCTAGTGATGCTAAACTTAGCAATATTGCTGAATACGTATTACCGAGTGACGGTTATGACAAACTAGTAGAAACGCTGACTGATGCAGATTGGATTGACGTAAATGTTGATAACCAAATGAACGCCACTCAAACTGCAGTTAATGCCCATGCCATTGTTAGTAAAAGTTTAGCGAACTTATCTAAACAGGAACAAGTTGAGTTAAAACCCAGCAAGCTGGCGCAATACTGGCAAACCATCGAATCTATTATGGTCAGTGGCGGGCTAGAAGATATTGATGCCATCTTACAAGACGATGCGTTATTGAATGAAATTGACAGCGATTTTGCTAACGATAAATGGACGCAAAGAGCACTAGCCACTTATCGTGCCGGTTGCCCAGTCACGGCTGCGCTTACCTATGAGTTATTCCAAAGAGTTCGGGACTTATCATTAGAGCAAGTGCTATATATAGAGGTCATCGTTGCCGTACATTGTGCCAACAATCCAGACTTTCGCGAGGGTGTACGTGCGTTACTTATCGACAAAGACAAAAACCCAAATTGGTCACGCACCCTTGAGCAGTGCTTAAACAGTGAAGGCATTGAGTACATCAATAGCCACTTTAAAAACCCTTATCCCAAAGGAGAACATATCTTTGGCGATTGGCTAGGTACGGATTCGCTAGCTGCCCAAAAAATTAAATAGTATTTAAATCAAAGTATGTAATAGCGCTATATAATATTTATAGCGTCTTTATTTAAACCATGTACTAAACATCCCGCGTCAAACTTCAAGGAGTGGTGATATGCCAAATAGAAAGGATATAAATAACACTAAAGTCGCCTTTATCGGGCTCGGCAATATGGGCGGACCTATGGCGTTAAATCTCGTTAAGGCAGGATATGACGTTACCGTTTTTGATTTGTCAGAAGATGCGGTCAAGACCCTAACCGATGCAGGCTCATCATCGTCTTCTTCGCCCAAAGATGCTGCAAACCATGCAGATATTGTTATTTCCATGCTACCTGCTGGTAGACACGTTAAAAGTGTCTATTTAGGCGATGCCAATGCATCAGAGCTAACCCCAGAGGGCTTGTTGTCAGAGCTTCCTAAGGGCACGCTTGTCATTGACAGCTCTACGATTGCCGCTGCTGATGCGCGTGAAGTGGCCAGTATTGCGAGTGCTAAGGGTATAGATTTTGTGGATGCCCCTGTATCTGGAGGTACAGCAGGCGCGCAAGCAGGTACTTTAACCTTTATCGTTGGGGGTGAAAAGGCTGCCTTTGATCGTGCCAAAAGTATCTTAGAGGTTATGGGTAAAAATATATTCCATGCTGGCGATCACGGTGCAGGTCAGGTGGCTAAAATCTGTAATAACATGCTACTTGGCATACTCATGACGGGCACGGCTGAAGCCATCAATTTAGGCGTAAAAAATGGGTTGGATGCCAGTGTATTATCTGAAATCATGATGCAAAGCTCAGGCCGTAATTGGACATTGGAAGTATACAACCCCTACCCGAATGTTTTAGAGAACGTACCATCTAGTCATGGCTATGCAGGTGGGTTTATGAGCCAACATATGCATAAAGATCTTCATTTAGCGCTTGAAACTGCTAAAGATATAGACGCTAAAGTACCGATGGGAACTCAAGCGACCACGCTTTATGATGAGCATGTTGAAGATAACAGTACTAAGGATTTTTCAAGCATCATGGGTTATTACGACAAGTCAGTATTATAGAGTGTATGATTGTTGCGTATTTGAGACTTATTAAGTCGTATTCTTAAATTGGATCCTTAAACTTGATTCCTGTTTTTGATCCTTAAGTACGAAACTTATGTGTACGATTCTTAAATATCTGACTCAATAACCATCATGCCACGCTAAGCCTACTCACATACTAACCGAAATGGCCTCAAGTTTAGACTTGAGGCCATTTTGGTATAATAACACGCGTAAAATTGTGCCTAACTTTGTAACTGATAGACTAATTCGCCCACATCTATGGCAGCTTCTTGCAAACGTGGCACATATTCTAACAATCCGTTCAGCGTTATTCTTACTGTAGGGGCATGAATATATAGTGACGCCAAGTAACGGTTTTGTTTATCCATTATCGGTACGGAAACAGAGACCATGTCAGGGATAAATTCTTCATTATCAATGCCGATGCCTGTTTCCGCAATTCTATTAAGCTCTTGATCTACCTTTTTTAGATTGGTAATTGTGTTTGGTGTATAGGCTTTAAAGTTAAAATTCTCTAACATCTTCTGGCGGCGCTCAGAGGGCATTTGGCTTAAGTACAACTTTCCAGAAGCAGTGCACCACGCCGGTGTTTTAGAACCTATGGGCATAAAAATTTGTAGCGGCGAATCTGTATTCACCCGATTGGTATATACCATACTTAAATTTTGCGGTACGGCAATGCCGCAGGTTTCTTTTAATTCATCAACAAGTCGTCTTAGCACCACCTGACGCTCACTATAAAATTGGCGCTGTTGCCAAAGCTCCACACTCAGATTTCGAACCCGCTTGCCCGGTATCACCCCGCCGGCTATGTCTACCATAACAAATCCTTCATCTACCAACTGCTGAATAAGGCGATGAATAGTGGGCTTAGGAATGTCTAATTCTTTAGAAAGCTCTAACGGCGTTATTGGCTTGGCAGCATATGATACCGCTTCAACTATTTGTAAGACTCGAGTAATGGACGATACCTTTGGCATAATACGTCAAACCTTGGTTAAAGAAGCGCAAACTGTTACATATACTAGCAACGAGATATGAGCAAAATTACTGCAAAAAAATAATGTTAAAAAATTGACTTAAGAATCACTATCGGCGCTGTTCAACAATCAAAGAATCAATACCATTGTTTTGTAGCTTTTGCTGAGCGGCAACTACGGATTGTCTATTATTCATTTTTGTAGAAACAACTTGATACAGTACTTGACCACTAGACAATTCATTTTTGACTACCTGTGCGTCTACACCAGCCATCAACACTTGAGCGCGTCGTTTGTCTGCTTCTTGAGCATTACTAAAGCTATTAATTTGCAATATATAGCTCTGCTTAGGCTGTGCCTGCTCTATATTTGCTCGTTGCGGCTGTGCAGCATTTGTACTGTTAGTTGATGACGGGTTCGATGTGGGAGCCGATTCGCGATTGCCCTGCGTGGCCGCGCTTTGATTACCCCTACTTTCTATCGGCTCGTCATAAGTCCCTTGCTCTTCAACAATGACCATTTCTTGATCGCTTTCAACACGGTCCGTATTTGGGTTAGTCCCCGTGTTTTCTTCCACGCCATAATTTTCAGCAGTGGTGTTAGAGTCACGCTCTTGGACGGTCGGACTTGTAATAACCACATCAGGCTCAAGCTGACTAGGATCACGTATTGTGTCTTCTTCTCGTACTATAGATTCATCAGGAATTCTGGTGATCTGTTGCTCAGGCAATATGTCATAAAATTCATAATCGCCTTCTTGGTCTTTATTTTGATTGATTGGCTCTACCTGACGCTCTTCCACTTTGGTTTCAGATCCTATATTAAAAGGGTTCCATAAATACAAAAACAGACCAAACATTAGGGTTAATATTGCGCCAACAAACATCCATAGCAAACTTGCAGCACCACCGCCTCGCTTACGTTCTACTGCCCCTTTCGGTTTTTTAGCTAACATTCACTCTCTCCATTTATGGCTTATTCAATTAAAGGCTTTCGCTATTTACTGCCACTGCTATTTTTATATGCTTTTTTAAGAACATTTTATAAAAGCGACTTACATACTAGAGGGTGCAGACAACCCTAATAAACTTAGACCGTTTGCCAGTACTTGACGCACCGCTTTTGACAGTCTTAAGCGAGCTTGCATTAAGTTTAGCTCATCCTCGGTAGGTGTTTCACCGGCAATAATACTGACTGGTAAAATACGATTGTCGTTATACCACCCATGAAATAATGATGCCAAATCTTTGAGATAATTGGTCAATACGTGGGGGTCATAACCGATTGCTGCACGTTTTAAAGTCGCAGGATACGCTGCCAAAAGCTTAATGAGCTCACTTTCAGCATCGCTAGATAACAAAGCTTGATGACTTGCACCACTCACATCATCAACATCAAAACCTTTTTCAGACAATTTTTCTAGTACGCTACAAACCCGAGCATGTGCATATTGAATGTAATAAACGGCATTGTCTTTACTTTGAGATTTTGCCAATTCTAAATCAAAGTCGATATGTACCTCAGGCTTACGCGCCACGTAATAAAAACGAGCGGCGTCATTACCGACCTCATCACGAAGCTCACGCAATGTTACAAACTTTCCTGAGCGTGAGGACATTTGGATTTTTTCATCCCCGCGCCACAATGCCACAAACTGAACCAAGATAATGTCTAAACGTTTTTCATCAATACCTAAGGCCGTCAATGCAGCACGAACACGGGCGATATAACCATGATGATCAGCGCCCCAAACGTTTACCACGGTATCAAAGCCACGCTCGAATTTATTTTTGTGATAAGCAATATCCGAGGCAAAATAAGTGGTTAATCCATTGGCACGGCGCACCACTCGGTCTTTCTCATCGCCAAATTCTGTTGATTTAAACCAAGTATTGCCATCTTTTTCGTACAAATAGCCTTTGTCATCTAGCTCTGCAAGTACTGGTTCAATCTCATCAGCGATAGACTTTTCACTAAACCAGCGCTCGAAGCGCACCCCAAAGTCATTAAGATCATCTTTAATATCACCTAAAATCTCACTTAATGCAGCATTTAAGAAAATCTCATAATCCTCCCCAAGCGCTGCTTTACTATTAGCAATGATAGCGTCTATATGCGCATTCTTATCGCCAGAAACAACTTCTTTTTCACCTGAATCATTAAGCTTTGAGACTTCATCTTCAGGCGCATTTAAACTGATGGTGTCAGCATAAGAGTGCACGTATGCATCAGTTTGTTGCGTTTTTAACGTTTGCGCAATTTCAGTAACGTAGTCCCCTTGATAACCACCAACTGGGAAATGCACCTGTTCGCCATTTAATTCTAAATAACGCAGATAAGTACTGACCGCAAGGATATCCATCTGACGGCCTGCATCATTCACATAATACTCGCGCGTTACGTTATAACCCACTGCTTCAAGTAAATTAGCCACACTCATGCCAAAGGCAGCACCACGTCCATGCCCGACATGCAGACTTGAAGTTGGGTTAGCGGAGACAAACTCTATTTGGATTTTTTTATCGGCGAATTCATCTGTTAAACCATAACGCTCATTTTTGGCAAAAATAGCGTCTAATACCGCAAATTTGGCATCGGCGTTTAAAAAGATATTAATAAATCCAGGGCCTGCTACTTCTAGCTTTGCAATACTGTCATTTTTTGGTAAAGCTGTCGTCAACTGCTCAGCAAGCGTGCGAGGATTTGTTTTGGCCGCTTTAGCCGCAGTTAAAGCGATATTACTGGCATAATCACCATGCTCAGGGCTTTTACTGCGTGTAATCTGACTGTTATTTTGCCAATTGTTTGGCAATATTCCCTGCTCAATTAGAACATTGGCTGCATTATCTAATAAGGAAAATATTTCATCAATTTGAGCTTGCGACATAATTTTATGAACTCTAAAGTTTAATAGACTGAGGTTTAACGCTAAATACTAATGGGGATTACTTCATAACAATACATAGTAGTCATAACTAGTGCCTAATACGGCACGGCATTTATGATACTGCTCACATTATTTAATATGTATTTTTTAAGATAGGTCTTTTTACTAAAATTCACCTAAACTTAAATAGTTTTATTTTGAACATATTTGAGCAACCCTTTAATATATCAAGGATTGGCTAATTTTTCCATAAAATTCGTTGTTTGTTGATTTGTTATACTTTTTTCCACTTCATAGCATTATATGGCGACTGTGCTCTATAATAGATAGCACTTAATAGAGACAACTCAAAATAAGCACTAACAAAAATTCGATGTACCTATACTTACTTATCTAATGCACCTATGCTTAGCTGTCTTATAACTATGTTAGGCTTATTTTTAGGTGCCTTTGCCCACATTGCCTATTAAGGCTCATCACTTATTATAAATATTCATAATGGAATGTACTTATGATTGCCACTGTCTTCGCTATTTCTGCTGAAACTGTCACCAATTGGGGCTTGTATGTTTTACTGCCCATATTTATTGCTTTTCTGTTTTTCATTATGTGGGATATCTCAAAGAAGTCTGATGCAGGACGGGCGGGAACGTTTTGGATTTTCTTAGCGCTTGGTGCAGGCTTTGTAGGATTCTTACTAAAAATAGTACTAGAGATTGTCTTTGAAAAATGGGTCTTGTAACAGACTTATTTATTCATGACGTAGTATATATAACATCTGCTTTCCCTTATTTTTGTGTTTTTTTAGTCCGTGCCGTCTTTAGTTATCTATTTGTGCTGTCAATGACCTGACTAACATAAGTTGGTAGCTCCCATGCCCCACCAGCAAAGCCGCGACACAGCCCTGTAGTTGCTTTATATGACTGAATGAATGTATCCCCATTCCATTGCCATTTTGTTAGTCCCCAACAATCACCTAAACCTCGACCTTTATGAGCCGATAAAATCTCACCATCGGCATAATAACTGCCTGACGTCGTGATAAGCTGGGGTTTACTAGGTCTTTCATTATCAATCAGCCAATAGCCATCACCTTGGTTATATGCAGCGCGCCAGCACAAATGCTTAGCTAATGTTTTTTGGTTATTTATAGGTAAAAATATCCACTCTCTACTCTCAGTGTCGTCATACCATGAGTCATTGCCACTCAAGGCTTCACAATCTGAAGCATCCCCTTCCGTCATGCTCGATATAACCCAATGATCAATGTTGTTTTGAAAATATGTCAACAACTTTGGGTCTAATTTTTTATTAAGCGTTTCTGGATAAGCATATCCCTTTGCGATAACTGGCAGGGACTTCATGGTTTTGGGTGTGTGGCGGTTTGGATTGTTTTTACTCACTAATGCCAACGGCGTACCGACTCGACCTTGGACTTCATCAATTTTGAGTAATACCGATGCCATACCTTTGTCACTAATCTGCCAGACGAGATTACCGGCTTTAATCTCAATTTCTGCGTTTTGACGAGCTAGTTTAACTAGTGCATTTGTTTGTTGAGTATTTAAGGTAAATTCAGATCCGATAGCCCCATAATTTTTACCATTTAACCATAATGTTGGTGCATTAAGATTTAAACCATCTTCACTTTCTGAATAAAAGTTTAATTGCGCAGTTGGTTTAGATTGCATCGGCTCAACCGTAATCATAATGGATGCTGGCCTATCATAGTGGCTTTCATCAGCATATCCTGTGGCACGGCAGGTCAATGTATTATCACAGACCACCTGCCAGTCCTGATTGACAAAGCCACTGCCCGTAAATGGCTCGCCATAAGGGTCCATTGCTGATGCAGGCGACGTTGCCAACCCTACGATTCCTATTACGCCAATGTTTAATAGTAATTTAGATTTAAAATTGACAGTAAACATAGCCATATTGCCTATTTAAATTATTTGCGGATTGTTATTAACAGACATGAGTCATGATTATTATCATAACCAATCTAGGCAGGCTGCATTAAGAAAATTTAATGAATTTACTAAATAAACAATTAATTAGTGACGGGGTGATTATGACTTAATAGATGACTATCTACTTAGTCGCTATCAGTGTTGCTCGCATCGGAGCTGGATAACCTTCTACGGTTTTGGTAGGATCGTTAGGGTCTAAGAAATCGCTTAACGACTGATAATTCATCCACTCTGTGGCTCGCTGCTCCTCTATTGAGGTCACATCAACATCGACACATGTCACCTCCTTAAATCCTCCTTTTTCTAGCCAGCCAATTAAAGCAGCCACGGAAGGGATAAAATACACATTATTCATTTTGGCATAGCGATTGTGTGGCACCAATACCGTATTAGCATCCCCTTCAATGACCAGTGTCTCTAATATTAACTGTCCACCATTGATTAATTGGTTTTTTAATTGATTAAGATGCTCAAACGGGGATTGGCGATGGTATAACACCCCCATACAAAACACGGTATCAAACAATTGATTACCCTGATCTGAGCTTGACGGTAATTCTTCTAAACCTACCGGTATATAGTGAGTACGGTAGCCAACCCCTGTCTTATCATCATCGGAATCCGCATCAAAGCCGGCTACAAAATGCCGAATTGCCATAAACTGATGATAAAACAAGCAAGACGGGTCAATAATAACCACTTGCTTAGCACCCGCTCCCGCCATGCGCCAGCCGTGATAGCCTGAACCGCCGCCTACATCCAGTACATAACGATCTTCAAGCGTACCGATATGAGGTGCGATACGATTCCACTTCCAGTCACTGTGCCACTCGGTATCGATAAATACCGCATTGTCACCTGTACCAATTTGAAACGGACCTTTGCGCCACGGCATCAGCTGCTTCATCAGTGCGGTTATTTGTTTGTTGTGACCGTCTGATAATTGCGTATTAATGGTCAACACATCACTATTTAAATCCACATTGTTAATATTCAGCTGCGGTAAATTCTCTACTGAAGACAGGTAAGCAGGTGCGTGCGAATTACGGCGTTTGTCTTTAATATCGCTAAGCCATTTTGGTAAGTTTGCTAACCATTCATTAGCAATCGGGCGATACTGAGCTCGCTGAATCAGTGCCAGATACAGCTCACGTTCGGCGGTGGCGATGGTTTGGTTTGTCATAGAAGGTTCGTTGTGTGTTTAGCTACGGAGTTGAAGAGGTGGCTATTATAATAGGTTAAAGGCATTAGGGCGAAGTGAAGCAAAAAAGGACTATGATAGTAGACTTCATCTTACGCCTACTCTTTTAGTTGCTCTTCTTCGCTACGAAAATCGTCATATTGATAGAGACCACAATCGTTATATTCATTCTTGAACACTATTTTATCTTCTATAAGCCAATTACTTACTTTTTTAGCATAATAAACAATATTAGGATAAAATTTATCTAAGATTTTATCTACTTTTTCTGTAAAGCCAGATGTATCATGATCTACTATCACTAAATCAAGACCATAGTAAATTCCTAACTGATATAGAAACTCATAACCTTGGCAATATAAATTATATATTTCATAAGTTACATCAACACAGCTTTCATCTCTATTAATAATCGAGTGTAGCATCTCGTTTATGCGTTCTGCTTCAAACTTGTAACAACCAATATATTTTGAAAAATTAAGTTGAAATGATTTAAGACTTAATTTATTACTATAATCAAAAGAAATAAGTTCAAAATATAAATTTGGACTTTAAAACTCTAGCTCGTCATTTTGATATAGCCACTGTTCAAAGTCTTTTAGGTTCAACTTTTCGGTGATAACTTGATGCATTTTTTGTTCAAGTGAAAATGGGATTGTGTGCATAGCTTTATCTTATACCACCCTTCAAACTAACCGGCAATCCTGATACAACCAAAGTTGCTTTATCCGCCACTTGCGCCAAATACTGATTGATCCAGCCTTGTAATGATACAAACTTGCGGCCTTCAGGGGAGCTGGCATGTAAGCTCATGCCGATTTCATTAGAGATGATAAAAAGTGTGGCGTTGTGCTGGCTGGCAAAATCGACCAAGAGATTAATCTCATGTTTGGCTAAAGTTATACACTCGTCTATATCGTACTGGTAATCCATGACGTAATTGGTTAGCCATAGCGTAACGCAATCAATAACAATGGCTAGCGGCTGGCTATGCTGCTTTTTATCAAAGCTTTGTTCTGAAACACTGCTATTGTTATTAAAATAGTCTTTTAAAGCATTAGCTAAATTCAAATCCGCTTCAATAGTAGTCCACTGATTAAATGACTTGGACCTATCATCGATATGACGCTGAACCCGCTTAGCAAAGTTATCATCTTGCACACGAGAGGTTGCTACATAATAAGGGGTATCACTCACCTTTTCAGCTAAGCTTTGTGCATAGCTGCTTTTACCGGATCGCTCACCGCCAGTAATGTAGTGAATCATTTAAAAGCCACCATAGACGCAAAGTTTAAAAACTGAAACCACGTTAAACTACGCCTAAATCCAACCTGTTTTAAGCGGTGATGGTGTTGATTTAAGGTGTCCGTTATCAGCACATTCTCTAATGCATTACGTTTGCCACTAATTTCAAGCTCGCTGTAGCCATTAGCACGTTTAAAATCATAATAACGCTCAACCAGCCACGCATCATCTTGCTCATCGCCCGTGTGATTTTTTTCGGTTAATACCAAAATGCCGCCCTCATTTAGTGCATCGAATACTGATTGCAGCACTTGCTTTCTATCTTTGGGCGGTAAAAACTGTAAAGTAAGGTTTAGAATCACCATATCACATGGCTCAAACTCAAGCTCGCGAATATCTGCCGTTATTACCTCAATATCATGGTTTGGATAATTTTCATTGAGCAGCACTTGCGCTTTTTCAGTCATGGCAGGAGAGATATCTACCGCTTTGATTTGCAGCTCATCAGGAGCAAAACCACCTGACTCATTTAGCAGCGCCATCGTGGCTCCACCTAACGAGCAGCCCAAATCATAGACCCGGCTGACCCGTTTGCCTTGCGTAGTCATTTGCCCAAATTGGCAATGGCGTTTGGCAAAAATCGGTAGCATGGCCAGCATTTGCCCATAGCCTGGCACACTGCGACGAATCATATCTGGAAAACAAGCGACAACTTGCTCATCGAATGAAAAACGCGCAGCTTTGTCTAGCGGTGTGGTGAATACTTGGTCGTAGACTATGGTCTCAGTGTGTTGATTGGGGACGCGATTTAGGTTGGTATCAGCAGTATTTGACATTTAAGCTCTCTTATCAAATTTTGAACAGGCTGTATTATATCATTACTATTTTTAACTTATCTTAAGATTATGGTTTGCTAAGATTAGGGGTATAAATTCGAATAAAAAGGACACAACCATGCAAACAATTATTCTAGGTGGCGGCTGTTTTTGGTGTACCGAGTCAGTTTTTTTATCTGTAAAAGGGGTGCAAAAAGTAACCTCAGGCTACATGGGCGGCGATGCCACCTCTGCCAATTATAGAGACGTGTGCTCAGGCAGTACAGAACATGCCGAAGTGGTTCGCGTAGATTTTGATGACTCTGTCATTCCTTTAGAAGTGGTTTTGGATATTTTCTTTGCGACCCATGATCCCACAACATTAAACCGTCAAGGTAACGATGTGGGGCCTCAATATCGTTCAGTGGTATTTTATACCGATGAAGAGGCTCAAAAACCAACCATCGACCGTACTATCAACAAACTGCGTGACATGGGATTGGATATCGTCACCGAAGTACATCCGGCAGAAGAATTCTATGAAGCCGAAGATTATCATCAAGACTACTTCAATAAAAACCCAACGCAAGGCTATTGCCAAGCGGTCATTCCACCAAAGCTTGGTAAATTGCGTAAAGAATTTAAGCAGTATCTGATGGATTAGGCTCTAAGGCTTAATATATACTCAGTATTTAATTGAGCGTAATGCGATAATAAGTGCTTGAATAAACGCTCTAACCTACAACGGCTGCCTTATGTGGCAGTCTTTGTTTTTTAATAGACGCTAACCATATACTCATACCTTATAGCGCTTATAATTTGCGCTTTAATCTAAAATAACCTTCTAAACCTTATAACAACCTCTCAAACCTTATCTCATAATACAGGCAGAAACTATGCAACCCGACTTTTGGCATGACAAATGGACAAGCGACAAACAAGGCTTTAATCAATCTAAAACAAATCTCTTGCTGATGAAATATTTTAGCACTTTAGAGCTACGTGAAGGCGATCGTGTGTTCGTTCCTCTATGTGGAAAGAGTATCGATATGATTTGGCTTGCCGAGCAAGGTATGGAGGTGATTGGGGCGGAGCTTGTAGAGCTTGCGGTCGAGCAGTTTTATGCTGAAAATCAGATGGAGCCTACCGTTACTGAGCATCCTATAGTTGCTGGCTTAAAATCTTATCATGGTGTGTTTCAAGGTGACCATGGGCCGCGAAAGATTACCATTTGGGTAGGCGATATATTCGACTTAACTGCGAAAGACTTGGCCGCTAATGAAGCAAACCCTATTGCAGCCATATACGATCGAGCAGCTTTGGTGGCACTGCCTGACAATGAAATTATGGATGATACGGATGGTATTAATCCAAATGACGCTAACAATGCTGATAGTCATGAAGCGTCGATACGGGTGCGCTATAGCCAGCATCTTATTAAGCTTGCTCCTCAAGCGCAGCAGCTTTTATTAAGTTTTGGTTTAAGCGGCGTCGATGACTCTGAATACGCCAGTTATTCTGGGCCTCCGTTTCTTATTCCAAATAACAAAATATATGACTATTATAAGCATGCTTATGACATCACCTTGCTTGAAGCTTACGAAACGCAGCGAGTCAATAAAGATGGTCATCCATTTCTGAACTTTGCATGGCATTTAACGCCAAAACTATAAGTCATGTATAGTCAGCAAACTATTGAACGATTACGGTGCTAACCTTTTCAAACTTATATACTCGTTAAATATAAGTATTATTTGTACTCGGTTGCCCTTTAACCATTTTAGGCTTCTTTGATTATTTATGAGGAGCACATGATATATAAGGAGAGCATCATGCCGTATCATCCCGCTCACAATCATGCTACTACTCTAAACTTCAATAAAATCGGCGAGCTTGACACCTTAACCATCTCTGGAGACGGCTATCGAGCAGTAATCTTATTGCAAGGGGCACAGTTACTACATTTCTTAACCAACAATAATGGGGAGGATGATTTAGTCGAACCATTACAGCAAGAACACCCGAAGCCGCCAGTCGCTTCACGAGAAATAGCTGATACATCACCCTCTTCAACAAACGATTACGTTGATAATCTATGCAATAACTGGTTGTGGGTAAGCGAACAAGCCGAATATAAACAGGGTGAGTCAGTTCGAGGCGGCGTTCCTATCTGCTGGCCTGTATTCGGGCAGTTTGATGCTAATCCTCAATCCGTACAGGATAGTTTTAAAGACTGTGCTTATAATTTAAGTCAACACGGTTATGCTCGTACTCAAATTTTTGAAATGGATAGCTTTGAAACGTTTGATGCGTCTAATAAAGGAAACTTAAATCACCACCCAGCATCTCAGCTTGTTCTAAAGCTCAAACAAACTGACTCGGCTGGTTGTATTACCACGCCGCATCTGGACCTTAAAGTTAAATTTGAATTTAGCGCTACTGGATTTGCAATCTCGTTAATTACTCAAAATAACAGCGGTAAATCCATTACTTTTTCGCAAGCCCTGCATTCTTATCTGCCTACTGAGGACATCACTCAAACCACGGTTAGTGGCTTTGATGGTATAAATTACAGTGATACGCTAACCGATAGTTGGCAAACCAAAACTCAGCAAGGCGATATTAGGTTTAACTCTGAAGTTGACCGTATTTATGACGGTGCTCCAGATATTACTTTAAACACGCCAAAGCAAACGTATCATCTGCATGCCGAAGGCAGTAATAGTACGGTGGTGTGGAGCCCGTGGATTGAAAAGTCAAAACAAGTTTCGCAATTTGCCAATGACGACTATCAGCGTATGTTGTGTATTGAGACGGCTAATGCTCATTTGGATGTGGTTGAGTTGGGTGCGGGTGAGGCTTGGGAGATGGGGGTTGGGGTGCAACGGATTCAAGCTTCTACAACTGCGCTACCCTCTCCACAACCTTATACTGCACCTCATTTTCCAGAGCTTTAAAATGAGCTTTACCACATTGAATACGTTGCTGTTGAGGCATAGGTAATTTGCTAATATCCACTGCCTGACCTGTGGCGCTTTTACCCCCTGTATTTTTGGTTTCAGCGACAAAATACAACTGGCTTATCCCTGCCTCATCTTCTTTCACCACTGCCCAATCGGGATTATAATTACCTACTGGTGTATTAATTTTGAACCAATTTGGTAGTTTAAAGTAAAATCGAACATTTTCCATGCTTTCGCAATCTTTAGCAAATTGATGTTCGGTATTAGAGTCAAGTGGAATAAGATTTTCAAAAATAGTTTTGGCCGTATCATTGACCTCAAAGTGATAATCACTATCGTATACTACGGAGTGTTGATGCTCTAAGCTTTCAATCAATCGCTGCGCATAGCTTCTACCATTTCTACGATACTCGATACCTTGTACCATCAAGTTAGTTTGGGTTTGCTTAATGATTGCCACAACTCTGTCCAAAAACAGCTGAGGATTGATTAACAAATCACCAATGCGTCCACTTTGATGCAAAATTTGCAATAAGGTTTGTCTCGTTAGCTTCGTATGTCTGGCTAAATAAGTTAATACGTCGGGTAGTTGCCATTGACTGATAACAGAATCAGATTGATGTTCGTCTGGTTTTTGATCATTTAAATCTGTCGTTTGCTCAACTTGATATTTGTGCTGACGACTATTCACAGCAACGACGCTACTATCAATTCCATCATCACTAATTTGTAAGCGCATTTTAGTTGCAGATAGTTGCGGTGGATTTACCGCTTCCATATTTTTTAACTCATAACTCACTGCATCTATCAACTCGTTAGTATCGAACTTAACTTGGTATTGAGTTTGATGTTTAATCAGCTCCCAAATAGACTTAAAGTTTTCATCAAGTGTAAAGCCTTTGCGATAGGTGACTTCTTTTTTATCAGCTTGGTTTTTAATACGATTTTTAAACTCGATACCGTAGTCTTCTGCTATCTCGTTTTGCAAGTTTTTAGCAAAGTCTTCATAGCTTTCATTAGCGATAACGGTAAGAATATTTACCTGCTTATCATATACTCGATTGCCATCTGCACCAACACACAAACGTAACCCTCGCCCTATTTCTTGACGTTTTTTTAGTGTCGACTTGGTTTCGTTTAACGTACATATTTGAAATACATTTGGGTTATCCCACCCTTCCCGCAACGCAGAATGACTAAAAATAAACTGTAATGGATTTGCTAAATCCAGCAGTTTCTCTTTATCTTTCATAATTAGGCTATACGTATCATCATCTGCTTTGGTCGTACCAGAGGTATCTTTGGCTCTGCCCTTGCTATCTACTGAAAAATAACCGTTATGAATACCGCTAGTGTCCGTCTGATAAAGAGTTGCTAACTGTTGTTTTAGGTTGCTATATTTTGGTTTGTTTAATATAGTTTGGTATAAAGCTTCAAACCATTTTGCAAATTTACCCGTACGTGCATAACTTGCACTACCCTCATCTGATGCGATATTCTGCAGATAGTTATCCACCCTATCGATAAAGAATAACGACAATACTTTGATACCTTTTGGCAATAGTTTGCGCTGTTTATCTAGATGCGCCTCAATGGTGCGCTCAATTTGATAACGCATGACACTATCATTCATACCGCCAAGCTGTTGACCTAATTGAACCAGTGACCCGTTGCTGAACTCTATATAGCCATCGACGGCATTAATACCTGCAACGACATAGCCATTGGCATAAATTTCACGTCCTGTTTTTTTATAAAGATCATCATTATCACTGATACTGATGGTTTTTTTCTTAACCACCCCTTTGACATTGGCATAGACGCTAATTTTTGCAGTGATTTTGGTCTTTTTGGGAACAATGTCTAATAGCTCAATATAAGCGTCATTAAACTTATCTTGCGACATGACAGAATCGACTTCTATCTGCTTGACCAGTCCTGCATCGTAGGCTTTGACAGGGTTAAGACTATAAAGTAGATGGCGGCTGTATTTATGTGTTGCTGAATAGCGCAAAGTAATCAGCGGGTTTAAACTGGCAATGGCATCAAGACGCTTTTGCGTTTCCATATTTTGTGGTTCGTCCACAATGACGATGGGATGACTGGCTTGAATGTATTCAATGGGAGCAATACCTCGCTCACGTACTTGGTTGATGATGTTTTCATCTTTGGCAAAGGCATCAATATTCATCACTAAGATTTGTAGTACATTGCTGGTAGCAAAGTCTCGCAATAAGTTTAATTTTTTGCTGTCATAGACTCTGGCATTAACGGGCGTATTGTTATACAAATTTGCAAAATGACGCTCTGTCATTTCAATAGATTTAAGCACCCCTTCTCGTATCGCTACTGATGGGACAACTATTACAAATTTACGCATGCCGTATTTTTGGTATAACTCAAAAATACTGCGCAAATAGACGTAGGTTTTCCCTGTGCCTGTCTCCATCTCTATCGAGGCGTTGATACCGTATTTAGGCAGACCATATTTGATGACTTGCTTGCTTTTTGCTGATTTTGACTCTACTTCTTCATCAAAGAGTAGGTTTGAGGGCTCTATACCATTGGCTTTTTGAATAGATTGAATGTTATCGAGTAGTTGTTCATCACTGATGATACGCTGGTTGGCAATAGTTTGGCTGTCGATGGCTTGTCTGTTGATAGCTTGTCTCATCGAGGTTTGGCTAGCTTGCGAGCTTTCTGACCCCGTATTATTGCCTATAGCATCTAAGGGCTGTATAAGGTTAAAGCTATCGTTTAAGCCACTCGCTTGGGTGGACTGTCCATTAAACAAGTCTACCACGGCATTGATGGCGTGGGTTTGGTGCTCTAGATTGGGCTCGAAGTTTAGGGTTATCATGGTGGGGACATCGACTTAAATTATTATCAATATTTAATATAATTTGAACTGCCGAGGATTACTCGGTAGTTAGATTACAAAACTTTACATTCCGATTTTAAATACTTATTTCTTTATTTTTTTGGTATTGCTACTGATATCCGCAAGTAGTTTATCGACTTCTTTAGGCTTTGCTAGTTCATTTTGCTTGAACAATTCATATTGCTTTTCTGCGGTTTTTTTAGCTACTTTATGAGACATAGAGCCCGCATTCGTTAAAATATCTCTATCATTCAAGGTTAAAAAACCGTCTAATTTAGTTAACCAATCTTTCATAGTCATTGGTATTCGGCGCATAGCCTGACTCTCAGCAAATACTAAATATTGCTCAGTTAAGTTGTTTAATGCTGCTAGCTCCTGTTCATTTAAATAGTTTTTAGCAACACTAACCTCAGATTTTTTAGGTAGGTAACCTTTATCCATTCCTCTCCAACTTGTTAGACCCATATTTATCTTAGAAGCATCCGCTCGCTTATAGACCAATTCCGCTGCAGTATGCCCTGTTATAGCCCAATGCATTTTATTTTGAACTGTTTTGAAAAACATCAAACTCAACTCTGAGTTTGGGTCATAATCAACGCTAGTCGCATATATATCAGTGATTTTTTGATAGAAACGTCGTTCACTTGTCCGAATATCTTGAATACGACGTAATAATTCATCAAAGTAATCAAAAGGAAGGTCTGGATTTTTTAAGCGTTCATCATCCATAACGAAACCTTTTATCAAATATTCACGCAAATGCTTGGTTGCCCATTGACGAAATTTGGTAGCAGTCACGCTTTGTACTCGATAGCCAACTGAAATGATAGCGTCTAGGTTATAGTGTTTAAGCTGCCTTCTAACTTGTCTGCTGCCCTCCGTTTGAACTACTAAGAAATCCTCGGTAGTTGAAGTCTCTATCAATTCACCCTCATTGTAAATATTTTTTAAGTGCAAACCTATATTATCCGTAGTTGTTTGAAACAGCTCAGACATTTGTTTTTGTGTGAGCCATACCGTCTCTTCATAGAAACGGACATCTAATCGGGTATCACCATTTGGTGTTTGATAGATAACTAATTGCGATTGTTGTTCTTCCATAATTTTTAAACTCCTAAACACACCCAACCAAAATACCTGCATCCTCAAACTGCAACACAATATTGGCTTTGTTGGCGTCATCGCTAAAGGCATTGTCGATAATAATGGTTTTACTAGGTTCAAGTTGGATAATTTGGTTGGCTTTTCCAGTGGTCATATCTTTTAATACCACAGCTAGCGTCATTAGCTCGTCTGTTGTCGTACTGTTCGTATTTATCTCGTTATTAACACCAGCTGAATTGTCTTGAGTGACGAGATAATAACCGTCTTTCTGCTCAATATTAGCAGTCAACGGATAGCCCTCTTTAAGCATCAGCTCGGTAACGAGTCCGCTATCGGTCGCATCCTCTACTATCGGATTGACGTGTTTTTCAAGTTGCGCCAGTAAGCTATCGGCATCGTAGCTGTCTGGCTGTTGCCACGGTATAAAGTTACTGTCAGTAAGCTTGTAGGCTTTAAAGCCAATATCTAGGTTTGAATCTTTCAGGTCGGGATTGTCTGCTAATATCTGCTGACCTGCTCGGCGGATACGTTCTTTGGATATCTCGGCGATGGTTGGCGGTAAATCGTTTACGATACAGAATTCATAGGCATCTTTCATTCTATCTGAATCGATAGCTTCAGGAATTTGTACCATTACAAAATTACGTTTATAGCCATCATCACTATTCAGTTCTATAACTGCTTGAGCTAAAGCTGAAGTACCTGCAAAGAAGTCTAAGTATATTCCGTTTTCATCATCTGTCATTTGAACAAGGGTTTTCATCAACTCAATAGGTTTAGGAGTATTAAAAACAGCGACACCATCGAAAATTTCTTTAAGGTTGTTTTTAGCTGATTCGTTCGTACCATTTAACTCTGAAAATAAGATACTTTCTGGAGTTAAGCCTCTTTCTTTAGCTTCTAAATATGTTTTAACCCTTGGAACACCGTTACCGTCTTTGCCGAACCAAATACGGTTGTCTTTAATGGCTTCATTCATTTCTTTTTGGGTATAAAGCCAACAACGACCACTCTGTAAATGATGAATCTTTCCGTTAGGAGCTTTAAGTTCGTAAAACTGACTTTTGGTTGCATGACCTGCCTGCGCTGTAGCAGGATCTGACTTCCATAATCCTCTTGGGTCATTATCTGGATTCTTATAACTAGATAATGCTTTCTTGGTCATTGGTAACTGTTTTAAAGGTTTCTCATTTGGTAAATCGTGTTTTCGATAACATAAAACATAATCATGTCTATTAGAAACTACCTTTCTATTCTCTCTATTTGTTCGCTTTTCCCAAATAAAACTTGCAACAAAATTTTCCTCCCCAAATATCTCATCCATCAACAACCGCAGATTTGCCACTTCATTATCATCAATCGATACAAAGATCACCCCATCATCACGCAATAAATTCTTTGCCAATGCCAATCGTGGATACATCATATTCAGCCAATTACTGTGATACTGTCCGTTCTCTTTACGGTTTGAGCGCATGCCATCGCTATGAGTAAGGTTGCCCTCATCATCGGTCTGCCCTGCCCGCTCTTTATAAGCTTTAATGCTTTCGCTAAAGTCATCGGGGTAGATAAATCTATCATTACCTGTGTTATACGGTGGGTCGATATATATCATCTTGATGCGGTTGTAATAGCTTTTTTGCAGTATTTTTAAGACAGCCAAATTATCACCCTCGATAAATAGGTTTTGGGTGCTATCAAAATCTACTGACTCATCAGGCTGCGGTGTAAGCGTTTGACTGGTTGGCGTTTTCAGCTCGCCATACACCTCATGCTTGCCTGCCCAATTTAGCCCATAGGATTCAAAGTTTGGCGCAAGTATGTTGTCACCCAATACGGCTTTTAGCGTGTCTATATTTAGCTTGCCCTCCTTAAAGGCTTCGGGGATAAGCTGCTTAAGCTTGTCTTTTAAGATGCTATCAGGCGTTTGACTCACAGGGGAGATATTATTAGTTGCGGCTTTTGTATTAGAGTCGGTCATAATCGTCTTTTAATTAATTGAATTTTTGGTGATTTAGTATACCAATGCCAAGCCCAAAAAAGCGAGCAAACAAATTAGCCACAGCTAAGCTTTAGAAAAGATAATTGAGACTTATAAAAAACCTATCGCAAATACCATAAAAAGGTCAAAGCTTTGCTTTTGCTCGAGGGACGAGAGCCGAGCAAAGTAATGTAGAATAGACCGCCTTTTTACCGCATAATTCAAATCTTGATAATCTAGATATGCAGAAGCTAGTCTTTTGCTTTTTATCTTTTAGCTTTTATTGTTTCAAACAATAGTCTATTGCATACGCTTTTCTAATGGGCGACTTTATATCCTACTCCAAACTCTCAGCACGTCATCTTATCGTAACCAAATAACACAACCGCTTTAATTTAAAATCTAATTTAGTTACTCTAGGCTAAGTTACCTCTGTGATTATATTAAAGTTAGTAAATATTTATTTTGAAGGAAGATCTGTATGCGTCTTACTGCCATTACCTCTGCCGTTACTATTGGACTCGCTTTAGCTGCCACCAGTGCTCAAGCTGCCAAACCACCTGCGCCTTATTTATCTAATGCAGAGTTCCAGCAATGTTTAGACTCATTAAAAAATTCGAGTAAATTTGCTGATGTAGATAGCTATACCTTTAACAACTATCGTCCTGCCGCCCCAGACCCAAGCGTGATTCAATCACTCAACTATCAGCCTGAGTTTCAAAAAGACGTGTGGGACTATCTGTCGTCACTCGTTGATAAAGAACGTGTTGAAGATGGTATTCAGGCTAAGCGTGAAATGGCAGATACCTTGCGCCGTATTGAATCCCAATATGGCGTTAAAGCGGAGCACGTGTTAGGTGTGTGGGGTGTTGAGTCTAACTTTGGTCAGACCTTAGGTAAAAAAGATTTATTTAGCTCTTTGGCGACGCTGTCGTGCTTCGATCGTCGTCAATCCTACTTCCGTGGTGAGTTTGCCAACGCGCTTAGAATTGTTCAACACGGCGATATTGCGCCCAGTGATATGAAAGGCTCATGGGCGGGTGCGTTTGGGCAAACACAATTTATGCCCGGTACTTTCCTCGATTTAGCCGTAGACTTTGATGGCGATGGGCGCCGAGATTTAGTTAATAGTAAACCTGATGCGCTGGCCTCTACGGCAAACTTCTTAAAAAATCGCGGCTATCGTAGCGGCGAGCCTTGGGGATATGAGGTAAAACTCCCTGATGGGTTTTGGGGCGCTAGCAGTCGCAAAAATAAGAAAACAATGAGTCACTGGCGCAATCAAGGTATTACTTTAGCAGATGGTCGTCCACTACCATATGATTTAGACCGTGCAGGCTTATTATTACCGGCAGGTATGGATGGTCCCGCATTTTTGGTAGGTAAAAACTTTGATACCTTTTATTCGTACAATGCGTCAGAAAACTACGCGTTAGCCATTGCTCATTTGTCAGATCTGATTGAAAGCGAGAATAGTAATAAGATAGACTTTATCACCGCTTGGCCAACTGACGATCCAGGTATCAGCCGCAAGCAAGCTAAAGAGATTCAGCAGGCCTTACTTAATGCAGGTTATGATATAGGTGCGGTTGATGGCATTATCGGTGACAATACCCGTACTGCCATTCAGCAATATCAAACCAGCCAAGGTGTGTATCCTGCTGACGGCCGTGCAGGGCAGAAGTTCTATCGTTTAATTATGAGTAATGGCACAATGGGCAATCAACAAGTGCAGCCTACTCAAAATTCCTTTCGGCAATACCCTTCTTCAAACAATAGAGTCCCTAGTACATCCAGTGACACCATTGGTCAGCTCATTGAAAAGCAAGATGGTTATCGCCGTACTGTTGATGCTAATGGCAATGTGCGCTTGGTTCGTATTGACACGGGGCAATAGACGCTAAAAAGTTTATTTTGCAGGTAGGTTGTAGGAGGATTTCATGAGGATTAATCACATGAGGATTGATAGGTATCCAAATCCTTTGAACATTTAGCTACTTTGAGTAATATAGTCAAAGAACTATAGTCGGCGAACTTATAAAGAGTCACAAAGCGTCACGTTGTTAAACTCGCTAGGCCTACTGCTGCCTTTGTATTAATTGCTATTTGCACTCGGTTGCCTTGTAACCATTTTAGACTTCTTTGACTATAAAGTATGTTAGACATAAAAAAGCCGTGTATAACACGGCTTTTGCTATTTAGGTTGTTCTATTGCAAGTAAACTGGACGAATTAACTCATCTTGTCTTTTCGCTTAGACGGTTGTTTAGTTTAAACGATAGGCGGTGGATTTGGCTTACCTGTCTCCCCATCCCATTCTTCTTGCGCTTTTTTGTCTAAGTCAGCAGGTGTCTTACGTTCCCACTTACCATTCTCTTTCCACGTGTCATCACCCCAGTCATCGTCTTCTTCTTTTCCGTCATCCCATTTTTTAAACGATTTACTAGGATCGATGCCACGGCGTTTCATATCGGCAATTTGTTCTTCCAGCGTATGAAACTGCTCAGCATCATGCATGCTGTCTTCTAATTCGTTAATCTCATTAATCTCATTTTTCAAATTATTTCTATCAGACATATTATTATCCTTTTATATTCGTGGAGATTTAGTCAGTTCTTTATTGATCTATATCGAAAACAAGCGTTAAAAGCCATTTGACTCTATAATTATAGTTGATTGTATAAATCATACTGTAAGCATACTTATTAAACAATTTTAACGCGTATGATTTATATTAAAAGTTGTTTATTGGCTTTGTCGATTAGTACTTACTTAAAGGCTCAATATTTATATTTCTTACATCATTTTATAACAACTTCATTCATCAATCACATATCAGCCGTTTGATCATTTTTGTCAACTCTTCAATATCGGTATTAGTATCCGTAACATAAAATGCTAAATGACTATTATTATTTTGCTTAGGTTGTTTCACACTTACGTCAGTAACAGGCGTTCTGGGCATAGCTGCTGTTGAATTGTCTGTTGTTGTGTGAGCGGTTCTAGGGTTACATGTCGTTGTATGACTTATAACAGCTGTATGAGTTGTCGTTAAGGGTTCGCTACTGGTATGGTGCGCGGTATCTATAGTATATATAACCCCCACGCGAATGTCTTGATAGTGGATTGGATTGACTTTAATATCTTCAATATCTTCAACACCCTCTTGATCAAGCCCGTTTGAGCTTATGGAAACATCAGTATTATCGTTATCAACCGAAGGCTTACCATACTGTTTGTTGTTAACTACAAGGTTATGGTTATTGACAGACTCAGATATGTTAATGGGCGCAAGCTTATTGGTGGAATGTAGGATGTCTTTAACACGTGCGGCAATGGCGGAGCCTGAGTCTATCACCGATATGTTTAACCCCTGCTTACGAATCTCATCGGTCACAAACTCTCTAAAAAATGGATAATGAGTACACCCTAACACTAAGTGGTCAACTTGATTGTGAGCAAATTCTTTTAGATGCTGCTTTAAGTTTCGTGCAGTATCACTATTGCTAGGCATGCCCGATTCAACCCAAGGCACTAATTGGGGATCAAACCATTTGATGACCTTGATACCTGATGGCTTGGCATAATTATCAATAACATTGTTTAGCAAGCTGCCCTCTAAGGTAGCCTTGGTTGCCAAAACTGCCACGCTTTTGCTTTGACTGTTTAAGACTGCAGGTTTTAACGCGGGCACAAGACCGACAATTGGAATGTTTGGATAATGGATACGCGCTTTTTCAAGAGCGTGCGCTGAGGCGCTATTGCAAGCGATAACAATTAATTTGCAACCAGAACGTACCAGCCAGCTAATTGCTGTTAACGTTAATTGCGTTATCTCATCGCTACTGCGCGTGCCATAAGGAACATTAAGCGTATCAGCATAATAAATATAGCGCTCACTGGGTAAAGTCTCTTGCAAATGCATATAGATAGACAGACCGCCCACGCCAGAATCGAACAAGCCAATAGGTGCCTGCTGCTGTTCAAGTACATCAGAAGCTCTATTGATCTGATTAGATGGTGGATGTTCATGCTCAGATAGCGCAGTAGTCATAGGAATGAGTCACAGATTTTTAGGGCGTGTCCCTATTTGGTAGGTGAGGCTAAAAATGAGATAGATTTTTGCTAATTAAAGTAAATTTTGCATACAATATAGATATATTATCTAAAAATCTGCAAAGATTAGCGAGAGTATTGCCATTTTTTTGGCCATCAATCTCTAGAGTACCAATTATGGGCACGTCCTAATAGCCGTAGCTTTGGTTTTCACGTTTTAAGGTTGAACCACTCGTTTAGGTTACATCAAAAGTTTAGGGAACACTAATCGCGCTATTGATTCGGTACAGAGACAGAATAAGTTTGCCCACCACTTTTCAAAGTGAGGGTGGTCTCGCCATTCTCCTCACTTAGCTCCCCAAGTTTTATCAAATGCATAAAGACGTTTCTTGAGATTAGCCCTTTCATACCAAAGCGTACTGGAATATAAGGTCTGTCTTCGCCATCATATGACCCCATCTCTAACGGATGCTCATTATCTAAATATACGACATCACCCGTACTGGTCAAAAATTCGACAAACTGCTCGCCCTCTTTATGAACTAAATTAACCTCAGTAATCAAAAAAGGCACGTCCTCGACAGTAATGCGGAGCTTCTCAACAGGAGTCTTGAGAAAATACGCTTTTGACTCGCCGCTACCCTCTGACCATAATACAGTAGCAAACAAATCGACCAAAGACTGACGATTAACTTGACTGCCCTCGTGCCACCATTCGCCATTGGCTTTTATAACCATATCTATATCGCCAACACGTTCAGGATGCCATTTATCAAGAGGTGGAATGGAGCGTCCACGCCGTTCACTGGTTTCTGCTTTAAGATATTCAGATAAACTATCTAAACTACGCCCTACCGGAAAATTATCGTTATCTTGTTCTGTCATTTATAAATCCTTTCTCATTATGGTCTATACATATGAGTATAAATACATTTTTAGACTACTTTATCACGACTGAGTCACAAATCTTGTCGTCTTTATCTAACTTTTATTTTATAATAGGTAACCAAATGCAACCCTTTTTTTATATTTCCGCCAGCCTTGGTCGAAAAGCACTGCTATTTAGGTCATACTGATATCAGTATCATCCCTATGAACAACCGCTTATATAAATAGTACTTATACACTATTTATAAAATGCAATTAGTTTTCTTTTGATCAAAGTATAATAATCCACTCGAACATATTAAGGGTACAGAGTGGTTTTATTGAGCCAGCTACGAGGAGTTAGAAATGCAAGATGAACAAATAGAACGTGAGTCGATGGAGTTTGATGTCATTATTGTTGGGGGTGGTCCCTCTGGCCTGTCAGCAGCCATTCGTCTGCGTCAGCTTGCATTAGAAGCTGGTAATGATGAATTTATGGTCTGTGTTGTCGAAAAAGGCTCAGAGTTCGGCGCTCACATCCTATCGGGTGCGGTTATTGAGCCACGCGCTTTAAATGAGCTTATCCCAGATTGGAAAGAAAAAGGCGCGCCGCTTAACGTACCTGCGACTGAAGACCGCATTTACTATCTCAATTCTGCGACCCGTTCTACCAGAGTACCTGATGCACTTGTACCTGCTCCTATGCACAACCACGGCAACTATATTGTCTCGTTAGGCAATGTAGTACGCTGGTTGGCCGAGCAAGCTGAAGAGCTTGAGGTAATGATGTTCCCAGGTTTCCCAGCTTCTGAGATCTTATATAATGACGATGGCTCAGTACGCGGAATTTTAACTGGTGATATGGGTATTGCTGAGGATGGTTCTCAAAAATCGGGCTATGAGCCCGGGTATGAGCTGCTAGCAAAATACACGATATTCGCTGAGGGTAGCCGTGGTCACTTAGGTAAGCGTTTGATTAGCCGCTTTAGTCTAGATGAAGACAGCGATCCACAACATTACGGCATCGGTCTAAAAGAGCTATGGGAAGTCGATCCTAGTAAACACGAGCCAGGCGTAGTGATGCACGGACTAGGCTGGCCGCTAACTGAAACGGGTTCTACTGGCGGCTGGTGGTTATATCACGATGAGAATAACCAAGTTAGCTTTGGTTTAGTGATCGACTTGTCATATCATAACCCTTATCTGTCTACCTTTGATGAGTTGCAGCGTTTAAAAACGCATCCTGTCATTAGAGAAGTACTTGAAGGGGGTAAGCGTATTTCTTATGGAGCACGTGCATTAACCAAAGGCGGTCTTAACTCACTACCTAAGTTCACCTTCCCAGGTGGCGTATTGGTTGGTGATGATGCCGGTTTCTTAAACCCTGCCAAGATTAAAGGAACGCATACTTCTATGAAGTCTGGCATGCTTGCTGCTGAAGCTGTCTATAACGCTGTGGCTGCTGGTAGACAACATGATGAAGTGACAGAATATGCGGATGCATATAAAGCATCTTGGTTGTATGAAGACAATAAATCGTCGCGTAACTTCTCCCCTGCTATCCACCGTATGGGCCTATTAATGGGTGGTGCGTTTACGTTTATTGAGCACAATGTGCTCAAAGGAAATATGCCTTTAACAATTCGTGATACGATGCCAGATTATGACGCATTAGAAAAGGCAAGTACCACTTATCAGCCTGACTATCCAAAACCAGATGGCAAACTCACCTTTGATAAGCTGTCTTCAGTATTTATCTCAAATACCAATCACGCTGAAGATCAACCGTGTCATTTGAAACTTGTTGATCCTACGGTCCCAATTGAAGTAAATTTACCAATTTATGCAGAGCCTGCTCAGCGCTATTGTCCAGCAGGTGTTTATGAAGTTGTTAAAGACGCTGAAGGGGCAAAATTTGTCATTAATGCGCAAAACTGTGTTCACTGTAAAACCTGTGACATCAAAGATCCTGCGCAAAATATTATTTGGGTAACGCCCGAGGGTGGCGGTGGTCCAAACTACCCTAATATGTAGCGGCATAGGGCGCTATTGACCCAGTCTTAAAGTACAAAAAATCCCGTTCAATCTATGAACGGGATTTTTTTATTTTGGATAAGTGTTATAGCACACTATGAATGTCTTAATCTGACCACGCATCACGGTTTGCTTCATCTTTAAGCTTCACAAACTTATCTGGATCAAATTTGATTTGATCAGGCGACTTACCCTCTTTTATTTGTCGCTCATAATCCCTTAAGATACGTAGCGCCACAGGGGTCAACATGACAATAGCGGCCAAGTTAGTGAGCGCCATCAGCCCCATTGATAAGTCCGCAAAGTTCCAAATAGCAGGTAAGCTTGCAATAGATCCGATAAATACCATCGCCAATACAAACACACGGAAGATCATGATAGCGATCTTTGCACTTTTGGCCCCAGAAATAAACTCAAGATTAGATTCACCATAACTATAGTTAGCAATAATTGAGGTAAACGCAAAGAAGAAAATAGCTATGGCAATAAAGTAAACCCCTAAATCGCCCACATATTCTGATAAAGCAAGCTGAGTTAACTGAATACCTTCTTGTTCTACATTAGGATCTACCACGCCAGATAAAATAATGATTGAAGCAGTTGCCGTACATATAACTAGCGTATCAATAAACACACCTAGCATCTGCATAAAACCTTGAACCGCAGGATGATCAGGATGGCTTTGAGCGGTCGCAGCAGCGTTCGGCGCCGAACCCATACCCGCCTCGTTCGAGAACAAACCACGTTTAATACCATTGATCATGGCTTGAGCAATACCATAGCCTAATACACCGCCCGCCGCTTGCTCAAATCCAAATGCTGATTTAAAGATTAATGCAATGGCAGCTGGGAACTGGGTAAAATTGGTCAGGATAATGAACAGTGCAAGCAAGATATAAAGTATTGCCATAATAGGAACAACTTTACCTGCCACACGCGCCACAGAGCGCAGTCCACCAAACACAACAGGTGTCACCAAAGCCACCAAACCCAATCCTGTTGCCCAAGTTGGAATTCCAAATGCCTCATTAGTTGCTTGAGCAATGGTATTGGCTTGCACGCCATTAAAGGCTAAGCCAAAAGCGATTAATAAACACACTGAGAATAAAATGGCCATCCAGCGTAGTCCAAGTCCCTTTTCAATATAATAAGCCGGACCCCCACGATATACGTTGTCATTATGAGGTACTTTGTAAGCTTGTGCTAAGGTGGACTCTATGAAGCTGGTAGACATCCCTACAATAGCGGTCATCCACATCCAAAATATCGCCCCGGGTCCACCGATATATATAGCAATAGCAACACCGGCTAAGTTACCCGTACCTACTCGGGCAGCCAGTGAGGTCATCAATGCTTCAAACGAGCTAATACCACCATCTTTGCGGCCTTGGTTTGACGTACGTAGCAATGACCACATATGACCAAAATGACGTATTTGGATAAAGCGCGTGGCCACTGTAAAATACAAACCTGCACCTATAAGAACAAAGACTAGCAAACCAAACCATGGGTTATTGAAGATGAGCCAGTCATCATTCCCCCAAATAATTCCGTTCCCCCAACCAACAAATGCATTAAAAGCATCTACCATAATGTCTCTCCTTTACCCCAAACTTTTCTTGTTTATGTTTAAACGTTCATGTTCAATGGCTTAAATTTAGTATTTGTAGGGGTTGTATAGAATTGATTAATTAGGACTGCTGATAGCTACCAATTTACCCAAGCTGTGTTCCAAACTAGGCGTAAACCGACGATAATACCCGAAGCGTATTGGACCTTAGCTAGGTTTACAACAACGTTTGGGGCAATTTTAGCATCAGCCTTACAGGGCAGGGCTATTTTTTGCCAATATATTGTGAAATTATCTAACTTAGAACAACTAAGCTGCGAAAATTTCCCTGCATATTGACTAAAAAATAGCTACTGCCAGTTCCATAAATAAATTCTATACAGCCCCTAGTTTGGATAAAACTGTGTGAATAAAATTATTGATTTCACCCTTTTATCTCAATATTGTGAGACTGTGTAAGTGAGACCGCTAAACTGTATAGTTAATCATAGATGCGTTTATGATTAAGTATGCGCATAGTAAATTTTACAAAAACGATAAATAAAATTTAGGCTTACATCGTTATTTAAGAAATTATTATATAAAAGTTGTAATTAATCTAATCTCGATATGTTCTTAATCTTTTAGGGATCATGATTACTTAACATCTCCCAACATCTGATTTATAAACGCCTTAATAGTGTTAATAGAGGTAACTTTTCAGTTTGATTTAAATAATACCTTTAAGCTGCACATATACTGATGCAATTTTTTAATTAATTATGCGTTTAGAGAAGCTAATTAATATGATAACAAGCTTTATTTCATATATTATCGCTAATCACATTATTATTAATCATGATTTATTGAAAATAGGTGATTGCTCAATGCTCGTCACCTATGTAGAATAAAAACATAAGTGACTTATCTAGATTAAATTTCTAGATTAAATTCATCGAAATTTAATACGTCACTTAATAGCGACTAACGATAGTATTCTTAAGTCGTTTTTTACTTCATAACTGCAGGACGCAGTTCCCCCACTAGAGTTGATTATTTCAACTCTTAACGACAAAAGGAGTTTGTCTTATGCATTCCCCTCAAGACACATCAGGTTATTGGAAAGCCAATGTCCGGCTCATATTAGGTTGCCTAGCTGTTTGGGCAATTGTTCCTTATGGCTTTGCCATATTACTAAGACCTCTTCTATCAGGAATTCAATTCGGCGGTGCTGATTTAGGCTTCTGGTTTGCTCAGCAAGGGTCCATTGGGACCTTTATCGCTATCATCTTCTTCTACTCTTGGCGTATGAATAAGCTTGATAAACAATTCGGTGTAGATGAGGAATAAGTCTAATGAGTCAATTTACGATTAATATTTTATTCGTTGGTGCGTCATTTTTATTATATTTTGGCATAGCAATTTGGGCCCGCGCTGGGTCAACGAAAGAGTTTTATGTTGCAGGCGGCGGTGTTCATCCCGTCGTTAATGGTATGGCGACTGGTGCTGATTGGATGAGTGCGGCTTCGTTTATTTCCATGGCAGGTCTATTGGCCGCTGGTGGTTATGGTGCGTCAAGCTATCTTATGGGCTGGACAGGTGGTTATGTTCTATTGGCTTTATTATTAGCCCCCTACTTACGCAAATTTGGTAAGTTTACAGTTCCAGACTTTATTGGCGATCGTTTCTATTCAAAAACAGCTGCCCTTGTTGCCGTTGTTTGTTTGATTGTGGCTTCTACCACATACGTTATCGGTCAGATGACTGGTGCGGGCGTGGCATTCTCCCGCTTTTTAGAAGTAGATAATACCACTGGGCTTATTATTGCAGCCGTTGTGGTTTTCTTTTATGCCGTACTTGGTGGTATGAAAGGGATTACTTACACACAGGTTGCACAGTATATGGTACTTATTGTGGCCTATACCGTACCTGCTGTTTTCATCTCTTTGGAGCTGACGGGTAACCCAATACCGGGTCTGGGTCTATTTTCAGAATATGGCGATACAGGCGTACCGTTATTAACTAAGCTTGATCAGGTAGTTACCGATCTTGGGTTTGCCGCTTACACGGCAGACGTACCGAATAAGCTTAATATGGTACTGTTTACGCTATCGCTGATGATTGGTACAGCAGGTCTTCCTCACGTTATTATTCGCTTTTTCACCGTACCAAAAGTTTCAGATGCACGCTGGTCTGCTGGTTGGGCATTAGTATTTATTGCTCTACTATATTTCACAGCACCAGCTGTTGGCGCTATGGCTCGTTTGAACTTAATTGACACCGTTTATCCCCAAGGTGTTGATGCGCCTGCCCTCAAATATGAAGATCGTCCTAGCTGGATGCAAACTTGGGAAGACACAGGTTTGATAAAGTATAACGATCTCAATAATGATGGCCGTATTCAAATGTATAACGATGGCGGTCTAGGTGCAGCAACAACAGCACTTGCTACTGCTGAAGCTGAAGGCGGTGATGTTGCCGCTGCTACCACGGCACTACAACAAGCTCAAGCGGCTCAAGATAGCGAGCTTGACGGTAAATTTACTCAAGCAGGATGGGCAGGTAATGAGCTTGATGTTAATAAAGACATCATGGTACTTGCCAACCCTGAAATTGCAAATTTACCACCATGGGTTATTGGTCTGATCGCGGCCGGTGGCCTTGCTGCTGCATTATCAACTGCTGCTGGTCTATTGTTGGCTATTTCATCCGCCATTAGTCACGATTTAATCAAACGTAATATTAATCCTAATATTTCGGATAAAGGTGAGCTGATGGCTGCGCGTATATCAATGGCAGTTGCTATTGTGGTGGCCACATATTTAGGACTCAATCCACCAGGTTTCGCAGCACAGGTTGTTGCATTGGCCTTTGGTATTGCGGGTGCGTCATTGTTCCCAGCATTAATGATGGGTATATTCTCTAAACGTATTAATAGTATTGGCGCCATCTCTGGTATGTTAGCCGGTCTGATTATTACCTTAGTTTATATCTTTATGTTCAAAGGCTGGTTCTTTGTATCAGGAACAGCAAACTTCCCAGATACTGTCGAGCATTGGTTTATGGGTATTTCACCTCTATCATTTGGTGCAATTGGTGCCTTAATCAACTTCGTTGTTGCCTTTGTTGTGTCTTCAATGACTGCGCCGCCGCCTGCACACATTCAAGAATTGGTTGAAAGTGTTCGTATGCCACGTGGTGCTGGAACCGCAGTAGATCATTAAAAGCTAAGTATCATTGCTAGTTTCAATAACTAGATTTGATAAATAAATTAAAAGAATAACTTTAAGGTGATTAAGTCAGCAACTGATTTAATCACCCTTTTTAGTATATAAACTTGCTTTTGAGTATATACTCACCTTTATACCTCCTACTGGAAATATTTAATGATTTACGAATTTATTGCGACGGTTGCTGCTGGATTTGGCATGGCAGGACTTGCTCTATTGATCAGACAATTAACCAAACTTGTTGGTATTCAAACACCAAAGTGGCTCATTCCTATATTCGCCGGACTGGGTATGTTAGGATTTCAAATCCATCAAGAGTACAACTGGCAAGCACAGCAAATTCGCATTCTTTCAGAAAAAGTACAAGTAGTCAAAACCATTGAAGACAAGGTCTGGTATCGACCTTGGAGTTATTTAAAGCCACAAGTTATTCGATTTATGGCTGTCAGTGAAGTTCACGACTTAAACATTATAGATAACGCAGATGATAAAGATACTGATGAAAATAACGCCAATAAGGATTTTAATGACGACATTAAACGCACGAATATATATTTATTTGAAAGACGCATAAGCACTAAGATTATTCCGCAGCTCATAAACTGTACAAAACACACCACCACATCTATTGCGCCAGATACGGCGTCAGATACCACAGTTTACGTAGCAGCACTAAAACAGCTTAAATGGTCTAAAATTAATGCTGATGATGCATTATTTAAAACCGTATGTCAGTAAATCGTCAAGCATGTCTATCCAAACTTAAGCGAGCTTTACCCCTAGGCATTTATTCAATAGACAGTCTACTTCTATTTTTTTCAATGGTTTTTGCGCCAATGCCTTTGACTTGAGTCAAACTATTAATAGAAGCAAAAGGACCAAAAGTCTCTCGATACAATATAATTGCTTTGGCTTTATTACTTCCAATACCTTCTAACGTGGTTAATTCAGCCTCCGTTGCCCTATTGATATACACCAGACGATGACGACTCGCAAGCTTGGTTTCTTGAGCCGCCAATTGCTCTTGCGATATCAAGTACGCATACGCACTATTGGCATCGCTAAAACACTGCTGCGCATAAATAGGCTTTACTAACAACATCAATAAGATACAAATACCCTGCTTAATTCGTTTAGCAAGGAGGACTGCTAACGGTTGTTTATTCATATTGCTTAGCAGCTTCCCACAAATCATCCATCTCATCTATACTGCTATCTTCAGGCGTGCGGCCTTGTTTTTTAAGCTCATCTTCTATATAGGCAAATCGCGAGCGAAACTTATGCACACAAGTCAGCGTGGCTGCTTCGGCATCTATACCAATCTTTCGAGCAACATTCACCAATCCAAATACGCAATCGCCAAGCTCTTTTTCTAATTCAATTTTGGTTTGATCATCCACATGCTCGCCTTGTTTGGGCAGTATTTGTTTTAGCTCAGCGATTTCTTCTTCAAGTTTTTCTACTGCGCCTTCAATACCCTCCCAATCAAATCCCATCTTACTGGCGGATTTTTGTAGACTTTGCGCTTGCATGAGGGCACTACCTGATTTAATACTATCCAAACGTCTTTTAGGCTTGCCTCGGCGCTCACGCTCTAAATTTTCGAGCGCCTTTATTTCATCCCAGCGCTGTTTGACCGCTGTATCATCTGACAGTTTGTCGGCTTCAAAAACATGCGGATGTCGGCGAATAAGTTTACTTTGCAGCGTATAAACCACCTCACCCAAATCAAACTCATGTTGCTCTGCATAAATCTGACAATGAAAAATCACTTGCAGCAGCACATCCCCTAGCTCGCCTTTGATATCTTCGATATCGCCATCTTGTATTGCTTCTGCTAGCTCATAGGCTTCTTCAATTGCATAAGGGATCAAGCTATGATTGGTTTGCTTAATATCCCAAGGGCAATCGGCACGCAATCGAGCCATAAGCGCTAGTAAATCATCCAAGTTTCGACTGGCGTTTGGTATGCCCTCTACGGGCGTTGGCGGGTGAATTAAATCAGCTTTCATACCGTTATTCTCTATTATTTGCATATGACAAAACATTTAAAATATAAATCTAAATTTGAGTCCGTTGACTCTTAATATTGGCAGTGTACCATTAATACAAGACTTTATAATTAGACACGAATACAAGACGCTAATACAAGGCACTTAAAGATTTTAAATTCATAGTCAGCGAACTTCTTAACGATGACGGTGTAAACCTCGCTAAGCTTACACAAGTAGTACTTTCACTTGTTTGCCTTGTAATTATTTTAGACTTCTTCGACTATATAACACCGTTGTGTCGGTAATTTTTAAAGCATTTTATAGCGACATTATATAGCGTCAACTTTATATCGCTATGATAAATCGCGTTATTAGCGGCTAATGTATATTGTTTTAATCTGAGCGGTGCAGTATCTGTGTGTGGCTATCGTTAAATGCTCTTAACAGCCGCGCCACATTAAGGTATATTTCTAAGCACACGCATTATCATTAAATCGTCTTTAATATACCCATATCTTAAACCTAATCATAAAGGCAACACATGACCACATCAAATCAATCTGCCCTACCTTATCGTGAAATCACTTCTTTTAAAGCTTATGATATCCGAGGTGAGCTCGGCGTTAATTTAGATGAAGACATTGCTTATCGGATTGGACGTGCGTTTGCACAAATTTTGTCCAGTCGCCGTGATGAGAATGGGGTACCGAACCATATAAATAACTGTATTACGATTGGTAGCGATATTAGAGACTCAAGTGAAACCTTAAAACAGGCGACAATTAAAGGAATTACGGACGCTGGTGTGGATGTTATTGATTTGGGAATGACGGGCACCGAAGAGGTGTACTTTGCGACCAGTCATTTTAACGCTTTAGGAGGTATTGAGGTAACTGCCAGTCACAATCCAATAAATTATAACGGACTTAAACTGGTCCGTGAAAACTCTAAACCTATTAGTGTCGACACAGGCTTAGCTGATATTCAGCAGCTGGCACAAAAAGGAGAGTTTGCCGCTCAAGAACAAGGAAATGTGATAAAAGAGACGGATAAAACCGCCTATGTCGATCATTTGATGCGGTTTATTGATACAGACAAGCTAGTACCCTTAAAAATTGTTATTAATTCAGGTAACGGAAGCGCTGGCCCTACAATTGATTTAATAGAACAACGTCTACAGCAGCGCAGTGCACCCATTGATATTATCAAAGTGCATCATACCCCTGACGGTAGCTTTCCAAATGGTATCCCAAATCCAATGATATTGGCTAATCGTACGTCAACCAAACAAGCAGTCATTGAGAATGAGGCTGATATGGGTATTGCATTTGATGGCGACTTCGATCGCTGTTTCTTGTTTGATGCTCGCGGTGAGTTTGTCGAAGGCAGCTATGTGGTAGGAATGTTGAGCCAGGCATTTTTACAAAAGAATAAAGGCGCAGCCATCGTCTATGATCCACGTGTTATTTATAATACTGAAGCCATAATAGATGAAGGTAAGGGTGAGGGCGTTATCAGCAAGTCTGGCCATTCATTCATTAAACAAGTGATGCGTGAGTCTGGCGCCATTTATGGCGGCGAGATGAGTGCGCATCATTATTTTAAAGACTTTTTCTATTGTGATAGTGGCATGATCCCTTGGCTACTAACCATTGAGCTTTTATCTACAACAGGCAAGTCACTGGGACAATTGGTTGATGAGCGTATTAGCGCCTATCCAAGCTCTGGAGAGATAAACTTCAAACTGACTGAATCGGGAAGTGATGAAATCATCAGCGCTATTGAATCATATTATAGTGACCAACATCCTGAGAAAAACACATTGGATGGCTTAAGTCTAGACTTTGGCGATTGGCGTTTTAATATTAGAGCTTCAAACACTGAGCCCTTGATTCGGCTTAACATCGAGACCAAAGGCAATGAGAGCTTACTTACAAAAAAAACGACTGAAATTAAACAATGGCTTGCCAGCCAAGGCGCAAAGATAGCATAGCAAGGTCCGTTTTTTACTTAAGTTTGGGCTTAATCATCATTCATCGACTTTATTTATAACGCCCAATCCCTTGATAGTCGCCAGTTAGCGCCTTTATCTGATCTTTAGAGAAGGCGTTTTGAGCATCAAATATTGGCACAACCGCATCATTTATAGCGCTGATAGGTAGGCGCATTATGGTTGGCCAAGACAATACAAATAGTGCATCACTATTAGATAACTGATCGTTAGCGGACTTAATAAACTTAAGTAAAGGCTCATCTGGGTACAGACTAGCAAGCTCGCACTCTGCTTCTGCTGCATACACATAAGTCGTGATGTTATAGGACCACAATAAATGTAGTAAAGGATGAATCGCCGCTTCAGAGGTACGTCCAGAGCCTGATTTATAGCTTGCACCCCATATACTGACTTTTTTGTTTTCTATGGCCCCATCAAAATACTGCCAAAACTTACGGAAGATAAGCTCTTTTTGATCATCGTTTATGAGGTCGACAGCATTCATCAAACGATGCTCTACTTGAGTGTTTTCAAGGGTTTGATTCAATGCGTTTATTTCAGCAGGTAATGAGCGCCCGCCAAACCCCCATCCTGCTTTTAGATAACTGCTACCAATACGCGAATCAAGCCCCATAATATCTGCTACTTCTAGGATATCGACCCCTTGATGATCCGCCAATCTTGACCATTCATTCATAAAGCTCACCCGCGTGGCCAACATGCTCATAATGGCACTGCGTGAAAACTCAATGGTGGCGATATCACTAATATACTTCCTTTTAGCTTGGGCAATTAAAGGTTGTAGCAGTACGATTTTATCCAGCGAATCATTTGTTTTCTCGCCCATTAACCATAGCTTTGGAGATAACATTGAAGGATAGGCATTGCCATCTTGCAAAAACACAAAAGGCACGTAGTAGACCCATGGTCTTTGACAATGCCGACTTAGCTTATCAAACAATCCTAGCGTGCTAATACCACTTAATACAATGGGCGTTTGAATGGATACAGTGCTGTTATTTAGCTGACTTACCCAGGCTTGCTGTGAATCATCTTGTTCAATCCAAGCGTCTGGAAGATCATTATAAAATATCCAAAATAAGTCAGCTTTATTGTCAGCCAGCTCATCATTGTCGTCCAGTCTCTGATTTTCAGACAGTGCCTCATTTTCAGACAGCGCTTTATTCCCAGCGAACACCTCACTCGCTTGCAGTGGGATATCGTGAATTTTGATGGTTTGCTGGTCAATATAGAGTTGCCATAACGCTTGCTGCTGATGCTCAAAGCTATAGTTATCTAAAGTATGCTGCAACTGTGTTTTATTGGCGTACAAACTCACTGTATTGCCAAGGCTTACCATGACCGTAGCGGTAGTGATCGCATCAATAGAATTACCAATGATGACACTATGAGAAGCTGCTTTATTGCCTTTAGATGCCCTTGTTTCCATGTTCACATAATCCTTAATTTTTCAAATAGATGTAGCCCTAAACATCCATATCATAACAACATTAAGTCGCTGTGCACAGTGTACTTGTGGTATCAGTCTGCCGTGCTTGTTAGTCTATATTTATATATTTTGAGCATATTTTTAATAGCATCTCACCAACGCTAATACCTTTAAATATTGAGTATAGATGAAGACAAATGATAGATATGGCAAGATATAAGATGTAAGATATAAGATATAAGGTATATGTTATAGATTAATGATCGTAATAGTCACTAACCGTTTTTAAGAACGCATCTAATTCATTGATAGGTAATCTGTTGATACCTGCTGCACCTTCTCGTCCACCGCCTGTGGCATATTGACTACATAGCTTACTGGCTCCATATGGATTGTCTTTAGGCGCACGTAGGCTGATTGTATAAGATTCTAAATGATTATTATGGGTGATGATAATAACGGGCTTACTAGGTGTGTTCGCAGCAAGAAGGTTGCCGTAAGTGCCACTTATCCGACGTGCCCAAGCCGCATCTTCTAATATAACAGCGATTAAGTTTTTATGCTCTAATGGCTGTTGCTGTATCGCCATTGCTATATCTTCGTTGTAGCCGTGCTGTAGACAATCAAAAATAGAGTCTGACGCTGCAACAATCTCAAAGGGAGTGTCGTAACGGATCAACTGATGGTATAACTCACTGGGAGGGAAATGCAAATCAGCTACCGCACTGCCGTAGCCATTATAATTGACTAAAACGCCAAGCGTCTTAATTTGTTCGCACTGTTTATGAGTTAAGCTTAGAGTGTTAGCGAAACGATAGCCCACATCATCTAGTCCATCTCCGAATACAGCGCACAGCGCCCAAAGGGCATACTGGCCTTTTAATTCGTTATTGACCAGTAGTCCTGTGCATACGTTTGGAGAGGTATTGATACGCGTGGTAAGTTTTGGATGTTCAAACAGTGCGTCTGCTTTATGATGATCGCAATAAAACACGCTGTGACAATCCATCAAAGCGTGTTTAACCCCTTTTACATTCTTATCGAATGAAATATCAAAGACACTTATAAAAGCGTCTTGCACCCATTCATTCGGTAGGTTTTCAACCAGCTTAATATCCCGCTTCACGCCAGTTATTAACCGATGATCATCGTCATTAGAAGCATAAATAGGATACGCTTTACGCCACTGAATTAACGAAAAGATACCATCTGCATCACCATTAAACACATCAAGATAAGTTGCCATTGCCTAATTTCGTTTGGTTAAAGTACGGTACGGTATTCATTCAAAAACATTTGCAAATTAATTAAAAATCACTTGATATAGTTATTTTGAATCAAATACTCAATAACTTGCGTAGCAACTTCTTCGATACTTTTATCATGAGTGTGTAGACATAGCTCAGGGTTGGTCGGTACTTCATAGGGCGAATCAATACCTGTAAAGTTAGGGATGACACCAGCGCGGGCTTTTTTGTACAGGGATTTAGGATCACGCTTTTCACACTCTTCTAACGGGGTATCGACAAAGATTTCAATAAAGTCATCTCCAACCAGCTCACGGGCGGCGTTTCTATCGCTTTCAAATGGAGAGATAAAAGCTGTTGAGACGATCAATCCTGCATCGTTAAACAAACGGCTTACCTCTGCGATTCGGCGTATATTTTCAACACGATCTGCATCTGTAAACCCTAAATCTTTGTTTAACCCGTGGCGGACGTTATCACCATCTAATAAATACGTGGCATAACCTCTGTCATGTAACATGCGATCCACAGCATTAGCAAGGGTTGACTTTCCTGAGCCCGACAAACCGGTATACCATAATATACAAGGCTTGTTGCCGAGTTTGTCTTGGCGCTCAGCGGGGGTTACGGCGGCATCATGCCAGACGATGTTTGTTGCTTTACTCATAAGTTTCCTTCGTTGTACTCAGCTAAATATTTGGTCTATATATCACTATAGTCAAAGAAATATAAAATGGTTACAAGGCAACTAAGTGCAAGTACTACTATAGTAGGGCGAGCGAGGTTAACACCGCAACCGTTTAGTATTTCGCTGACTATATAATAAGAATGCTCAAGTTGTTAGGCTTATTCAAGGTCTAAACCGCAGACGCTCCTTTTAGTTCAACTTTCGCACGGTCTTCTTTAGCGATAGTACTGTAGTAATCACGCAAGATTTTAAGCACCTCTGGGCGGCTAAAGTTCTCAGGTACATGCTGATCTTCAGACAATGCTTTACGTAATTTGGTTCCAGATACTTTGACGTGATGCTCAGCATCATGTGGGCAGGTTTTGGTAGATGCCATTGACTGACAGGCATCACACCAAAACGTCCAATCAATTTTGATCGGCTTGGTCTTTAAGGCATTTTCTGGAATTTCATCAAAGATATCTTGCGCATCAAATGCACCATAGTAATCCCCCACACCAGCATGATCACGTCCTACGATAAGCTCTGAGCAGCCATAGTTTTGTCTAAATAGGGCGTGTAGTAACGCTTCACGAGGTCCTGCGTAACGCATATCCAATGGATATCCTGATTGAATGACCGTATCTTTTCTAAAATAATTATCTATTAATGTGCCAATGGCGTCTTGGCGGACTTCTGCAGGGATATCGCCCGGTTTTAATGCGCCTAATAATGAGTGAATCATCACCCCATCACACGTCTCCACAGCTATTTTCGCCAGATATTCATGCGAGCGGTGCATCGGATTACGGGTTTGAAAAGCCGCTACTTTCTTCCAGCCTTTTTTTGCAAACGCTTCGCGGGTTTGCGTGGGCGTCATATAAATCCCTGCATATTCAGTAGGAAACTCACCTTGGCTAAAGACTTCAACACGTCCTGCTAGGTTAATATCTTTTTGTTCCATTACTTTTTTGACACCAGGATGCTCAGTGTCTGTGGTTCCAAATACAGTTTTACACTCATGTTCTTTGTCAATGCTATATTTTTCCTCTAGTGTCAAAATACCCATGATTTCACCGTCTTCAGCTTTAAGGGCGATCTCATCCCCTATTGCAAAGGCATCAGACTCGTCTTTACTCGCCGATAACGTAATCGGAATGGGCCAAAACAGTTTGTTATTTTCACCAGATTTGAGTGTCATCTCGTCACACACACCTTGCCAATCTGCTTTATTCATAAACCCATCAAGTGGCGTAAAACCGCCAATACCTAGCATGATTAAATCACCACGCTCACGTGATGTCATCGTAATACTGGACAGTGATTTGGCTTTATTTTTAGCGTTTTCAAGCATCTCACCTTCAAGAAGAAGTACATTTAGTGCTGGGCTACCGTGTGGGGTAACTAAGTTATCTAACGCAGCGTCAAGGCTATTGGACATTCTAAACTTCCTCTATATTAAATTAACATCTCAAATTTATATCGCAGTTTTTCTTAAGCCGCTAGTATATGAGTCAATTGCCTGAGCTATCAAGCTTACCCAGCGTTCACAAAACGTCTACTTGCCAAAAGAAAGCTTAAATCAAGCATGATTTTAGCGGCGATAAAATGCATCATTTTGGCGTGTAAGCTATGTACTATCTATCATCAGCGTAGCCAGCGGCTTAAATAAAAAGTCAGCTGCTTTTATGGCTAGATTAAGAGTTAGAAAAAGTAAAGGCAGAATAAGAATATCAAAAAAAGGCCTTACAGCACTGTGTAAGACCTTAGAATAGTTATTGATTTCGTGACAACTATTATTTTGATTGGGAGTCAGTATTGTTTGTATAGTCATTTAACCTAATCAATCAACTGAGCCGATCAACTCAGTTAATCAACTCAGTCAATTAACCTAGCCCTTATATCAAATCATCAAATCAAGTCATTCAATCAAATTAATTAATCTTAAAAGTGGTTAGACTATACCTTATTGATATGATTGATTAATGCTTGAGTAGAACCATCTAATATATTAATTTCAGAAGGCGCAGATTCGACGTTATCCTTTGTTTCAGATGTGTTATCCGCATTATGAGCGTAAGATGAACTATTTAACAATATATATTTAAATACTTCATCAGCAACTTTCTTACCCATTTCAACCCCCCATTGGTCAAATGGATTAATATCCCATAGACTGGCCATCACATACACTTTATGTTCGTATAGCGCTATGAGTGCGCCAAAGCTTTTGGGCGTTAGCTCATCCAGTAAAATTGTTGTCGAGGGCTGGTTGCCTCGATAACGTTTGAATTTATCGATGTCTAATTTAGGTTCATTCGGCTTAGACGCTAAGGCATCATTACCAAACGCCAATACTCGGCTTTGAGCCAAACAATTCGCTAGAGACAGCGCATGCTGATGTTTGAGCTCATTGGCACCTGCATCTTCGTAATAATTGACGCACGCGATAAAATCACAAGAGACTCTTTGAGTGCCTTGGTGTAGTAGCTGATAAAAGGCATGCTGCGCATTTGATCCAATCTCGCCCCATAGGATAGGTGAGGTTGCATAAGCAACAGGCTGGCCGGTGTGGGTAACCGACTTACCATTACTCTCCATCTCAAGCTGGGTTAAATAGCTTGGTAAGTATTTTAGCCTTCCATCATAGGGTAAAACGGTATGCGCATTTATATTTAAAAAGCTACTATTCCAAACACCTATAAGTCCTAATAATACCGGTAGATTACTCTCAAAATCAGCGGTTTGAAAATGGGTGTCCATCTCGTGAGCACCCGCCAGCATCTCATAAAATCTTGGCATGCCGATACGGATAGCAACTGCCAGTCCAATAGAAGACCACATTGAGAACCTGCCCCCTACCCAGTCCCATAGCTTTAGTTGGTGTTGTTCAACAATACCCCACTCGCTCACCTTATCAGGATTAGCAGAAATACCTATAAAATGGCGCCGTAATAGAGTGGATTGACTGGCACCAGTCATGGACAACCAAACCCTAGCTGTTTGCGCATTTGATAACGTATCGACGGTACCAAATGATTTAGACGAGATAATAAATAATGTCGTTTCAGGATTAAGATGTTCAAGTAAGCTGCCTAACTGTGTACCATCCATGTTCGATACAAAATGTACGCGTATGTCGCTATCTGCCCATTCGTCTAAAGCGGCATTTGCCATTAACGGCCCTAAATCTGAACCACCCACCCCTATATTAACAACATCCGTTATGGCCTTACCAGAGTAGCCACGCCACACGCCGCTACGTATGCGCTCAACTAGATTTGCCGCTTTGGTCAAACTGGCATGAACTTCGCTAACCATATCTTGACCATCTACAAAAAGCGTGGCATCTTTGGGAAATCGTAATGCCATATGTAGCGCCGCACGATTCTCACTGGTATTGACCTTATCCCCATTAAATAATGCTGAGATTCGCTGCGGCAGACCACACGCTGAGGCCAAGTCAATAAGTGCCCTCTTAACCTCACTGTCCATACACTGCTTAGAATAATCAAAATAAATACCTTGGGTATCGCAGCCAAACTGCTGCGCGCGATTTTTGTCATTGGCAAACAGCTGCGTTAGCGACCAGCGTCTTTGTGCTAGCTGCTCTAATTGCTTCCACGCTGGTAATTGATTCGGCAAGGTCGTATCTGACGTTATCTCTTTATGATATGAAGCGAATGACATGGTTGTAACCTATTAATAGATCTGATGCATAACCTGCATACTTATGATGGCGATGCGATGATTATAAAATAAGCACTCATTGTACTTACTTATCTTAGCGTTCTAATTTGTCTTTACGCTCTTACTTGTCTTTATATTCTTACTTGACTCTACGTTTTTACTTAGGACTGATCCAGAATGTGCTGCGCAAAATAAATAAATGCCTGCATATAACTGGTCATATTGCCTGCATCAAAGCTATCTCCAAGCATGGTGGTCACATCAACGCCTTGAGTACTGATTAATGCGTCAATAGCATCTGTAAGCTGAATCTCTCCACCGACCGAAGGTTTGGTTTTGGCCAAATATTCAAAAATATCTGCAGTAAATACGTATCTACCAACCACAGCAAGATTAGAAGGGGCATCCTCAAGCGAAGGCTTTTCAACAAAGCCATCAACTGCAAAATGGTGGTTCTTATCACCTGCTACATCAGACAGTTGTTCCGATTCTTTAAGTTTGGCGATACCATATTTATGCACATCAGCATCAGCTACCTGACTCACTAAGATCTGCGAGTGTTGAGAGGTTTTAAACGCTTGCATCATATACGCCAAGTTATCTTTTTCCATATTGGTCGTAAAAGGGTCGATCACCACATCTGGTAATAAGACAGCAAACGGATGATCACCAACAATAGGCTTAGCTTTAAGCACAGCATGACCCAGACCCAGCGCTTTACCTTGACGTATCATAGAGACAGAAACATCTTCTGGTAACCAGTTCAAGCTATCTGCAAGATCATCTTTACCTTTTTGTCTGAGCTGAGTATCAAGCTCTGCATTAAGGTCAAGATAGTTTTCTATGGCGCTTTTTTGAGCATGCCCTATTAACACGATGTTTTTGATCCCCGCAGCGATAGCCTCTTCGATGACGTAATGAATAGCAGGTCGATTACCAAGAGGTAATAGCTCTTTTGGTACTGACTTAGACAGCGGTAACATGCGGGTTCCAAATCCTGCAACAGGTATAACAGCGTGGGTAACTTGGGTATTAGTCATAATCGTTTGTTTCTTGTTTTAGTAAGTGTGATATGCCAGTTAATAGACTTATTGTAGCAACTAATACTAAGGTCTGTCCCTAATATAAGTCATAAAAAAAGAGCACCCCGTAGGATGCTCTTTATCATACTAAATACCAAATGACACTAGTGTATTAAATATACAAATTTTGAGCGCGTGCTGGCAGGTTTTTTAACCAGCGTTTAATTGAGCGCTCTTGGTAATTTACCAGCCTGTAACTTCTTTAACTTTTTCACCGATTTTAGCAGGGTCACGGGTATACGCAACGCCAGCATCGTCAAACGCTTTAAATTTCTCTTCAGCAGTACCTTTACCACCAGAGATAATTGCGCCTGCATGGCCCATACGTTTGCCTTTAGGTGCAGTCACACCAGCAATATAACCAATAACTGGCTTAGTAACATGGTCTTTGATATAAGCGGCAGCTTCTTCTTCTGCGGTACCACCAATCTCACCAATAAGTACAATTGCCTCGGTTTGTGGATCATCTTGAAACATTTTCAAGCAATCGATTTGGTTCATACCTGGGATGGGATCACCACCAATACCGATACAGGTAGACTGACCAAAGCCAAGCTTAGTGGTTTGAGCCACCGCTTCATACGTCAATGTACCAGAGCGTGAAATGACGCCTACTTTACCTGGCATATGGATATGTCCTGGCATGATTCCAATTTTACACTCGCCTGGTGTAATCACGCCAGGGCAGTTTGGACCTACCATTTTGACATCACCCGCTTGTTCAATATAACGCTTCGCTTTAAGCATATCTAATGTCGGTACACCTTCGGTGATCACAACAATTAGCTTAATACCAGCATCGACAGCTTCGATAATAGAATCAAGAACAAAAGGGGCAGGAACATAAATTACAGACGCGTCAGCGTTAGTCGCTTCCATAGCTTCTGCCATGGTGTTAAATACAGGAAGACCTAAATGTGTTTGACCACCTTTACCAGGGGTGACACCGCCAACCACTTTGGTACCATATTCAATGGCTTGTTCAGAATGGAACGTACCATTTTTACCGGTAAATCCTTGTACCAATACTTTGGTATCTTTATCGATTAATACACTCATTATTTACTCCGAATTTTGGTTACCTATTATAATTAGGTTATTTACTTATAAGGTTATTAAATTTAAATACTATAAATATGATTAAGCAGTAACTGCATCAACGATTTTTTGTGCAGCACCAGCCAAACCTTGGGCAGAAATAACTTCAACATCAGACTCATCTAATAGTTTTGCACCCAATTCAGCATTATTACCTTCTAAGCGAACCACGACAGGTACCGTTACATTCACTTCCTTGACCGCAGCAATAATGGCTTCGGCAATCATGTCACAACGTACAATACCACCAAAGATATTGATTAGAACCCCTTTAACGCTATCATCTTCTAGTATGATTTTGAACGCTTCAACAACGCGCTCTTTAGTTGCGCCGCCACCAACGTCTAGGAAGTTTGCAGGTTTACCACCATATAGTTTGATGATGTCCATAGTTGCCATCGCAAGACCAGCACCATTTACCATACAACCAATATTACCCTCTAGAGCAACATAGTTTAGGTCAAATTCAGCAGCTTTTAGCTCACGCTCATTTTCCTGTGAGGGATCATGTAACTCAGCGATTTTTGGCTGACGAAATAGTGCATTTGAATCCACCCCAATCTTGCCATCAACACAGGCAAGTTCACCATTTTCTCTAATAGCCAATGGGTTGATTTCGATCATTTCAAAATCATTTTCGATAAAGGCTTGATAAGCACCTGTCATCAATTTTACGAACTGATTGATTTGTTTGCCTTCAAGACCAAGCTTGAAACCCACTTCACGTGCTTGGAAAGGCATTAATCCAACTAAAGGATCTACGGTAATGCTAAATATCTTATCTGGTGTTTCTTCTGCAACTTTTTCAATCTCAACACCACCTTCTGTAGATGCCATAAACGTAACACGGCGTGTAGAGCGGTCTACAACAGCGCCAAGATACAATTCATTTTGTACCGGATACATATCTTCTGCAACCAATACAAAGTTTACTGGCTGACCATCACTGTCTGTTTGGTAAGTAACAAGATTCGTTCCGATTAGAGCATCTGCTATTTCTTTGGCCTCTTCACGTGTTTTCGCAAGCTTTACACCACCAGCTTTACCGCGGCCACCAGCATGAACCTGTGCTTTAATTACCGCTACATCGGTCGGCGTCTTATCGAACGCTTGAGCAGCTTCATCACCGCTATACGCAATAATACCTTTTTGAATAGGCAGTCCATAGCTCTCTAGCAATAATTTTGCTTGATACTCGTGTAAATTCATAAAGTTATCCTTTAATTTTTTTTATTTCAAGTTATAAGACCGGTGTTTGGTATACCTATTACTCTTAGTTAACCAAACACCAGCTGTTATTTAAACAAGATCCTATATAGCTATAGCTAAGCTTATTTAGTTTTAGCTTATTTAGTTTTAGCTTATTTAGTTTTAGCTTATTTCTTGTTACGTTTTTTACGTTGTATAGCATGAATAGCACGCCCATCAGCTGATAAAGCTGCTTCATGTACAGCTTCACTAATCGTTGGGTGAGCAAAAGTCATCAGCTGCAAGTCTTCTACGCTTGACACAAACTCCATGGCTATCATGCCTTGGTGAACGATATCGCCTGCGCCTGCGCTAATGGCATGCATACCCAGTAAACGATCCGTTTTAGCATCAGCGACGACTTTAATTGAACCTTGGCCTTCACTTTGTGCCAATGCGCGTCCATTGGCTGCTAAGTTGAATGAACCTGTCTTAACGTCGTAGCCTTCTTCCTTGGCTTCTTGCTCGGTTAAACCCACCCATGCAATTTCAGGGTGCGTATAAATGACATTGATCATTGTGTCGTAATTTACTTGTGCTTTCTCGCCATGAATACGCTCAACAGCCATCATGCCCTCTTCCATAGCTTTATGCGCAAGCATAGGACCACGCACTAGATCACCAATAGCGTACACACCATCCAAATTAGTTTTACACTGTTTGTCTACATCGACTAATCCACGTTCTGTTAACTGTACTCCGCTATCCTCACCAAGTAGTTTTTCAGAATACGCACGGCGTCCTACACAGACAATAAGCTTATCAAAGGTTTCATCAGATGACTCGCCACCTTTTTCACTAGTGACGACAACTTCACCATCTTTGACTTCTGCATTGGTTACTTTCGTATCGACACGGATATCTAATCCTTGTTTCTTTAATAGCTTACTCGCCTCTTTAGCGATGTCATTATCAGCAGCTGCTAAAAATTCAGGAAGTGCTTCATAGATGACAACCTCAGCACCTAAACGACGCCATACTGAACCTAACTCTAGACCGATAACGCCAGCACCGATGACACCTAAACGCTTAGGCGTTTCAGTGAAATCTAAAGCACCTGTTGAATCAACGATAATACCTTCTTCGTTGTTGACTGGAGCCACAGGAATATCGATAGGCACAGAGCCTGATGCTAAGATAACATTTTTTGCCGTAATGGTAGACTCTGATTCATCTTCTAAAGCGGTAAACTTAATTTTTTTATCGTCGCCTTTACCGTCGATTAGAGTACCCCAGCCTTGTAACCATTCAACGCCATTACCTTTTAATAGCATGGCAACGCCGCCAGTAAGCTGTTTTACAACGCTTTCTTTACGTTCAATCATTTTTGGCACATCTATTTCAACATCGCCAGTAGTAATACCATGTTCATCTAGCTCATGTCTGGTAGCTTCGTAACGATGAGACGAATCTAACAATGCTTTAGAAGGTATACAACCAACGTTTAAGCAAGTACCGCCAAGTGCAGGCTCACCTTTATAAACTCGTTTCTCGATACAAGCCACGCTCATACCTAATTGACCTGCGCGGATAGCGGCTTCATAACCGCCAGGACCACCACCGATGACCACTAAATCATAATTGTCTTTCATAATATATCCTGTCTTTTAATAGATGAATGTTAAAAGCTATTATATTTATAATTATTTATATGAATGGATTAAAGTAATAGGGTTCAATGTGCTATATATTCAAACTTATTATTAAGCACGATACGCTATATTTAATCTTGATTAACTTTAATACTAATCCTAAAATACTAATCCTAACGCTAAACTAAAAAGCTTGCGTCAAATTTACTCTGACGCAAGCCTATTTAATTAAAGATCTAGGAGTAGTCTAGCTGGGTCTTCTACCAGCTCTTTAATAGTTACTAAGAACTGAACCGCGTCTTTACCATCAATCATTCGATGGTCGTAAGACAATGCAAGGTACATCATAGGTAGAATCTTCACCTCACCATCCACTGCCATAGGGCGATCATTGATGGCATGCATACCTAAAATAGCGGTTTGTGGTGGATTCAAAATAGGCGTAGACATCAATGAACCAAAGACGCCGCCATTAGTAATAGTGAACGTACCGCCTGTCATTTCTTGCAGCGACAGCTTACCATCACGGGCTTTACCAGCATATTCGCGTATACCACTCTCTATATCTGCCATGCTCATACGGTCTGTATCGCGTAGTACCGGTACTACCAGGCCACGATCTGAAGATACTGCAACACCGACATCATAGTAACCGTGATAAACAATATCATCTCCATCGATTGAAGCATTAACTGCTGGGAAGCGTTTAAGTGCTTCTGTTGCCGCTTTAATGAATAGAGACATAAAGCCCAAACGTGTGCCATGACGCTTCTCAAACTGATCTTTATACTGAGATCGTAGATCCATTAACGGCTTCATATTAACTTCATTAAAGGTAGTTAACATGGCAGTTTCTTGTGTTGCCGATAACAAACGATTAGCAACGGTCTTACGCAGACGCGTCATCGGAACACGTTTTTCAGTACGCTCACCTACAGATTCAGCCACTGGGCGTCCACTATCAGACTTGATAGAGCTGTCCGCTTTTAAGTTAGGATTTGCCATGTCTTGTTTGGTAACACGTCCACCACGGCCCGAGCCTTCAACATTACTTGGATCAACACCAGATTCTTTAGCTGCTTTACGTACCGCTGGGCTTTGATCTTTATGGTCTTTTTCTTCAACTGGGGCTTTTTTGGGCTCACCGCCTTCAGCGGATTGCTCTTCTTTAGAAGTGCTTTGCTCAGAAGTACTTTCTTTGTCATTAGCATCTTCGTTTGATGAATTATCCCCTGAGTTACCTGAAGCTCCTGCTTCAAACTCACCGATAACCTCATCAGAAAGGACAATATCGTCTACTTGTTTAACAATTTTTGATAACACACCATCATCTGGGGCGACTACTTCTAGCACAACTTTATCTGTTTCAATTTCGGCTAGGATATCGTCGCGATTAACTTGATCGCCTTCGCTATAATGCCATTCGACAATCGTACCATCAGCAACTGATTCTGGGAATACGGGCGCTTTAATCTCTGCCATGGGAACTGCTCCTATTTTTAATATTAAGTATTAGGTAAAAATTTGAGTTATAAACTATTTATTATATTTTTAATAAACAACATTATTTTATTAACGTATTTTATTCATTACATAATAAGTTGTATGGTTTAAAAAAGTTTCTTCTATATGAATTTTAATTCAACAAAGTCTGTCTTAGTTAGTATGCATATTCTAAAGATTTCCATAAACCTATTAGGTTAATTGATCAACTTCAACACCAAGACCTTTAGCAATCAGCTCTCGTTGTTGACGCTGATGGATAGCAGGTAAGCCTGTAGCAGGTGCCGCAGATGCAGGACGTGCAACAGGATCAACAACATGCGCCTTCGTTACCCGAGGTTCATCTTCACGTGGACCAAAGATACGGAACATATGCGGTGCTAGGTAATACCAAGCACCTTGGTTTAACGGCTCTTCTTGACACCAAACGATCTCTTTAAGATTAGCGTATTTTTGGATCTCTTCTACCATTCTTTGTTCAGGTAGAGGATAGAGCTGCTCAATACGAACAATAGCCACATGATCAAGCTCAAGTGCGCGGCGCTGCTCAAGTAGATCGTAATAGACCTTACCGCCACACAGTACAACACGAGTGACTTTGTCATTGTCTAATTGATCAAACTCTGGCAATACGGTTTCAAACTTACCGTTTGCCAATTCTTCAAGCTCTGAGGTTGCAAGCTTATGACGCAATAGACTCTTAGGCGACATGACCACTAACGGTACTCGGCTAGGACGGATTGCTTGACGGCGCAATACGTGGAATATTTGCGCGGGCGTAGTTGGTGTGATTACTTGCATATTGTCTTCAGCACAAAGCTGCAAAAAGCGCTCTAATCGCGCAGACGAATGCTCAGGTCCTTGACCTTCAAAACCATGAGGAAGTAGCATGGTCAATCCACACACACGTTGCCATTTAGTCTCACCACTAGAGATAAATTGGTCAATAACAACCTGTGCGCCATTTACGAAGTCACCAAATTGAGCCTCCCATACAATCAATGCGTTAGGTACGGTTGTCGCATAGCCATACTCGAATGCCAATACGGCTTCTTCTGATAATAATGAGTTATAAATTGCGTAGCGGGCTTGGTTCTCATCAATGTGTGCTAGCGGCACATACATCTCACCATTAGTAACATTATAGATCTCAGAATGGCGATGCGAGAAGGTACCACGGCCAACATCTTCACCTGTAATACGAACCAGTACGTCCTCGTCGACCAATGAAGCATACGCTAAGGTTTCAGCAGCACCCCAGTTTAAAGGCTCTTCGCCTGTTTGCATTGCCAAACGCTGTTCAACCACCTTTTTAACTTGACGCTGTAAGGTGAATCCCTCTGGCATTTGCGCCATTTTACGTCCATATTCTTTAAGCTTTTCGATATCGACGCTAGTATCCCAATCATCTTCTAAGTCATGACCTAGATATGGACTCCAGTCAATATATAACTTTTCGTTTGGATCTCGAACCAATGAGTTTGCTACATACTCACCATCATCCAACGCTTCACGATAATCATTTTCAAGTGTTTTATCATAGCCTTCTGAAATAACGCCTTCATTAAGAAGCTTTTGGGCATACTGAGTGCGTGTCGTAGGTAGCTTCTTAATAACAGCATACATTAAAGGCTGCGTCGCTGAAGGTTCATCGGCTTCGTTATGACCATTACGGCGATAACAGAATAAGTCAATGACGATGTCTTTATGGAACTTATGGCGATAGTCGAGTGCCATTTGTGCTGCAAACACCACCGCTTCTGGATCATCGCCATTAACGTGAATGATAGGCGCATGAACCATTTTGGCAATATCAGTACAATATTCGGTAGAGCGAGCATCTTCTTGACGGCTGGTCGTGAAGCCAACTTGGTTGTTAATGACTAAATGCACCGTACCACCAGTTGTGTATGCTCGTGTTTGCGACATCTGGAAAGTTTCTTGAACCACACCCTGTGCAGCTATTGCTGCATCACCATGTACCACTAAGGGTAATACTAAATTACCATCGGTATCATTACGGCGTACTTGGCGGGCACGAACTGATCCTTCTAATACTGGAGATACAATTTCAAGATGCGATGGGTTAAAAGCTAATGCTAAATGTGCTTCTCCGCCTGGCGTCATTACATTTGATGAGTAACCATTATGATATTTAACATCACCAGACCCTTTTTCAGGTATTACCTTACCATCAAACTCATCAAACAGGTCGGCTGGATTTTTACCTAAAATATTCACGAGTAAGTTTAGGCGACCCCGGTGAGCCATGCCAATTACCATCTCTTTAGTACCGTAACCACCAGCACGTTGGATGATTTCATGGACAGCCGGAATGAAGCTTTCACCCCCTTCCAAACCGAAACGCTTAACCCCAGTATATTTACGTGCTAAATATTTCTCAAGACCTTCTGCAGCGGTTAGACGCTCAAGAATCATCTTTCTTTTTTCATCGTCAAACTTTATATAGCCAAGATCACTTTCCATGTATTCTTCAAACCAGCGCTTTTCAGTACTGGTTGTTACATGCATATATTCAAGGCCGATATGACGACAATACACTCTATTTAGCGTTTCGATGATTTCTCTAAGTGGGGCTTCGGATTTACCCATATTAAAATCACTGGTAGAGAATACCGTATCTAAATCATCCTCTGATAGCCCGTGATACTCAAGAGTTAAGTCTTCAATAGGTGCACGAGGATGCAGCTGTAGTGGATCTAGCTTAGCGCGGCGGTGACCACGGCGACGATAGGCAGAAATAAGTTTCTGTACTCCCATATGTCGTGGGTCGAGACAATTGGCATCTGAAGCAGCGCTATCACTAGCTGGACTTGCTACGCCTTTATTCGCTGTTTGATTGCGGGCTAATAATAAAAACTGATCCTGAATTTTGTGATGTAAAGCATCATTGGCGGTTTCATATTCTTTAAAATAAGCTTGCCAATCTGAATCAACACTATCAGGATCTTGAAGATATTGTTCATATAATGACTCAATATAGCTTGCATTATCGCCTGCAAGTTCTGTTGTATTGGCTGCATTCAAAGCATCATTATTAGTCATAGTATTCATAGTCATTTCTTATTTATATTTAAGTTCAATTAATTAGAGTCAATTAAATCAAAACGAGATTATCAGTTGCTATGGATAGTTTTAATTGTATAGAGTTGCTATATACTTTCTCAATTTACTTTTTATATTTAGTCGAGCGCATATGAATAGAATGTATACCGCAATTAAGCATTAAACGTTAACTTTATATAAACTTTAACCTTACTTAGTTTAAACCGCAGTTTTCTTATAACCAGCTTTTATAAACTTAGCTTTTATAGCCACTGCTTCGAGCAGATTAATTTAAACAAATTAATTTCATGTATTATCACTTTAAATGTTTATGCTTAATATAAAAACTTACTGTTGTTATAAGTATCGTCTAATAAGTATGCATTAAACGTGCCATATGACTTATAAGTTCAGACTTAAAATTAAATTGGCTAACACGGTAAAGTTAACGATATTAATAAAAAATTGTGTTTAATTCCGGAACACACTTGCTCACTCAAACAGAGTAACATGGAACCATAAAATTCTGTGTTAGTTTGTTTAATAGTGAGCATTCATATTATAAATTGCGGTTATTATTTAAATGTCATTTTAACAAAAAAAGACCTCTATCAACAAATAGAGGTCTGTGGTATTCACGTAATTTAAAAACTAGTTAATATACTAATACCGTAGGCTTAGACAGTAGCTCAATAAAATATCGCTTAAATCTAATATTATTAAATTATTAATATCTAATGTAGCCATTTGTATAAAAATTACTGCGACTTAGCCCGCTTGCTCAAGTAGCAAATTGCGTAAGTGACCAATGGCACGAGTCGGGTTAAGACCTTTTGGACATACAGCAACACAGTTCATGATACCACGGCAACGGAATAGACTATATGGATCATCCATACGCGCTAAACGCGCTTGAGTATCAGTATCTCGGCTATCAGCTACAAAGCGATATGCATTGAGTAATGCAGAAGGTCCTAAGAACTTATCAGGATTCCACCAGAACGATGGACAGCTGGTTGAACAACAAGCACATAAAATACACTCGTAAAGCCCATTTAGCTTTTCACGATCATCAGGGGACTGTAGACGCTCAGTAGGTGGTGCAGGCTGATCATTCAGTAAGTATGGATGCACTTTTTCATATTGCTCATAAAACTGATTCATATCGACAACTAGATCACGTACCACAGGCAAACCTGGTAATGGTCGAATGATAATCTTTTCTGGCAATGTGTTCATATTTATCAAACATGCCAATCCATTCTTACCATTAATGTTCATGCCATCTGAACCGCAAATGCCTTCACGGCAAGAGCGTCTGAATGTGATCGTCTCATCTTGTTTTTTCAAACGTAATAAAACATCTAGCAACATACGATCTGACTCTAAAAGCTCAATCGTATAAGTCTGCATGTAAGGGGCTGCGTCCTTATCAGGGTCGTAGCGGTACAACTCAATGGTGCGAGTACCTCGGCTCATAGTGCTAACTCCACACGGTGTAGAGCTGTTTTAACAAACGCATTGAGGCGAGTCCTATTAAAACAGCTTTACAAATTTAAATTAAATAAAAATTAACATCAATATATATTGCAATGCTTACTTACTGGGTAGCAACCCTTTAATCTTAAAACGGCTATCTTTAAACATACACTCTTCAAACGTACACTATTTAGAAATGAAAATTAGTAAACGCGTACTTTTGGCTCAACGTAATCAACCGTTAATGGTACTTTACGAACCGGTTTATAAATGATTTTGTTAGTTTCTGAATACCATAGCGTATGCTTCATCCACTCGTTATCGTTACGACCATTTGGAGCGATAGCGTCATCTTCTGGGCGATCATAATCAAGTACGGTGTGAGCACCGCGGCACTCATGACGGTTTGCAGCAGATAACATTGTCGCTTTAGCAACTTCATACAAGTTAGCAACTTCTAATGCTTCAATACGTGCGGTATTAAACACTTGCGATTTGTCAGCTAAGTAAATGTTATCAACCTTCTCTTGTAGAGCTAAAAGTTTTTCAACGCCTTCATCCATAAGCTCTTGCGTACGGAAAACACTGGCATGCTTTTGCATAAGCGCGCGTATCTCATCAGCAACGTCTTGAGCATTATGACCTGATGTTGATTGCTGTAGCTTATTTAAGCGCCCAACAGTAAAGTCTAATACGCGAGGGTCCATAGGATGGTAGCTGTGATCTGATTCACTAAAGCTATCTATAATATGCTTACCTGCAGCGCGCCCAAAGACAACCAAATCAAGTAATGAGTTCGTACCCAATCGATTTGCCCCATGCACACTCACGCACGCACACTCACCAATTGCATAAAGACCTTTTACGATCTTACTATCAACGTATAACCCTTCTTCATCGACCTCACCATCAAGATCAGGTACGATGACTTGACCGTGGATAGTAGTTGGAATACCGCCCATCATATAGTGAATGGTTGGAATTACTGGAATTGGCTCTTTTGTGATGTCGACGTTAGCAAAGTTTTTACCAATCTCAAATACAGACGGCAAACGCTTCATAATAGTATCAACACCTAAATGGGTCATGTCCATTACGATGTGATCAGCATTTGGCCCACAGCCACGACCTTCTTTAATCTCTTGGTCCATTGAGCGTGATACCAAATCACGAGGTGCTAAGTCTTTTACAGTAGGAGCATAACGCTCCATAAAGGCTTCACCATCTTTATTACGTAAGATAGCGCCTTCACCGCGGCAACCTTCCGTTAATAAAACACCAGCGCCAAATACACCGGTAGGGTGGAATTGCCAGAATTCCATATCTTGCAGAGGAATACCTGCACGTACTGCCATGCCTAAGCCATCACCTGTATTGATGTAAGCGTTAGTTGAAGCTGAGAAGATACGGCCAGCGCCACCAGTAGCTAGTACTGTATTTGTGGCTTGGAATACAGCGACTGTTCCTGTTTCTTGTTCAGTTGCCACCACACCATTGATATTACCATCTTCATCTTTAATAAGATCTAGTGCAATCCACTCAACAAAGAACTCAGTACCTTTTTCAAGGTTTTTTTGATATAGGGTATGAAGCAAAGCGTGCCCAGTACGGTCAGCGGCAGCACAAGCACGTTGAACTGCTTTTTCACCGTAATTTGAGGTGTGACCCCCAAAAGGACGCTGATAGATAGTACCATCTGGGTTTCTATCAAATGGCATACCCATATGCTCTAGCTCGTATACAACCTTGGGTGCTTCACGGCACATATATTCGATTGCGTCTTGATCACCTAACCAGTCAGACCCTTTAACGGTATCGTAAAAGTGAAAGTGCCAGTTATCATCACTCATATTACCCAGGCTTGCTCCAATACCACCTTGAGCTGCAACTGTGTGAGAACGTGTTGGGAATACTTTGGTTATTACAGCGACTTTCATACCGCCTTCTGCAAGCTGGAGTGCAGCGCGCATACCAGAACCGCCACCACCTACGATAACTGAGTCGTAATTTAGAGTTTTGATATTACTAATTGTGTTGTCTTGTCTAGTTGCCATTACGTTTTCCTAATGAATACGTTATTCGTTATTTTAGCTGGCGATGCATATATAAAATCACTGTATATTAGATTTTATTAGCCGTATATTTATAATTACTACTCTGCTAATAGACTGAGTTAATAAGAACAAACAAGATTAATAAAAACAAACTAGGTTAATAGTATAAATCAGTGTTAAATACAGCTTTCATTACCAGTTGGCTTATATAAGCACTTTGAGTAGGTATCTTATGACTTTAAGTAAGATAGATTGTGAAACATACGTTCGTTAATCATACGTTAGTCAATAGAAAGGTCTTTTTAAAATATCATTTAGTTCATCTATTTATTCAAACTATTTATTCTATTCAAGCTATCTATTTAACCTATCACTTATAATAAGTCAGTTATCAAATGACATTTAAGTCATTACATAATACCGATACCACGACCCCAAAAAATCATAATGCCCCAAAATAGGTAAACTACAATTGCGATAATCATAGCCGTCTGTAGTACGATACGCAGCCCTGTGGTTTTGACATAATCAGTAATCACCGTCCACATACCGACCCAAGCGTGTGCTGCCAAAGCAACAATTGCCAACAAACTAAATATACGCATAGGCATGCTCATGATAAAGCCTACCCATTGCTCATAGCCAACAGCGCCATTTAATAAAAAAAAGCCAACCAGTACCACAGTATATACCGCTAGAATGACAGCACTGATTCGCTGCATCATCCAATCACGTGTCCCTGTGCCAGTTAGACCTGTCGCGCTTTTAGTTCCAGAATCATTTTTCATTACAACATCACCCATATAAATGATAGCACTATCAATATAGCGGCAATTACAAAACACACTATTGAAGCTGTTCTACCAGACTTAAGCTCTTCGTTAAAACCCATATCAGCTAATAAATGCTTTATACCCATAACAAAATGGTAAGCAGTTGCTGCAACAAAGATCCAAACAATAAATCGTAACGCAATATTGTCAAAAATAGCAGCAAAATGATGGGGTGAATATAAAGAGGTCTGCAATAACCACAATAGAACAGGAATAAGAATAAATAAAATAATTCCCGAAATTCGGTGCATAATAGAAGCTCTTGCCGTAGGTGAGCTATTTACGCTAATCACTTGGCTAAGCGGCAGATTTATCGGTCGGTTGCTTTTCACAGCGGGCGTCCTTTTGCGGTTGTCACTCATGCTAACGACAATACTTGCACTCATGCTTTACTGTACAAGTCATTGTTCAAACGTTCATGAGACGGATAAGTTAAGGAGTAGCTAACTGGCTAAATTCAGATTAGCCAAACTGTAAAGCTTACAGTGCTCTATAGTATTTATTATACCAGTTATTTGAATATACCAGTTATCGAACTAGCTATAGAGTATTCAGATTTGATGCTAGGGCTGACGCTATCGATTAAACTCTTAAGTATCGTCAAGTTTTTAATTCATATTTTAAGGTTGCAGTTTTTAAGGTTTCTACTATTTAGGTATCTATTACTGATATCCTATTATTAATATCCAAGTATGAATATCCTAGTACCAGATATTAAATCCTTAAGAATAAATACCTTAGCAATGTTGCAATACAATAAGTGCCAATACATTAAGTGCCAATACATTAAGTGCCAATACAATAATAGATATCCATATTGCGGTACACCTTAATTGCAGGAAAATAAATTGTAGAAAGCTTATTGTTAGCTTAAAAATAATGAAAACTTGAAACGCGTTGGCGACTTTTTCTATAACTCAAAAATTCTATAACTTAAAAAAACCTTTAACATAAGCATCGTTCTCTTAAACCACATAAGAATTATATTAATATTTGAAAAAAAGTATGAGATCATAATAACATTTCGATTTTTTCAAATTAACGATTTGTTAATACAGTTATTTAATTCCAGCTATTAAAGTTTTGGTAATAGAACTAGTCAGCATCTATAACTTTATAATTATAGAGTTTGTTTTTATTAATTACAAATAAAATACCTAATAAAGACTTTAAAGATGCATTGTATACACAAATTTTTATCATCACGGTTCATGCAATTAAGCAATTTAATAACTGAGTGCAAAAACTACTATTGATTTTGTTGCTACTTCAATAGGTACAATTATTTATCAATACAACTTTCTAAGTCCCTAAATTGACGTATTAACTATAGAAAGTTTTTTCAATTCTATGCATTAACTGGTAATATACTTGTGATCTATAGTAGTGATTAAGATTAAGGCTTAAAGCAAGTCCACTGTTTTGGGTTCTATGAGTGAAGGTTAATTTAGTATATATTTTATTAATGCCTTCATATCTCTCTCGTATGTTATTCATATATACTGTTATTTTAATCGCCGCTTCTATTTGATAGTACTCGTAAATATTCGTTAATATTCGTAGCTACTTAACTTGTTATTAATAGCTATATGAATTGCATCATAATTATTTACCTCAATGTTACTTGTATCAATACCAATGGTTTCAAAGACTAACCGTAATTACCGCGTAGTCAAAAGCAATGATAATTACGCGTGTTCAATCTCGATGTTATAAATTGATCTACAAATTTTAGCAAAAAATATATTAGCGAATTTATTTATATTCAATTGTGCAACACATGATAGTATTTACCGTTTATAATTTTTACCAATGTAAGGTTTTACTTATATAGTGTTTACTGATGACCGATTCTTTTTTAACATCGGTTATATATTTTTAATTGATATAAATAATAATTGCGATAAATAATAAACTTAAATGATTGGTTTTTATATGCACAGTTTAGATGTTTTATAGAGTAAGTTTATTCACAAAGACGTCTTATTTATCAAAATTACCGATTTATTCCAACAACTAAGAGTTATACCAACAATTAAGAGGATTTTATGGCTAACAATACTGCATATTTAAAGGTAGATGAAAAGGAATATGAGCTACCGATTCAACATGGAACTTTGGGTCATTCAGTAATTGATGTGTCAGCATTCCAGCAAGCAGGTTATTGGACTTATGATCCAGGCTTTAAAGTTACTGCGCCTGTGGAATCTCAAATTACTTTTATCAATGGTGAAGAGGGCGAGCTTCTACATCGTGGTTATCCTATCGCACAATTGGCTGATAATGCAGAGTATTTGGAAGTATGCTACGCCTTATTAAATGGCGAGCTACCAACTGCAGAGCAAAAGACTGAATTTTATACAAATATCAAAGCAAATAATAAAGTTGATGCAAAAATCCGTAAAATCTATGACGGTTTTGGTAGCGATGCGCATCCTATGGCTATGATGATCAGTGTGATGGGTGCATTAGCTGCTCAATACCACGATGGTCTTGATATTTCAGAAGAAGACGTACAAGATGTGACGGCAACCCGTCTTATCGCCAAAGTCCCAACGCTTGCTGCTATGTGTTATAGATACTCTCAAGGTGAAAGCTTTGTCGAGCCACGTGAAGACTTTAGTTATGCTGAAAACTTCTTATATATGATGTTTGGCGACGCATCCGATGCAGACTATAAAGTTGATCCTATTTTAGCAAAAGCTATGGACAAGATTTTTACCTTGCATGCTGATCATGAACAAAATGCGTCTACGTCTACCGTGCGTTTAACAGCCTCTACTGGTGCTAATCCTTATGCTTGTATCGCTTCTGGTATCGTAGCGCTTTGGGGCCCTTCACACGGCGGCGCTAATGAAGCAGTTCTACAGATGCTAGATGAAATCGACACGGTTGAAAATGTCGAAGAATTCATGGAAAAAGTAAAACGCAAAGAAGTGAAGCTAATGGGCTTTGGACACCGTGTTTATAAAAACTTTGATCCGCGCGCTAAAGTAATGAAAGAGACTTGTGATGAGGTTTTAGGTGCTCTAGGTATTAGTGACCCTAAACTTGAACTTGCTATGAAGCTTGAAAAAATAGCGCTTGAAGATGAGTACTTTGTTAAACGTAATTTGTATCCAAACGTTGACTTCTATTCAGGCATCATTCTTAAAGCAATTGGTATTCCAACATCTATGTTCACGGTTATCTTTGCCTTGGCACGTACCTCAGGCTGGATTAGTCACTTGATCGAAATGAACCGTGCACCGTATAAGATAGGTCGCCCGCGTCAGTTATATACTGGTGAGAAAAAACGTGACTTTGTTGAGCTTAAAAATCGTTAATAGCTTATCGATAAGTTGTAATGTGATAAATTCGCTTAATTAATCTATTATTTAATCAAAGCCCTCCATATGGAGGGCTTAGTTTTATGTTCGATAAGTATAAAACTTATATAGGGACGCAAGCTATCTAAGACATGTGCTTAATTAGTGATATCTATCTTTTCAAGCATTTTTTCATACTTCTCAATCTGTATGTCATAATCTTTGATTTTAGCCTCAAATTCCTCAGCTAAAGAACCAAACTCTTCAGACTGCTTTTCTTGGGCAATGACAAGTTCCTGCTTAATAGCTTCAAGCTCATTAGATTGTTCGATTTGTATCCGTTGCCACATTTGGTACTGCTTGAGTAGTCGGGCTAACGCCGGAGTTTTTTTGGCCAAACGGTATGCTAATTCAGAATCAGAGAACACACCTGGGGTTAATGTCGCAATATTAAGTAAGGTATCCACGGCTTGTGCTGGTAGCTCAACATCATCAGGTAAGTACAAAGATTGAAGCGCCGTATTATAACGATTACGCATCTCACTTGTGGTCAACATTACAGGTTCATGAATAACGCGATTGGTTGCTAGTGGCAAATCTTGTAAGGTAACTTCTTCAAGAGCTTCAAGTTTAGGGGCATTACTTGCACCCTCTCTTTCCACTTCCCTTATACCTTCTCTTGCTTCACTGTTACTTGCTCCTTCATTGGCTAGTCTATTATCTATAGCATTATCCGCACCCGTATTATCGGCGCTTGTGCCACTTTCACTCGTAGCGGCATTAGAGGTTGCCGTATTCGTGGCTGGCGCGGTGTCTGGACTATTTATTGAATTGCCTGATGCATTGCCTGATGTATTGCCTGATGAATTAGCTGGCGTGTTAGTAGCTGAACCTGCAGTAGAATTATTAGTATCGATATTGGATTGATCCGTTGACTCTATGGATGAGGGAGTTTGCGTATTTTGATCAGAAGTGTTTTCACCAGAAGTGTTTTTACCTGAAGTAGCAGTTGAGCCATTTTCATTATCAGATGCTACGAATCCCATATCTGGCGCATCAGCAGCTTGTAGCGCTTCATACTCTGCTTGTTGACTCTCTTGTAGGTTCGTCATTTTATTTATGAAATCGGGCTCAAATTTTTCGATAGTTGCCGCAGTTTTAGGATCAACGGTTATATTAGGTTCGCTTTGGGCGTCTGTTTTAGTCGTTGTGTCTGTTTCAGGTTGCGGGTCAGAATTGCAGCCTGAGAGAGCGAGTAGCCCTAAGCTTAACCCTATTATCAAACCTTTAAATGACTTCATACTATTAATATTGTTTTTAAAATATAAAGTTTCTGGTCTAAGTGATGGCGGCATTAACTGAGACAGCTCTGATTGCAATAGCTTTGATTGCAATAGCTTTGATTGCGATAGCTTTGATTGCGATAGGTTAATATTTTGATCGCTGTTTGAAGACTCTTTGGTATTCATTGTATTGTTATTATTTTCTCTACCCTGCATAAGTGATGCCCTTTAAGTGGTAATTGTTCTTTTATTTTGTACTATAACAACGTTTAAAACCTAACAATGTTTAAAACCTAACAATGTTTAAAACCTAACAATGTTTAAAACCTAACAATGTTTAAAACTGTATCAGTAAATCATGGTTTAAATGTTTTTAATTGTGCCGTCAGATTTGTGCATCATCTACGGTAGTCTATTGTCTTTGTTGTTGCAAAAAAGGGATACACGCCTGCCAAGGTTCACAGTTTTTTCCCATTTCACGCCGAATAAAATAATCTTGCACCATACGTGCTTGCTGCTCTATCCCATACTTAAAAAAAGACTTACCATGCTTAAGCTTATAGCGATACCGCCTGTCGAACAGGGCGCCTCGTACGACTTTAATGCCTTGCTGCAATTGCCAAACGTGGGTCAGCTCATGTATTAACCAACCTTGCTTGCTCAGCGATACTTTAGCAAAGTCCTCGATCCAATCTTGCTCATTAAAATATATATTACCATTTGGGCTGACTGCATAGCCTTTAAGTACCCACCATGCTGTTTTTAGACGTACGTTGCTGACATCTAATTGATCGCCGAACACAGAAGTTACCATCTCTATTTCTGCATCCGTTAATGATCGGCTTCGTTGTGGCCGTTTGAGCCTTGATAACACTGAATTTTTCATTACATTGATTCTATTAGGAGCTTCATATCGCTTAGATCTTTCAGAGAGTTTGGGTGCTTCAGATAGTTTAGATAAGTTAGCTGCCACACTGGATTCATAACACTGCGAAGGCTCTGATTCCAATTTGGAGAATTTGATTTGCCGTTTATCCAGCACTGCTTTATCTAAATCATGTCCCAGCTGTTGCGTAAATTGCATAAGTTGTCCAAAATTCAAAAATTGCATAAGCTTCTTAAATTTACTCAGCATGACGCCGCCTTAGCCTATTTATCAAGTGCATAAAATGGTATTAATCGATATATATGTATTGACATGATGGACGACTAACCTCATGAACTACTTACTAACCATGAACTACTTACTAATCATGAATATTAAACCGTCAAGGTGCAAGTAGTTATATGCTGTATATTACAAATCTTATCACTCGCTACACCCACTGTGCTTGCAATTCACTATGTTTTAGGCTGTAATCTTCTTTATGTCAACACTACTTAATACTCCCTCGAATGTCACCTCGCAACCGCAAACTGATATTCCTTTAGCGCAGCGCCTACGACCCAAATCACTCGATGAGGTCATTGGGCAGACGCACCTATTGGCCAAAGGCGCACCTATACGCCGTTTTGTTGAAAACGGCCATTTGCCTTCCCTAATTATGCATGGTGAAGCCGGGATAGGTAAGACGACTATTGCCATGTTGCTGGCAGATGCGGTAGGTCGACCCTTTTATCCTTTATCAGCGATAAATACAGGCGTAAAACAGCTGCGTGAAGTATTAGATGCAGGCGGCAAGTCAGGTCAAAGTGGTTTGGATTTTGCTGCGCCTGTGGTTTTTATTGATGAGATTCATCGGTTTAATAAATCGCAGCAGGACGCTTTACTTGGCACTGTAGAATCGGGTGACATTACTTTAATTGGTGCCACTACGGAGAACCCCTCTTTTAGTGTTAATAATGCATTATTATCACGCTGTCAAGTTTATCGTTTGGAACCTTTGGATGCCGAACAGATACAACGTCTTCTTGATCGAGCTATGACTACAGATAGCGTACTAAGCACTCTCGATATTAAGCTTACGGCTGGGGCACAAATAGCTAAACTTGCACATGGTGATGCGAGAAAATCCCTTAACTTACTTGAGATGGCCGTTCAAGCAGCTGACCTCAGCCAGTCGCCTATTGTTATCGATGATGATTTGTTATCGAGCGTGGCCCAAACCACGTTACAGCGTTACGATAAAGATGGCGATCAGCATTACGATATGATCTCAGCCATGATCAAATCGGTACGAGGTTCAGATCCTGATGCGGCACTATATTGGATGGCGCGCATGCTGGTGTCAGGTGAACCGCCAGAATTTATAGCCAGACGCTTAGTCATACTAGCCAGCGAAGATATTGGTAATGCCAATCCTAACGCATTATTATTAGCAGATGCGGCGCTGCGCTCTGTAAAATCTATTGGTATGCCAGAGGCGCGTATCATCCTAGGTCAAGTTGTGGTGTACTTAGCGACCTCCGCAAAAAGCAACAGTACCTATATGGCTATTAACAAAGCCATGCAGCTTGCAAAAAAAGATCAGTCTGCGGTCCCACTGCATCTACGCAATGGGGTGACTGGGCTCATGAAATCTCAAGGATACGGTCAAGATTATATCTATCCTCATGATTACCCCAATCATTTCTACCCACAGCAATATCTACCTGATGCGCTAGTGGGCAAACAGTTCTATCAGTATGCAGACAATCAACGTGAGCAGCATAGTTTGAAGTTTATGCAGTGGCTACACGATCAGTCTGCGACAAAAAAGTAAACCTTCAATACTTCTTTAAAAGTTGTAGCAAATGAGTTTAATTGGCTGCGGCTTTTGTTTGGTTGTAACTTTTGTTTGGACGCGGCTATAGAAGTTAAACGTGGTTAAGGTTACAATAGTCAGCAAAATTTTAACCGTATTTTAGAGCGTTTAAAGCGTTGTTAACTGCTTTAAATGCTTATACTTCTTAAGCTTAAATGATCGTAGCAATAAAAGTACATACGACAAATCAAATAAAAGGCTGATTTATTAAGCGCTTTATTATTTAAAATCAATTTTTGAAAAAACACCTTATTTAAAACCATCTATTTAACATACTTGTTATTTAAAACACTTTTGATATATCGCACTTTGTTTTAAACACTAATACCTATAAGACTCCACATTAAAAGAGATAGCATATTATGAAATTATGTAATATTGAAGACATTATTGATGACATTCGTGCCGGTAAAATGGTTATTTTGATGGATGATGAAGACCGCGAAAACGAAGGTGATCTTATCTTAGCTGCGACTCATGTCAACAGTGAAGATATTAACTTTATGATTACCCATGCACGCGGCTTGGTTTGTTTAACGCTAACAGAAGAGCGTTGTCGCAGGCTTGAACTGCCACTTATGAGCGATAATAACGAAGCCAAATTCAGTACGAATTTCACAGTCTCTATTGAAGCGGCAGAAGGCGTTACTACAGGTATCTCTGCTGCGGATCGTGCCCGTACTATTCAGGCAGCTGTGTCCTCTTCTGCCAAACCTGAGGACATCGTACAACCCGGTCATATCTTCCCAATTATGGCACAAACTGGCGGTGTTCTACACCGCGCAGGCCATACCGAAGCGGGATGCGATTTGGCACGTTTGGCAGGTTTAGAGCCTGCTGCAGTTATCGTTGAAATTATAAATTCTGACGGTACCATGGCACGCCGTGATGACCTAGAAAAGTTTGCTACCGAACATAATCTAAAAATAGGTACTATCGCTGATTTAATAAACTACCGTATTGCAAATGAGCAAACTGTAGAAGAGGTAGGACAACGTCCTTTTGAAACAGAATTTGGATCGTTTACTTTATATGAATTTAAAGAGTATGGCGCTACCGAAACGCATCTAGCGTTGGTTAAAGGCGACCCAAATGTGGGTATTAGCACCGTACGTGTGCATGGTTTTCACCCTTTACGTGATTTGTTCGCTGCCAAACGCGATCAAACTGGGCGTAGCGGCTGGAGTGTGCAAAATTCATTAAAAGAGATTAGCCAGTCTGAACGTGGTGTTTTGGTCTGGATTGGTAGCAACCAACCTGTCGATTTAGGAGAAGTGCTAGAGCGTGCTCAAAACAACCAATCTGTCTCTACACTGTCCAATCAGCCATACCGTAGTATCGGGGTGGGCGCTCAAATTCTGCGTCATCTGGGTGTCCGCGACATGCGCTTGTTGTCTACACCGCTTAAATTCAATGCCTTATCAGGATTTGATTTAAATGTTGTTGAGTGCGTCGATTCACCAGAGTCTAAAGCCTAGTTTTAAGGATTAGCTTTTAGAGCTTAGTTGTTTGCTTAGGCTCTAATTTGGGTTGTCTGACCGCTTCAAACTCTGAGAGAACAAAGCTTCTCACAAACTTGATAACTTTTAAGATGCTATATGTTTTAAAAACTCAGTCAGAAACTAACGCTGGCCCCTAACCTATTTATTATCATTCCCGTCACTATCCTTACTGGTGGTCAATCAAAATTGTATGCCCCAAGCTGGCAACGCAAGATTGCTGAGCAGCTGCCCAATTGCCAAGTGGTCGAGATTTAAGATTTAGGGCATGCCGTTCCTTTAGATGCCGCTTTGATATTTGCTCAAATGTTAAGACAGTTTTTGGCGTTATAGCTGTTTTTATGTGGTATGAAACTGAACTATTAACAATTAAATAGAGACTATTGCGCACTCCACTATGACACTTATTAATACTTAGCCATCACTATACCTAGTAATGAATATTTAGTAATGGTCGATTAATAATTTACACATCGTGCCAGCCACTTATTATTTAATTCCTATTAATAAACCCTTAGTAATTGGTTTAAGGTAAACTGCTTGAGATTAAGCGTCATGAAACTAATACTTGTTTACAGCATCTCAATTACCTATACTTGAATCCGTTTTTATCATTTTACATACCTAAATGGATTTAAGTATGGACACACTTACGGTGGCATTGTTGCCCCTTGTGCTTGCATTTATCATGTTCGCACTTGGCTTATCGATGAAAGTCGCTGACATTAAATATGTCATCAAGGCTCCCAAACCTTTTATGATTGGGTTTATTTCACAATTGGTACTTTTACCCCTTGTGACCTTTATACTCATTCTTTTGCTCAAGCCTGATCCTGTCTTAGCGTTTGGCTTTATGCTATTAAGCTTCTGTCCCGGCGGAGTCACCAGTAATATGCTGTGTACTCTCGTAAAAGGCAACTTACCCCTCTCAGTCGCTCTAACCTCTGTTATGAGTTTGGTCTCTATTATAACCGTGCCCATTCTTACAACGGTTTCTTATAATCATTTTATAGGCTCTAGTGCAGGTAATATAAGCTTGCTCGGCATGGGTATTAAGATGTTTTTGATTACCGCGCTCCCGGCAAGTCTTGGTATTTATATTAATGAAAAAAAACCAACCTTTACTGACAAGCACCGCACGACATTTATGAAGCTTGCCTCGGTACTATTTGTGATATTGGTTATTTTAGCGATTGTCAGTAATCGTGAGCTTTTGATTGAAGAATCAGGACAGGTGACGGTAATGATTGCGACCATGTTGATGGCGCTTTTTGTTATTGGTATTGGCATACCTAAGCTGTTTAATTTGTCTTGGGTTGATGCAAAAACTATCGGCATGGAAGTTGGCATTCAAAACAGTACGATGGCGCTTGCATTATCAGGACTAATAGCATCCTCACCCACTCAGATACTTCCAGATTTCGCGCTACCTGCTGCTGTTTATAGTGTGATTATGTATTTAATGGCCGTACCTTATATTTTATTATTTCGTAAAATTAATTAGGTAAAACACCATTAGCTATAAAGACAATGTGCTGTAAAGACAATACGCTATAAAGACAATACGCTATAAAGACAATGTGCTGTAAAGACAATACGCTGTAAAATCAGAACGCTTTAAAAACACTGCACTTTAATAGATCAGATTCACTTTTTGGAGAATCTGGTCTTTTTAGGTTTTTACTATGACTAATTTTTGGTTTTAGCATAGCGTTTCAAACAAATATAGCCCTGGTTCTACCTATAAACTGGTTATCCCATAAATTATAAAGTTGTAAATGAAGATACGCCCTAACTTCCTATAGTGATAAACTAACAAATATTATAAATGTTAAATAGTTAGGCACGCCATATCAAACCATTATATATGATCGCTAGGAAATAAAATTTTTATGTCTGATACCTCGTCACTTTTTGAGACTGAAAACTATACTTACCCAATGATGCATCCAGATGATCAGGCCAAAATAAGAGCGTTAAAAGCCTCAATCAATAAGCTTGAATCCCATCTCATCACACCTGACTCTGAGAATCTAGATGGCAATGACGTTCATCCTCTTAAGTCCTCAGAATCTAGTCAACACTCAAATCTCAATGAAGATAGCGCATCAGGCGTACAGACAGGCCTGGGTCACCCATTAATTATTGATTACCAAAAAGAGCTGAATCCCAATCAGTATTTAGCAGCTACTACTGTCTCAGGTAAGGTATTGGTAATCGCTGGCGCAGGTTCTGGTAAGACAAAAACACTGACTTACCGCACAAGTTACCTCATAGAAAATGGCGCTAATCCCGAAAACATCCTACTGCTGACCTTTACCCGCAAAGCTGCTAACGAAATAAAGTCCCGTGTCAAAATGCTGTTATCAGATAGCTTGTCGGATAGACGTGATATCAATAGCATCACTAGCGGAACATTTCACTCTTTTTGTAATATGCTTTTGCGCCGTTATTCAGGCTTGTTAGGTATCAACCCGAAATTCACCATTTTGGATACCAGCGATAGCGAAGACGCCATTGATATGATTAGTAAAGAGCGTGGTTACAGCAGTAAAAATCAAAAACAAGCATTTCCACGTAAAAAAAAGCTTCAAGAACTTCTGTCTGCTTCTCGCAATCGAGAAATACCGCTGCACGATCTAATTACCAACGATCATCCAGATTTGGTCATACATATTCCCTCTATTGAGAAACTTGCCAAGGATTTTGATCGCTATAAACGTGCCCATCACTTGTATGACTTTGACGATATCATCGCGCAAGTGGTTGAGCATTTAGAAACCAACGCCCGCTTTCGCCAAATTGTTCAAGATACCTACCGTTACGTCATGGTCGATGAATATCAAGATACAAACATTCCGCAAAAGCAGCTTATCGATTATATCTGTGAACCTGATGAGGTATCGCTAATGGTTGTTGGGGATGACAATCAAAGTATCTACGCTTTTCGGGGGGCAAACTACCATAACATTCTAAATTTTGGCGATAGTTATCCCGAGGCCAAACTTATCAAACTAGAACAAAACTATCGCAGCTCGCCCGCTGTGCTTGAATTTGTGAACGCTTTATCTGAACAGATCACCTTAGGGTATCAAAAAGAGCTCTTTTCAGACGCTCCTTTTGAAGGTGAAAAGCCTATCTTTTGCCGCCGTAGTAACGAAACCGAAGAAGCAAAATTTATTGCTGATACGGTGATATCGCTTAAGGCTGATTACGACTACACTGATTTTGCCGTATTGGGCCGAACATCATTTCAATCCAATCATATTCAGCTCGAATTTATGAAACGTAATATTCCATTTGTGGTTGTAGGGGGTATCAAGTTTATTGAAAAGCGTCATATTAAAGATGTGCTTGCACTCGTAAAGGTGTTATATAACCCTAATGATACCATCGCTTGGCACCGTATATTAACGCTATTTAAAGGGGTCGGCGATGTGACTGCTATTAAACTTACCCGCGCTATTATTGATAATAATAATCAGCTTGACCCACTACTAGACCCCAAATTAAACAAAAAAGATGAGCATCTTACCGAGCTATATCATGTGTTATTACAGGCAGAAAATAAAGAAAGTGTTAGTGACATATTAGAGATGTTACTCGAATTTTATGTGCCTGTTCTGCAAACCCTAGAGGAGAACTGGCGCGAGCGTGCCGAAGACTTTAGGGTATTGTTAAATTTAGCAGACGAGCACTCAAGTTTGGATAATTTTCTTGAAAATTTAGCACTCGATCCTCCCAATGATTCGGTGGCAGCGGGCAGTGAACCTGATAAAAAAGACAAAGATGCGGTAACCATTTCAACCATTCATAGCGCCAAAGGATTGGAGTGGCCGATAGTCTTTGTTAATGCTTTGGTCGATGGGCTGATGCCGCATCATCGCTCATCAGGAGAGTTTGAAGCGCTTGAAGAGGAGCGTAAATTATTTTATGTGGCGTGTAGTCGTGCCAAAAGCAAACTTTATCTGTCTGCTCCTGATTATATATCAAGCTATTCAGGCTATTTTGACATGGTATCCCGTTTTGTAAGCGAAGTACCCAGTAGCACTGTAACGGTTGAACGCAGAACCGCTGCAAAGCTACGTCAAAAGCTTGAAGACAATGAGCCTGAGTGGTGGTAGCGGATTGGGTTTTAGATTATGATACCTAACTATAAATTTATGTATAGTCTAAGAAGTTTAAAATGGTTATAAGGCAACCGATTTCAAGAACTACTCATGTAGGCTTAGCGAGGTTAACGCCGTAACCGTTTAGTAGTTCGCTGACTATAGCTATAAATTAAGAATTTATTTTATAGCGTCAACTTTACTGATCGTGATGCCAGTAAATCCGAAGACTAAAGTAAGCCCTAAAGATAAATAACAAAAGAAAGCATAGGGTAAATAGTCTAAGACAGGTACGTCCAAAGCTTGACTGATAAACACACCGCAGACACTCCAAGGTACCAATGGATTAATTACCGTACCCGCATCTTCAATGGTGCGTGATAGGTTTTTAGGATGCAAATTGAGCCGCTCAAATGTGGTCTTAAATGACGTACCCGATAATAAAATACTCAAATACTGCTCGCCAATTAAGACATTAATGCTTAATGCCGTCATAGCGCCTGCAAAAATAGCTTGTCCTGCGGTGACCATCTTGTCACGAATGCCGGAGATTAGAGCAGGTAGAACGCCCAATGCTTTTAATAACCCGCCCAAACTTAAAGCAAGAATAACTATAGTTTGGGTAAAGAACATGCTTTGAACCCCACCACGTGACAACATATCACCTACCTCACCAAGCTTTAGCGTAGTTGCTGGTGCATAGCCTGCAAATAGATAACTGCCTAATTGTTCAATACCTAATGGACTGTGCACATAAGTGATGAATAACGCCACCACTATAGTGCAAATAATAGTATAAATTGCATTAATACGTAATAGCGCCAGTATGATAAGTACCGCAAACGGCAATAAAGCATAACCCTGAATCAAACCACTATCAATCAATTGCGATTGAAGTGACGTAACCTCGCTTAGATCTGCAGTACGGGTATCGCCCGACAGTATCCAAAAAAGTAGCACCGTTATTACCCATGCCGGTGCGGTGGTATACATCATATTACGGATATGCTCAAATAAATCGATACCGACTACAGAGGAAGCGATGGTACCCGTATCAGATAAGGGAGACATTTTATCGCCAAAAAAAGCGCCAGATACGACGGCGCCAGCAGCAATGGCAACATTGGCATCGAACGCGTGACTCATACCAATAAAAGCCACACCTAATGTTGCAACCGTGGTCAAGCTACTACCGAGCGCCACCCCAATAATTGAGGTAAGAATAAAAGCTGAAATATAATAAAACTTAGGAGATATCAGCTCAAAGCCATAATACATCAAGGTAGGAATCGCACCCGACATCATTAAAGCTGCAATCATTAGTCCAATAAAGAAAAATAGATAAATAGCACCGATGCCGCTCACAACACCTTCGGCCATTTTTGCTTGCATCTCATTGAAACTAACTTTTTTACTGATACCAATCAGCATTAACACACAAATGGCTAAAATAAGTGATAAGTGCGGCACCCAGCCAAAGCCGATCATGGTGACACCCATAATCAAAATAATCGTCACTGCAATCATAAAAGCGGCTTGTGGACTAACTTGCGGTGACACTGTTTGAGTAGAAAGCATACCTTATCCAGTTGAATCGTTGGCGTTTTTGTCGAGTCTTCATACCTGCAAAGTTTTTAATCTTTTTAAGATATTTTGCATGCAATACGGACTCATATGAAGATTTTGCTTCATCATACGCTAAACTTTATCATCATACGCTACGCTATGAAAAGTAGCGCACTATAAGCGCTTATTAATATGACGTTGTTAAGATTTTTGTTGCGCTTATTTTCGCAGATTACACGACTAACGACAAACCTGTAACAACACATGAATCTTATATTGAGTTAACAGCCAATCTAGTTTATTCTTTAAGCAGTGAGACCTACAATTTATAAGGATAAAACATGTTTGAACGTGTCGAATATTATGCCGGCGATCCAATTTTAGGACTTATGGTCCAATATGCGAATGACAACAACCCAAACAAGGTAAACCTTGGTGTTGGCGTTTATTATGATGAAGATGGCAAATTGCCAGTACTTGACTGTGTGAAAGCTGCTGAAAAGCGTATGGCTGATTCAGTAGCACCGCGCCCTTATCTTCCTATGGAAGGACTGCCTGGACACCGTAAAGGTTGCCAAGACTTGCTATTCGGTAAAGACGCAGAAGTATTGACTGAAAATCGTGTAGCAACAATAGCTACCATTGGCGGTTCAGGCGCTTTGAAAGTAGGTGCTGAGTTTATCAACAAATGGTTTCCCGAAGCCAAATGCTACGTCAGCGACCCCACATGGGGCAACCACATTGCTATCTTTGAAGGCAGTGGTGTCGAAGTTGCTAAATACCCATACTATGATAAAGAAACTGGGTCTGTAAAATTTGATGAAATGATTGATTTCATAAGTGGCCTAAATAAGAATGACGTGATTTTACTTCATCCTTGCTGTCACAACCCAACAGGTGTGGATTTAACCCAAGCACAATGGGATCAAGTACTTGAAGTGATTAAAGAGCGTGAACTGATACCCTTCATGGACATCGCTTATCAAGGCTTTGGTGAAGACATGGACAGCGATGCTTACGCTATTCGTAAAGCTGTCGATATGGGCTTAAACCTATTTGTCAGTAATTCATTTTCGAAGAACTTATCACTATATGGTGAGCGTGTGGGTGGGTTGTCCGTAGTATGCCCTACCGCTGATGAAGCGGATCGCGTCTTTGGACAGCTTAAATTCACCGTACGCCGTATTTACTCTAGCCCACCTTCACATGGCGGTCATGTAGTAGACATCGTCATGAACGATGATGCGCTACACGAGCAATGGGTAGGTGAAGTTTATGGCATGCGTGACCGCATTAAAGCCATGCGCTTAAAGCTTAAGTCAGTGCTTGAAGCCAAAGTACCGGGTCGTAACTTTGATTATCTGACCACCCAAAATGGTATGTTTAGCTTTACTGGTCTTACGCCTGAACAAGTCGAGCGCTTAAAAACTGAGTTCGGTATTTATATGGTATCCAACTCGCGTATGTGTGTGGCGGGTCTTAATACTAATAACGTTGATTATGTGGCCAATGCCATGGCGGAAGTGCTTAAAGACTAAAGCTTATTAAAACGAAATATAGGTTTAATTTAAAAGCTGAGCGAATGCTCGGCTTTTTTGTTGGGTTCTTAAAATAGACGACACTACCAATAGCATATTCCCTAATCACATCATTTCAGGCAGAATATAGTCTTATTAAAATTTAGTTTATTGTTTTAGTTAAGCATATTCTTTTAGCTAACCACTTTCATGATTATATTTGTGTAGGTAACCTATGACTCCTTGTTCAAAACCTTTCTCTAGTCTGCCGTTATTAATACACTTATTGTTTTTATTAATTTTCTCATCATTGTTACTGCTACTTACCAGTTGTTCACGCTCAGACAATACGAGTGAATCCAATATGGCAATGACTAATAGCAATGCAGACGCCACTGACGTCATGCGTATTGCCGCTGCTGCTAATCTCGCAGGGGTGTTACCGACTGTCATTAAAAGCTATCAAAGCACTGCTAAGCAAGCTACAAATGCTACTGCGGTAAAGATCGAAGTTACCTATGCCTCTTCTGGTAAGCTATTTGCTCAGATTAACTCTGGTGCCCCGTATGATTTGTTTTTATCAGCTGATCAGGAATTTACTTCTAAATATGCTCAGCAGCAAGCAGCGGTAAACAATACCAACCTTGAGCCCTTTACCTATGCCCGAGGTCAATTGGCACTCTACAGTAGTACTCATGATTTAAACTCAACTAACACTTTAAACCAAACCAGTCTACAGCAGCTATTTAGTTCTGCGCCTGGCAAAGGTAAAACTGCGTTAAAAATCACCCTCGCTAACCCAGAATTGGCCCCTTATGGTGCATCAGCAAAAGCTTTTTTAAAACAACAAGGGGTTTACGACAAACTTGTTAACAGTAAATTGCTAATTCAAGCTGAAAACATTGGGCAAGTATTTCAATATACACATACCGGTAGTACCGACTATGGCTTTGTGGCCTTGTCACAGTTAATTAGTGCTAAGGTTAACCCTAATAATTATGTTATTTTGCCGCCGCAAAGCTATCCCGCTATCCTACAAGACGGTATCGTCGTCAGTGAGCATCCTCTAGCCACTGATTTTAGTGATTATTTAATATCTCAACCGGCACAAAAAATACTTTCAGAAGCAGGCTATTTACCAGTGAGCGAGCTGAATAAATGAGTATCAAACTAAACAGGCTAAACAGGTTACATAGGTTACATAGGCTACAGCAAACTGAGAAATAGCAAAATGTAAACCTTAATCCCTCTCCTAAAGCTGAGTTAAAACCGTATAATAGGCTTATGTCACTGCTTTCTCCCCACCTATCGGATATGTTGCTACCACTATGGCTTAGTCTTAAGCTTGCGGGTATTACCACGCTGTGCTTGATGGTTTTTGGGACTCCGATAGCCTATTGGCTAGCCAAGCCTTCCTCAAGTAAATTACTAGACCGTATCAAAATTATGCTTATGGGCATCATAGCCATGCCGCTGGTACTGCCGCCTACCGTATTGGGCTTTTACCTGCTTTTATTACTAAGCCCAAACTCTATGATAGGAAGATGGCTCGTTGCTCATAACCTCAATACTTTGGCATTTACTTTTGAAGGGTTGGTCATAGGCTCTATTGTTTACTCCCTGCCTTTTTATGTGCAGCCCGTTTATGCCCAGTTTTTACGCATTCCAAAAAGTGTCAGTGACATGGCTTTATTACTTGAGCCAAGCCCCCTACGCCGCTTTACCGCAGTGGCGTTGCCGCAAGCGAAAACAGGGATTATATTGGGTAGCTTGATTAGCTTTGCCCATACCATTGGGGAGTTTGGTGTGGTATTGATGATAGGCGGTAGTATTGCAGGAGAGACTAAAGTGATATCTATTGCTATCTATGAGCAGGTAGAAGCTTTAAACTATGACATGGCACACACCTTGTCATTATTATTGATAGCTTTAGGGATAGTACTGGTAGGCTTAATTGCTAGTGTTAATAATCGAGTGAATGGTAAAAGTAATAATAAAGCTACCAATACTTAAAAGCTCCAAATGAATAGACTTATTTAGACCTGACTTTGTATAAATAAAAGCTGTGCTTTATTTAGCGGGGCTAAGAGCCCAGCCTATACAGACTTAGGTTTTACTTTTAAGACTAGCCATTATTACTAAGCCACTTAGAAGACGCATCTTCATAATATTCTTGCTTCCAGACCGGAATGTCATCCTTGATGGTATCTAAAATCCAACGGCACGCATCAAAAGCAGGATAACGATGCTTAGAGGAGACACCCACCCAGACTGCCATATCACCAATATCTAATGCGCCTATGCGGTGAATAGCGACCGCATTTTCAATATCAAATAAACGTTTGGCTTCTTCTATAATTAACTTACCTTGGTTTATCGCCAGTTTTTCGTAGCCGTAATAAGTAAGGCTAGTCACTGGCGCTGCATTATTATGGTTGCGTACCCAGCCTTCAAACGTCGCCAATGCACCACACTGCTCATCTTGTAAAAAAGCTTTAAGCCGCTGGTCATCAATCGCTTCATCAAGTAGCGCAAACCCTTGAGTCTGTGCTAGCTGATACGCTTGCTCAATGCTATGCGAAATCCGACTTGCCTGCTGATGCGGTTGTTTGGCATTATCTATAACCGATTGACTGTCTAAAGCCCTTTGACTGTCCATGTAAGACTCCAAAATTTTATCTAAATAAAAACTTAGCCACCGGCCACAGGAGGAATAAAGGCGATGGTATCACCATCTTCAATCGTATCCTCCCAACTGGCAAACTCATCATTAATCGCCACTCGTACCTTGCTAGGCTCAAGGGTAAAGCCATGATCTTGCTTTAACTGTGCATAAAGCTCAGGCAAGCTTAATTTGCTATCCAAACTTAACTGCTGCTGACCTTGTTGTGCTTTTTCGGCTAGGCTTGCAAAAAACAAAATCGTAATATTCATAATGTATTCAACCTCTTTAATAGTCTAAGCCTTTTTATAATCGGACTTACCACCCGTCTTAGTCACTAACCCGATATCATCAATCAGAATGTCATGTGACAACGCTTTAGTCATGTCATAAAGGGTCAAACAAGCGACACTGACAGCGGTTAATGCCTCCATTTCGACCCCAGTTTTGTGAGTCACACGCACCTTTGCCGTTACTTTAATCGCATTAAGATCATCTTCATAACTAAAGCTTAACCCCACTTTATCCAAAGGCAGTGGATGGCACAAAGGAATTAGATCATGGGTGCGCTTAGCCGCCATAATCCCAGCAATATGTGCCGTTTGGGTAATACTGCCCTTTTTGGTCATGCCATCGGCCGCTTTAATCTCAGCATAGATATCCTTTGGGAACACCACAAACCCTTGCGCCACAGCTTCTCGAGTCGTCACTGTTTTATGACCCACATCCACCATATGGATATCACCATCGGCGTCTAAGTGTGACAGCTTTGAAGTTGATTTTGTTTTTGACATAGTGCGTTTTGACCCAATTTATTAATATAACCAATTCTAATAAGACCGATTGCTTAATATGAAGGCAGGTTTTTTTTAAATCTATAGCTTTTGACAAGCCAGTTTAAACTGCTCCGGCGTATTTAAATTAGATAGTGGATACCACGCTTTAGGCATAACCACGGGCTGACATAGCGGGGTAATAAAATTCATCACCCTACGCTCGCCTGTATCCAAATAGATTTTAAGCTTTTCAGCCACAGTTAGCTGATACTTGCCTAACAGGGGATACAGTCGCTCATCGTCTTTTAAGCAATACACTGGATAGCTATGATCTAGATTACTTTTTTGTTCTAGATTGTTTTTTTCATTTAGCTGATGTCGAGTATTATGGATATCAATAGCACTAACCAAGCTGTCACAGCTGACAACGATTAACCACTGAGAAGCTGACGCTGAGGGTAGCAAGTGCTGCATGGCCGACAATATAGCCCCTAAAGGGCCCGCTGAGTGTTTAAGCTTGGCATGTGGATTGCTGCTTTGCGGTTGATAGTCATTAATATGAATAAGCTCAATCTCATTCTCAAGCTCATTCTCAATACTACTGTCAATATTTGGCTGAAACCCTTGCTCATTATCAGCAATCAACACCGGCTTTCCAAGCTTGGAAGCACAGCGCACATGATAATCCAGTAGGGTTTCTCCTGAAGGTAGCGTCAATAGTGCTTTAGGAGACCCCATTCGAGTCGACAACCCCCCTGCTAACACCACTACCCCAGCTAAGCTGTCTATTACCAAGCTGCCTAATATGGAACTGTCCACTTCCAAACTGTCCACCAATAAACTTTCTGACTGTTCGTTAGCCACTTCTAGATTATTAGTGTTTTTCTGACTATCAGTCATGGCCAGGATTCACCCGCATTAAATGCGGAACAAAATTACAAGGGCCAGTACGGCTGTCTAACTGCTCTTTGATAATCTGGGTCCAACCCGTTCGACATGCACCTGATGAGCCTGGTAAGCAGAAAATCACCGTATTATTAGCCATACCTGCAATGGCGCGAGACTGTAAGGTTGACATGCCAATTTCATCTTTAGAGATCAACCGGAACATCTCACCGAAGCCATCGACCTGCTTATCAAATAATATGCTAACCGCTTCTGGCATACTGTCACGAATATAAAAACCGGTGCCACCCGTCGTAATCACGGCATGAACCTCAGGATCAGCTATCCAACCACTAATCACAGCACGAATTTTATAAATATCATCGGTAATTAGCTGGCGATCAGCAAGATTATGACCCGCTTCTTGTAGCGAGTCAGCAAGATATTGACCTGACGTATCTTCTGCTAAGGTACGGCTATCAGATACGGTTAAAACGGCCACATTTAGAGCAGTAAATATTTTTTCTTTTGACATGGTATCGCCTTACTAACAGTTAACATTAATATAAATTAATAGCAGTTTTTTGTGGGATAAAGCTTAGTATTCGTTCTTAGGTTTCAATTGTTAGGCTTTAGTTTTTAGCTCTAATTCTCGGCTTTTAATGGTTAGCCTTTAGCCGCCTATCATGGATAAATTATTCATAATGCCGCTATTTGACTCAGCGAGATGATGATGCTCAGGCTTGATTGGCATAAACTGGTGTAGTTGTTGAATTAGACCATCCACATTTTGGTTTTGCAGATAATCACGGATATCATAATTACCTTGATCGAACAGACACAGATGAACCTTACCCAAGCTACTCACTCGTAAGCGATTACAGCTATCACAAAAATGAGCGGCATAAGGGGCAATCATACCAATTCTGCCCACATAATCAGGATGACTATACTCAATAGCTGGGCCATCATTTTGCGCGCGTTGATGAGGTTGCCAGCCATTATTTAATAAATACTCAGTGATTAAAGCCGACTGTGCATGCTCAGCAAAAAATAAATCACTGTTATCGCTGGTTTGCATAAATTCGATAAAACGGTAAGTAACTGGACGCGTTTTGACATAGTCCAATGCAGACATTAGGCTGTCATAAGCGGTGTTTTCCATCAAGATACCATTTAGCTTAAGCTTGATATCGGTGGTCTGTAGCAAGGTATCCATATCCTCTATCAATTGCGGCAACATATCAAAGCCAGTCATCTGCTTAAAGGTAGCTGGATCAAAGCTATCAACACTGATATTAATCTGATCTAAGCCGGCTTGATGCCAGTTAGCAATATGCTTGCCCAACTTATAACCGTTACTGGTCATGGCCACCGTTTCTATCCCTGGAGTGCTTTTAACCAGACGGATAATCTCGGTCACATCTTTACGGATAGAAGGTTCACCGCCGGTGAGTCGAACCTTTTTTGTGCCGACTGCAGCAAACGCTTTGGTAAGCACATCAATCTCAGACAAGGTCAGCTCATTATCAGGACGCTTGCCTTGATAGCCATTGGGCAAACAATAGCCACAGCGAAAATTACAAAAGTCGGTAATGGATAAACGCAAATAAGTGAGACGACGTGAAAATCCATCGGTCAATAACCCTGCATCGGTATCAGCAGGCTGCGATGAGGTAGTGATAGAAGATGGGGGTTTGACCGTGCCTTTAGCGAAAAGATCCGGAGCTAAAAAATCTGGCATCGTAGCAATAGCAAAGGATTTCGATAGAGGATAAAGGCTGATCTTATCGAAGGTAGAATTAACAGATGACGTTCGGTCATGACCATCAAATATAGCTGAATTGGGGGAAGGAGTATACAGCCTAGCTTTCCCTAGGTTAGAAGTAAGAGGGGTCATAATAGGTACCGTAGTCATTATAAGTTAATGTGCTCTAAGCGTTGCCTCAGGTTGTGGGTTTAATTTCTAATAAGATGATTTTAATGTTTTTCGTAAGTTTTTTCGTAACGTTCTTTATATGGTAAAGGATATTATAGCAGTTTAAAAAATAATAGATACTTACCCTAAAGGAGCGACACTACTATGCAGTATACTCCTTTAGTAGTATTGAGTTGACAAGCTCTTACTAGTCTTGTTTTATCTAAGAGATACTGGGTATTATTTTTTAAGCTTCTGGCTTTACCACTCAGACAACGTAATAAAAAATGCTCAGTAGCTATAAGTTATTAAACTAACTTAGTAACCTTAACTCCAAGGGAACGGTTGAATAGTTACCTTTTCACCTGCACTCAAGCTGCCTGAATCTTTAGCCAATACGATCAAACAATTGGCCAGACTAAGCTGCTTAATACGATGCGAATCTTGCTTACCTGCAGTACTGACTTCATACTCCCCTACTTCATTTTGACTAAAACATCCTCTCTGAAAATCAGCACGACCCGCTGATTTTCTTACATCATTGGTTAACGTTGCATTTAAGGTTAATGATAAAGGTACTTCAGACTCTTTGGCCCCGGATAAGTGCCAGAGTGCAGGGATAATAAATTGTAAACTACCTACCACTGTGGACAAGGGATTACCAGGTAGTCCGAAATACAGTACAGGCACCTTTAAATTTTGAGTAAGCTCACCAAACACAAAGGGTTTACCAGGCTTCATGGCCACTTTATAGTGATTAATTTGGCCCAGCTCTTCAATCACTGTGGTCAAAAAGTCGTAATCGCCCACAGATACCCCTGCGGTAGAAATCAATACATCACACTCCTGCATGGCGCTAAGTACAGCTTGTTTGGTCATCTCCAAATGATCAGGGATAATGCCATAATCATGGATCTGTACTGGCAAATCAGCAAGCATGCTCTTTAAGGTAGGCGTATTTGAGTTATAAATCTGCGCCAGCGTTTCAAGTGGCTGTCCTACTTTTACCAACTCATCACCTGTGGCTAAAATACCGACCACTAACGGTTTATAAATCTCAACCTTATCCAGTCCTAGGTTAGCCAATAAGCTGATATCTGCTGGTGTTAAACGCTTGCTTGCCTGCAACACCGTTTCGCCAGACTCAATCTCTTCGCCTTGTTTGCGAATATTACTATCAGCTTTGGCGGTTTTGGTCAGGGTAATGGGATAGCTTTGTGACTTATCAATGCTGTCTTTTATATCAGCAAGGTTGGTGTTTTCCTGCATCACTACCGTATCACATGCCGTAGGCACTACCGCACCGGTAAAAATACGTACTCCTTGACCGGCAGTAAGCGAGCCGGTAAATGGTGATCCGGCTTGAGACTCACCCACTATATTGATGGTCGTACCGTCTACAAGGTCACTGCCAGTGGCAATGGCATAACCGTCCATCGCTGAAATGTTTTGACGTGGTATGTCAAACGGAGAATCGATATCCGTAGCGAGAATATGATTAATGCTGTTTAATAAATCACGACTTTCAGTACCGCGCTGATTAAAGGGCGAGTCATCCTTATTGTAAGCTGTAATTCGCTCGCTGATGGCGGCTTTTAACTCTTCAACAGTAATCATAAGATAGCTCTTTCAAAAATGGGTTGTTATGTATTGATGACTATATAAATATGGCTATATAACTAAACTTAAACCTTATTAAAGGTCGATGTCTGTTAATGCTTGTGCATCAGCTTCAACAAAATGTAGGAGTAACTCTGTTAATGCAGGATACACATCCGTTTTGACACGTATGATTTGACAACGCCTATTAAACATTGGCAGCCAAGTTAGTAACGCATCTTGCAAGAACTCTTTTTGATCGCTTGCCTTATTAGATACTGCGTGATTAGATACCACGTTACTAGATACCTCATTACTAGACACCGTACTACTGTCGGTATCTACCGTATCTTTATGATCGTTTTGAATCCATAATGCCATTACTTGTAAATATATACTGATATGATCTTTTGGTTCTTTAAATTCAGGATGCAAAGCCAGCTTTTGATGCTTTAAAAACTCACCCATCTGCTGTGCGGGTTTGCCGTATAGCATTTGGTCGCTTTCAAGATAATATGAGGCGTAAGGCGGTGCGCTCTCAATGCCACTTAATAAAAAAATATGGGCAAAGTCTGCCGCAACTTCTAAAGCTTGCTCATCTTTAGGAATGACTTTTAAATCATTTAAAGCTTTCTGTAGTCTACTACTTTGCGAGTCTAACCCTAAATTCACAAAAGCTTCATGCAGACTTAAGTATTGTTCTTTTAGATCCGATAAGTTTTGTTTAGTAAATTCACTTGCAAAAACATCTGCAAACCAGCGATATAAAGCAGCACGAGCCAGATTTGCTGCCTGCCATTGTTGATTATCAATCATTGTATTCCTAATGCATAGATAGTATTTAAAAATATGGATTTAACTTAGTATTTTGCCGAGTATTATTAATTCATAAGTCGCCAAATCAAAAGGCTCTGCTCATTATAATAAGCAAAGCCCCCAACTTGTACTTGTATCATGTAGCCAAATTAGACACCGATACGAATAAGACTAGATTTTGACTCGAGTACCGTCTGGATTGACATAAATTGGACCACCAAACGAAGTTACGGCTGGCGCTTCACCTTTGAACTTCTCGATCTCTACCAAGCAAGTATTGGCACTAGGGCCTTGCGCTAACATAGAGGTGCCTATATCTAACGTTAAGGTATTGGGGTCACCATACGTATCTATGGCCCCAATCTCTGGACCAGTAGGACCATACCACGCGCCTTCTTGAATACGGATAATACCAGGTGGGAAGTTATCAGAGACAACCGCACCCGCCAATAATTGGCCGCGATCATTATAAACGCGTACCAAATCACCATCGCTGATACCACGTTTTTTGGCATCTTCAGGACCAATATAACAAGGTTCACGATCCTGTACCGTATAAGTCGCACGTCGCTCTTCAGATTCACAAGTCTGTGAATGCAGTCGCGTATCTGGGTGAACAGACTGTAACCATAATGGGTATTTATCTGATCCTGGACCACCATGTGAGCGCTCCGCTTTTTCCATCCATATAGGATGCCCTTTACAATCATCATAGTCATAGCTTGCAATCTTGCGGCTACTTATTTCGATAAATCCTGAAGGGGTTCCTAAAGCATTCACTTCTGGATCTTCACGGAAATCAGCATGGCGTACCCAGTTCTCGCCCTCAGGGAACAGAACATATCCTTTTTCCCAGAACTCTTCAAATGGTGGCATGAAGAAATCTTTCTTGAGATTTTCAGCGCGGCAGTTTTCATAGATCTCCTCAATCCACTGCATTTCATTCATCGCACGGCTATACTCAGTCGAACGGCCCATACGCTTGGTGAACTCATACCAAATATCAAAATCAGACTTTGAGCGATATAGCGGATCCACCAGTTTGTGCATCGCTATCACACCACGATTACTATACGATCCATAGGCGTCTAAATCATTACGCTCATATGGTGTACATGCTGGCAGGACGATGTCAGCAAATCGACACGTCGCGGTCCAGTTGTAATCTACAGAAACAACCGTTTCCATATTGCGGTATGCTTTTTTCATACGGTTGCGGTCTTGATGTCGATGCCACTGGTTACTACCCGTAAATATACCCATCTTCAGTGGCGGTAACGTGACTTCATGACCATTGAAATTAATCTTTTTACCCGGCTCTAGCAAGCAGTCCACCATCCGAGCAACCGGAATAACAGAGCTGTACCCTTCAAAGTCACCATTGCTATATTTAGCTTTACGACCAGTATCTAAGTTAAGCGGGAAAGCGCCAGGCATAGAGGCACCAGATGCGGACACACCTACAGAGCTATAATGATGCGAGTAACTGATACCACCGCCAGGCAGACCAATTTGACCTAGCATTGCTGCGATAATAGCGCCCATCCAATAGGGCTGTTCGCCATGTTGCTGACGTTGAATTGCCCAACCAAAGCAAAGCTGAGTACGACTCTTTGCCATCTTACGAGCTAGATTACGGATGGTATCGGCATCTACGCCACATATCTTAGCCGCCCATTCAGGCGTTTTCTCAACCTTATCTTCGGTCTCTCCCATAAGATATGGAGTAAACTCATCGAGACCGAGCGCATACATATCGATAAACTCTTTATCGTAAAGGTTCTCGGTATATAACGTATGAGCGATACCTAACATGAGAGGCACATCAGTCATTGGATTGACATACTGATGGTCACACTCAAGGTAGTTTTGCGTTTTACTTTTAACAGGATCAAGACAAATAACTTCTATCTCGTTATTCTTAACTTTATCGCGCAGTATCTCATAATATTCGTAAGCTTCATGAGTTTCAGTATTCCAGCCTACTTGCAGGTTCTTAATGGGGTCATTTGCCCAGAAGATTATTAAGTCTGAATTCTCTAAAATCAATGGCCACGATGTGCCTTGAGAATAAACCTCAGTAGAACCCAATATATAAGGCAGAATCATCTGTCCTGCACCGGTCGAGTAGTCACCAGCCGTTCCGACACTCTTGCCATGCATGGCGATCGCACGAAGCATATGGTTACCACAGCTATGGATGTTACCTACCGAGCGCCAACCCACGTTCGCAGTATGCAGTGCCCATGGGCCATAGTTTTTTTGAATGCGCTCAAGCTCTTCATAAAGAATATCCAGCGCCTCATCCCAGCTTACGCGAACAAAGCGATTGTCTCCTCGCTGAGTGCGGTCACTGTTTTCACGGTTTCGATACCAATCTACGCGAATCATTGGATAACGAACACGAGAGGGGCTATAAATAATGCCGGGTACACCATCTAGTATCTTTGTAGGATATTGATCAAACTCAAAAGGTTTGATTTCAATTAAAGTATCCGCCTCAACTTTGGCGCGAAAGGCGCCCCAGTGAGCCCCTGACATCTTCCAGCCGCTCCAATCTTGCGCCTTTTCGCCAGTAGCATTAGTCAAAATACTATCATCAGCCAGTAGCGGCATCGGTAGCATGGCTGTACCCGATAGAGCTGCCAACGATTTCAAAAAGCCCCTACGATTCATATTTTTCATAATAACCTCTTTATCTTAAACGTATTGGTGCCTTATGGGCGTGCAGTCTGTACCGCATTCTCAGGCGAACCTGGTGCATGATTACTACGTGAAAAGTCTGATGAATTAAGCTGTAAGTACTTCAATACCAATGCGCCAGTATCATCATCTAGATTAGTGAATCCAACCATACCAGCCCACAAGCCTGGCCATTGGTTCGCATCATGACCCGCAGGATCTGGCTGACGGTGACATACACTACAATTATCAGCATAGGTTTGACCCGCAATATCCCAAGCAGGCTCTAGACTGTCCATCATCAAGCCGTCTTCTACCCAGAACTGACCACTGACTTTTTGCCATTCTAGACCTGTTAATGGATCTTCTTTAGATTCCTTAACCGTAATCAATGACTCATCACGAGATAACTCTTTGTCAATAATGGCATCCACAATATTTAAACCAAAGTGCGTATACCAAACACGGCCATAGCCTTTATTTTTGCGCCACATATCAAGCTCAATCTGAGTCATGCCATTTTCATGAGCAATAACTTTAGCAGGTGCAGCCACTTCAATAGTTCCGGCTTGTTTTGATTTTTCAGAGTCTAAATATAGCGGCTGAGGTACGATGTTGTAATATGTTTCACCAACAGTAATTTTAGTACCCGAAGCTTCTGACACTAATGAGTCAAAGGCTGGATTATGCATACCTTCTAGAACTGGCAATTCATGAGCAATACCTTTATGGCAATCCACACAACTGGCATTACGCTCTGCTGCACTGCGCATAATCATTTGCGATGTCACACGCATAGCGCTAAAGTCCATACTGTCGTAGTCATGGCAATTACGACACTCTTTGGAATTATTGGCCTTAAACCGCGCCCATTCGCGCTGTGCAAGTACACCACGATGCTCCAAAAACTTCTCACGGGTATCTATGCTACCCACGATCTCGCCCAATACTTCTCGAGACGCTTGCATTTTACGCGCAATTTTATCAGTAAAGTCATGGGGTACATGACAATCTTGACACTCTGCACGAACCCCAGTACGGTTCTGCCAGTGCACGGTTTTTTGTAATTCTGGCAACATATTGTCTTCCATCGTATGACAAGACAAGCAGAATTCTTCAGTATTTGTCGCTTCTAATCCAGCATTAAAACCAGCCCAGAACCATACCCCACCTGCAAAACCAATAATGATTAGCAGACCTAGCCCAATTTTGGCGGAAGGTTGAAATAAGAGCCGACGCAGCCAGCCAAAAAAGCGTTTAATTGCGTTCATAATAATTCCTTGCCATATTCAAATCTTATCTAGGTAGAGAAATTAAATTAGTATATTAGTGAGAGATACCTAATTTTAAAATGCCACCTTAAAATTTTTGTCTCAATAAAATAATGCTCAGTATTATATAAATTTTGAGCAAGTTTGACTTAAGTTGGTGGTCCCCAAAATAGAAGCTGACCAAACCAAACAATAAAGCCATAGGCACAAATAAATAATAGCGCGATAATTGGCAAAGCAATAAATGACATTATCAATACTGTTAACCATTCACGCTTTACAGGTTGAGTATTTGATTGCATAGGTTTCCCCTTCCGGTAATTTTATGGCTTTAGACTATTTTTTATGTATTTATATATATGTACTTAGCTGTACGTATTAATGTTTGTAGTGATATACGGGAATTAAAATCAAAGTATTAGGGACTGTATAAAATTGGCAGGAAAAGAATTATTATATTTTTTTATAACAATAATTAGTACGATATTTGAACAAACTTATCAACAAATTAGCATATGTTTTATATTCATTGAATTTAAATGCGCTAATCTTATTTTAAAATAATTAATAAATAAAACTAGTAGAAGACTGACTGAATATCGAGCGAAATTTTATTAATAAATCTATATTAAAGGGGCGAATTTTATAAAAGAAATCAATTAATTTTATAGTATAAACTATTGCTATATAAATTCGCTTAGGGCTTGAAGTATTTTGGCTTGAAAATCATAAGTAATGTTATAAATTTTCTATCCCCTATTATATATGAGGATATGATTTTTATCCATCCTTTATAAGAAAAAATGCGTTTTAAAATTAAGTTTTGACTGAGTATGGTTTATGATTTAGCGATAGTATTAAAAGCATCGATTACGGATTTGGCGTATCAAATATCTCGTGCATATCTTGATTATGAATTTTGGATTGAGTCATAAGCTTACTGCCACTTTCTTTTATATTCTCAACCCAAAATACGATATTAAATTGAGCATCATCACTTAACTCAACTTTATGCCAATATTGAGGAGGACTGGTCGCAAACTCACCTGCGTTAATAATGACTTTTTTCTCAGGCTCAGTTGACTGTTCATTAGCAAAGCCATAAAAAGTTACTACGCCCTGCATCACACAAATCTGTCCGAAAACACCTTGTGCAGTATTGTGATGATTTAATAAAGATTTGGGTACGTTATCTTTTGTGAAAAAAGGCGTTGAACGCTTAACTTTCCAATGACTGGGTATGATTTGATGTGCCATAGAGCCTCCTTATAACCCACTGGTAGATTTTAACTCATTCTCTAATTAATTAATAAGTAATTTAAGTGATAACAATCACATATAAACGCAAATTTAATACTTTATTTGCTATAGCTGAAAGTTACTACAAATTGACCATATGTAACGTTATATTATTATAATACTTTATTGATTGATTTAAATGTCTATCTTATGAATGAGCATATATAAAAAAGCCCTAAAAGCATGAAAAATGCTTATAGGACCTAAGTTTATATACAACCTATTAATAATAGGCATAAGTTATTAAGACATTGCAGAAACTAATTGTTGAGCCACATTTAGATGCATAGCTACCGCTGCACGGGTTTGCGCTAAGAAATTACGTAGTTCAGGTGTTTTTGCATTTGGCATAAGCTCATTATCAATAGTGTTTAAAACTTTAGCATGAACTTTAACTTGATCCATCAAATACATCTTATCGGCTGGCGCAGAAGCTTGAGAAAGTTTAGTGACTATATTATTGCTATCTACTTGCAGCGCATTACTCGTATGGCTGGCTTGTGGCACTAGGCCCAACTGCTTGCCTAAAGCCTGTCCTTTCATCTCATTTTCAGTGTGCTTTTCAATCATCTTTTCAGCAAATGTACGTGCTGATGCAGATTGTAACTTTGGCATAGCCACTTTAGCTTGCATAATCTCGCCATTGTTTGCTGTGCTTAATACTTTTAGAATTTGATTTTCAGACAGTACCACCATATTTTTTTGAGCCTGCGGCGTCGTTGTAACAACATTACCTTGATTCATTGGTGTGTTTTGACAAGCACTCACAGTTAGTGCACCGCCCAATACTGCACAAGTTAAAACTGATTTGGTTAATAATTTCATGATTTCATCCTATTGAATAATTTATTAATTAGAAATAACTAAAATAGTTATTGTTCCTCAAAAGCTTCGTGATTTAAATCTATAAGCACTCAGATGGATTAACTGCGAGATAATAACTTCCCAGACAATAAAACCATCTACGAATGGGTTTATAACGAGATAATAAACAACATTTCATACCCTCATTTATTAAATCTTGTTTTTACAGGCTTAAAGCTTAGTCCTGATTAAGTATATGAGTGCACAAATTTATTACTGTGAAGCGTTTGTAGTGATTATAGGTAAGTGATATTACTAAATACAAGTATCTACCTATAGAACGTAGGTCTAAGGTAAAGGGGTGTAACTGAATTTACATTTGGAGGGGATAGTTAAATAATGATCGAATAAGTTAAAATGTAGATACTTTAATTAGTCGACCAACCACAAAAAGCCCCACTACTCTTAATTGAATGGTGGGGTTTTGGCTATATATTTTTTATTTATTTATCAAATGATAAAATAAGCATATTTGGAGCGGGAAACGAGATTCGAACTCGCGACCCCGACCTTGGCAAGGTCGTGCTCTACCAGCTGAGCTATTCCCGCATAAGGTAAGAACTTGAAGTCATTAACAAATATGAGTTAATAGTTACAACAAATTATCTATCAAACGATTCTTAAAAGTCTATATTAAAATATGGAGCGGGATAAGAGATTCGAACTCTCGACCCCAACCTTGGCAAGGTTATGCTCTACCACTGAGCTAATCCCGCTTATACTGAAACTTCTACTACGTCTTGATAGGTGGGATATTATATACGAAATGAAACATCTGTCAATACTTTTTTAATAGCTATATTTTTGATATCTCTATCAGGCTATACGCATAGATTTACAATAAAAACCTATTTTGTTACTGTAGGTAAGCAAAATTATGTTTAATATAGAATCCTATATACATTTGTGTTTGTATAGGTTGGTGTTCAAAAAATCTTATATTTAGTTAATAGAACATTAGGGTTATTTAAAGCAGATTACGGATATTAATGACTATATAAATAAAGCAAGATACATAAATAGAGCCATAAATAGAGCTAGTTACAAAATTATTTATCTCTAAAACTTCCAGCTGTTCGAAATCATCAATTACTTAAAACTATCAACTACTCAAAACTGTTAACCGCCCATAACTACCAGCCACTCAACCATATTTACGGATTATATTACTTAGAGAGGACTATAATGAAGAAATTTTTAATACATAGTACATTAGCGGCTTCTATCGGAGCTATGGCACTTACTGGCTGTACCTCAACCACTAATTCAGGGGTCCTCGGTAGTGAAAGGCAGCAGCTATTATTGGTCTCTAATGAACAAGTATTACAAATGTCTGCTCAGAGTTATAGTCAATTATTAAGAGAAGCTAATGCACAAGGGGTATTAGATACCAATCCTGCACAATTGGCCCGCTTAAATCGTATTGCACGTAAATTAATTAATCAAGCAGAGCTATACCGTGGTGATGCTAAAAACTGGGATTGGGAAGTGCATACCATTCAATCTGACCAATTGAATGCGTTTGTATTACCTGGTGGTAAAATTATGTTTTACTCAGGTATTATCGACCGTTTAAACCTAACTGATGCTGAAATTGCTGCTATCATGGGACATGAAATGGCGCATGCCATTCGTGAGCATTCTCGTGAACGTATATCAAGTCAATATGCTACCCAAGCAGGTATCGGTATTGCGGCGAGTATATTTGGCTTATCGCAAGGTCAAGCGGACTTAGCCAATATTGCTGGTGATTTGGGTATCTCACGTCCAAACAGTCGTACCCAAGAAGCTGAAGCGGATAAAATCGGACTGGTACTAATGGCTCGAGCGGGGTATAACCCCAACGCAGCGGTGAACTTATGGAAAAAAATGCAGCGCGCCAGCCAAGGTGAGCCGCCCCAATTCTTAAGCACTCACCCTTCAAGCGCAAACCGTATTGCTACGTTGCAAAGCTTGATTCCAGAGGTTATGCCTTATTATAACAACTAGATAACTCTGAACTATTAGAGTCAAACCGTTATATTTAATTCAAAGTTATTAAACAGTCAATAGCGATGCTTTGGCTGTTTTTTCGTTCTATTCAATTTTAATTTAGTTAACTCTTCTAAAGTAGTCTTTTATTATGCACATTTAAGCTATCTAACTTTCAAGCTATCTCACATTCAAAACATCTCACATTCGAGCAATTTCACATTCAAACTATAGAGCAGGCTCAATAATCCTTGATAAGATAACACAAGACAAAATAAGCCCAGTTTTTAAATTGAATTTATGTCATTAATATCATTGGTGTCTAAGGCACGTAAAGACTCTATTATATTACCTCAAATTAGGAGACTACCGCATTGGATACGCATAATGCACTCATAGAAAGCTTATCTCCCCTATATCCTGAACATGTCGAGCTGATTAATGAATCTATGAATCATGCAGGATACTTTGAGGGTAAACAAAGCCACTTCAAACTTATCATTGTCAGCCCTGAATTCTCAGGTATGCGATTGGTCGGGCGCCATCAGCAAATATATGCTTTGGTAAACCCTTTAATGACAAGTCAGGGTGGCGAAGTTCATGCCTTAGCGATACATGCTTATACCCCAGATGAGTGGGATAAACTTTATGAGAAAAATCAAGATGTTCCCGCAAGTCCGCTGTGTGCAGGACAAAATAAATAGGTAAATTTGGGATGGACTTATAATTTTATTTTGACGATGATATTATCTAAATTATAGTCTTATCTATTAAAACGAAGTGACGGTAACCGCGAAGGGATTTTATGAAACACTTACATATGCTGATGGTAGCGATAATTATTGTGTTGTTTATATGGCAAAGTTTTTTAGTCATCAATCGAGGTGAACGCTTTGATAAAAAGGGTAAAATTGCCACTCATATGGCATATGCTTTGGTAATCATTTCAGGAATCGTATTGGTCATGCCACTGTTAAGCCTTAACGTGCCGCTTCAGTGGGTGGCAGGCAAGATTATATTACTTGTTGCTGCAATAAGTGCTAGTATAAAAGCATTTAGACCGACTGCCACACTAGCCCAAAGCAAAGCTGGTATCTTAATTGCGTTAGTTGCCTACATTGGGATTATAACCTTGGCCTTTATAAAACCAGGTAACATCATATAATTTGAATGTTTGTGATCCCATTTTTTATATCAGTAGATACTCTATAATCAGTCTAATAAATAAGGGTAATACAACGTCTGCTTTAACTCGGGTTTAACCCTATCATGAATTCAGGATTTACTATGCCATACTTTATGTTAAAACTTTTGCCTGCGTCAACTGGTGTGTTATTGGGCAGCCTATTGTTAAGTGGTTGCGCCAGTACACCAAATGTAACGCCGCAATATATACCGCCTAGCAACTACCAAAGTTATAATTGTTCCGGATTGTCTCAAGAATACAACCGTATTCAAAATTATATCAGTAATGAAAAAAACGCTTATTCGGGCATTACCACAACTGGTGTTGGCGTCGGTATTTCAGCTGGGCGCTGGGGGGTTTCCCCCAATATTAATATTGGTGTAGGAAAGAGTAACAATAGTAATGCTCGAAACGCTAAATTATCGCGTTTATATGGCGAACGTGATGCTGTTGTGCAATCCGCGCGTATGAAGCAATGTGCCTTTTCAACCAATTTAAAAGTATATGGCGAAAAGTAAAGTTATAAGGCAATAATCTATTATGAGTCTTAACTCTATGCAACCCTCTTTTAGTGCTTCAAGCGCCACACGTCGTAAAGCGCCTTATCATACTCGTGACGACCATCAACGGGTTGTCATTACTGGTATGGGGGCAGTGACGCCTTTGGGGTTAGATGTCGAAACCTCTTGGCAACAATTGATTAATGGTAAAAGTGGTATTAAACCCATTACCCATTTTGATGCGTCAACTTTTCGCTCACAGTTTGCAGGAACCATCGAAGATTTTGACCCCAGTCTTTATATGGCAACAAAAGAAGTGAGACGTTATGATAGCTTTGTCCACTATGGTATTGCCGCCGCTAGTATGGCATTAAAACAGGCCGGTTTTATTGATGAGATAACGTCACAACCTACCCCTGTACAGCGTATTGATGCAGATCGCATCGGTGTGATTATTGGCTCAGGTATCGGGGGACTACAAACCCTTGAAGATAGCCGAGATACCCTCGCTCAAAAAGGTGCTCGCCGTGTATCACCTTTTAGTCTACCCGGCGCTATTGTGAATATGGCAGCGGGTATGGTGGCCATCAAACACAACTTACGGGGTCCTAATTTAGCGACAGCGACTGCTTGTACTTCTGGCGCTCACGCTATTGGTCTGGCTGCTCGGTTGATTGCCTATGGTGATTGTGATGTGATGCTTGCAGGCGGTAGTGAAAAAGGGTCTAGCCCACTTGGGATGTCAGGCTTCGCTGCGATGGGCGCTCTATCTACCCGCAATGATGACCCAATGCGCGCCAGTCGTCCTTTTGATAAAGACCGTGACGGTTTTGTATTAGGAGATGGTTCTGGTGTGCTGGTACTAGAAAGCTTGGCACACGCTACTGCTAGAGGCGCCACAATTTTAGCAGAACTTGCAGGTTTTGGTATGAGTGATGACGCCCATCATATTACTGCGCCACCCGCTAATGGCGGAGGGGCAGCACGTGCCATGCAAAGTGCGATTAGTGATGCAGGTATTGCACCTTGTGATATTGGATATATTAACGCACATGGTACCAGCACACCGTCGGGCGATATCGCGGAATCTAAAGCGATTGAACATGTGTTTGAGCAGTGCTGTGATCAGATATTAGTCAGCTCTACCAAATCTATGACAGGCCATTTATTGGGTGCGGCGGGCGCTATTGAAGCTATATTTAGTGTTTTAGCCTTGCAGTATCAGACTGCACCACCGACCATAAATATAGAAAACCAAGATGAGGCCTGCCGGCTAGATTATGTTGCAAATCAAGCACGTCCTACTAGAAACTTAATGCTTAGCATGTCAAATAGCTTTGGGTTTGGGGGTACTAACGCTTCTTTAGTGTTTGCAAAATGGTCTGATTAACGTTAAGTCGCACATTCGTGTTATATCAATATGGAGATTTTAAACTATGTCACAAGTAGCGTTTTCGCACCAATTTGCTCATCACTGGACGAATGCCCCTCAACAAGTGAAAGGCGCACTTATTCAAGAATTAGATGACATTACTCTGCTATTGGACGATGACACTGATTTAGATACCTTTTGTTTTACCAATCCTGATTTGAATCAATATATTGATAGTATTTATGCCGATATAGCGTTGGAAGAGATTGCATTGGCAAAAGAGCACGACGCCCAACTCGAAGTAGAGCGATTGCGCCAAGAGCATCAAGAAGCGCATAGCCTGTACCGAGAAACACAGGACAATGAGACCCCTGATTCAGATACCGTATTAACCTCAGATACTCCAAATGTGAATGTCTCTAATCTGGACGATTCTAACCGTCAAATTATCGAACAAAGTATAGACTCTAATCCAAGTTCAATTGATGATGAGTTAAGGAAAGATGATGAGTTAAGGTTAGAAGATAATGATGCCATTGTTGATAGTCATCTTGCCAATACAGAAGCCCTTAATACCGAGTCCGTTGATGCAGATACTGCTAAGACAGATAGCAATACTGACAGTAGCAGTAACAATGAAAGTAATAATAACGGTGACAATAATAGCAGTGGCAATAACGACAGTGAAAGTAATAATGACCATCAATCCAACACTACGAAAATACTAGTAGCAGATGACATTATAGAGATAAAAATGGCTGATATAAACCCAGCTGCATCAGCTGATTTTAAATTTGAAACGACCGAAGGTGAAATTGATGATAAGTTTGTCAAAGAACTAGAGAGCCGTATCGATGACTATTTAAGCGATCAGCTTGCTACCATGTCAGAAGACCTAAAAGCATGGTTACGAGATCAAATTAATCACCATCAAAACATCAAATAAAAATGTCGCTTCTACTAGGGTCTGTTGAATAAATATTGCTCCCAAAATAAGAAAGGCGCTAATTTAAATGAAATTAGTGCCTTTTAGTATCTTCAATGGCTATGGTGTTTATGGATATCATGAGCCCATCCTGAATTCTGTGTAACTGCAATTTAGATTAAATGCTTACTAACACGCTCATCGAACATAATCATAAATCGATTAAGAGCAGACGTCCAGTTACGGATGGGCATCGACCACTTTTTAGACGCCTGCTGAGTCGCTAGATAAACAACCTTTAACGCCGCTTGATCAGATGGGAATATCTTACGCTTATTCACAGCGGTACGAATCACGCTATTTAATGACTCGATAGCATTGGTCGTATAAATGGCTTTTCTAATGTCTTTCGGGTAATCAAAGAACACGGTTAAGCCCTCCCAATTATTGCGCCAAGAGGTAACCACATGCGGGTATTTATCGCCCCAGATCTCATTAAACTGCTCAAGGCTAGCCTCTGCCAGCTCAAGCGTATCAGCACCATAAACCGCCTTTAAACCAGCCGCTACTTTTTTTCTATCTTTCCATGGTACAAACTTCATAGAGTAACGTACCATATGCACAATACATAGCTGAACCTGTGTGTTTGGATATACCGTATTAATTGCCTCGCTAAAGCCTTTTAAACCATCCACACAGGCAATAAGAATATCTTGAACCCCACGGTTTTGTAGTTCAGTGAGAATACCTAGCCAGAACTTAGCGCCTTCATTCTCCGATAGCCACATACCCAGTAGCTCCTTTTTGCCCTCAAGATTGACGCCTAAGGCCAGATAGATGGCTTTATTAATGATTTGCTTGTCTTGACGTACTTTAACGACAATGCAGTCTAAATATACGATAGGATATAAGCTACTTAGTGGACGATTCTGCCATGCTGTGATGTCATCTATGATGTTGTCAGTAACCCTTGATACGAGACTGGTTGAGATATCAACGTCATAGATATCTTTGATACTCTCAACAATCTCAGTGGTTGTCTGGCCTTTGGCGTAAAACATGATGATTTTATCATCGAGCCCAGTGATACGAGTTTGATGCTTTGCAACCAATACAGGATCAAAGCTTCCTTCACGGTCTCTGGGTGTAGATACTTCAATCTCACCTGTGTCACTGCGCACTGTCTTTTTGGTGTGACCGTTGCGCTTGTTTGGGGTATCCGCCTTTTCATGCTTAGGATAGCCTAGATGCTCTTCCATCTCGGCTTCTAATGCAGTGTCAATAAATGACTGCATGAGCTCTTTTTGAAATGCTTTGATGTCTTCAAAGCTGCCAACGTGTTTGGCCATTTGTTCGGCTAGTTTTTTTAGTTCTGTTTGTTTTGTCATTGCTTATTCTCCTTTACTATGGATTATAAGCAGTTACACAAAGTTTGGGAAAGTCTC